>CAZMKB010000128.1:0-9452 GCA_964566685.1 uncultured Gemmatimonadota bacterium | reverse complement strand
CGACGAGGATGATCCCGCCGACCGTCAGAGCCATGCCGGCGACACCGCGCGTCATGAGCCCCTCTCCCAGGAAGATCAGTCCGAGGAGTGCCGTCATGGGCGGCACCGACGCCATGATGAGCATGGAAATGCGGGCACCTGCCACCGCGAAGGCTCGCATGAGGCAGACATCACCGACCGCGAAGCCGACGATGCCGGAGAGAAAGAGCCAGAACCAGGCGTGCGCCGTCGCATCGAGCGGGAACACCATCCCGCGGGAAAATCCGCAGTAGGCGCTCAGGAAGACGAGGCCGATGAAGAGCCGGACGAGATTGACGGTGAGGGTGCTCGCCCGCCTGCACGCGGCCTCGAGCGCGAGGGCGCTCCCCGTCCAGCAGATCGCCGTGAGAAGCGCGGCGATCTCTCCCAGCCTCGATTCAAGCATGATTTCCCTTGTCGGTGAAAACGACTTTCAGCGGCTCGTCATGAGCCGTTTCGTCGTCGTGAGCCTCCTGACGAATCCTCCCTAATACTACACGAATCGGCGTGGAAGTCGAGGGAGGTCTCTCGAGGATCGTAGAAGGCTGACCGCCACCGCGCGGTTTCTCCCTCGTGGATCTCTCTCGAAGATCGGCCGCCGTCACCGGTCGAATACGAGTGGACTGTTCCGTGGCCGGGGCAGGGACACAAGGGACACATGCTCCGCTTGACTCCATCCGGCATCCTCTGCTATACTCTGTCCGGTTGTCAGAAAGACTTTTTCCCGGAGGCCACGATGAAACGGAAGCTCGAAGTCCTCGCAACACTTTTTCTCCTCCTCGCGTTTTTCACCACCGTCCGGGCCGAAGAGCCGGGGTGGACGTTCTCCCCCGCGGTACAGAAGCTTCTCCCGCCCGGGATGGCCGTGACGGTGTCGGGCGACCGGGTCATCTCGACCGGCGACGGATCCGTCGTCCTCTGGAACCAGTCGGGAGCGGGCGTCTCAGCGCTTTCCCCAAAGAGAGAACCCGTCCCGTCCGGGAAGGAACGCGCCGCCACCCCGAGACCGGAAACCGGAGCACTTCTCCCCTGGATGAGCGCCGGCGGGCCCTGGGGAGGCTACGTGACAGGTCTCCTGGTTCATCCCGCCGATCCCTCGATCATGTTCGCGGGCACCCAGGCGGGAGGCGTCTACCGGTCCGACGACGGCGGAGCCACCTGGCAGCCGAGCCGGGAAGGCATCGTCTGCGACTGGGTGAAGCAGATCGACGCGAGCTCCCTCGACCCCGACCTCGTGTACGCCGCTTCGGCAGCCTACTGGAAGGGGAACGAAGGCGACATCTACCTCTCGGACGACGGTGGCCGCACGTGGACCGCCGCCGGCATCGACGGCCTCTGGTGGAGCGGCGTCCATGCCTCCGGAACCGACGTGCAGCGCATCCTTGCCGGGGGTGAGCTCGGCATCTACCTCAGCACCGACGGCGGAGGCACCTGGTCCCACCGGAGCGGCACCTCCAGCGCTCTCAAGTTCACCGCCGATCCCTCCGATCCTTCCGTCATCTACTGCGGCTCCTACGGTTACTACCTCTACCGCAGCACCGACAGCGGCGACACCTGGACGCAGCTGGGCACGAGTCTTCCCAACGGCAACATCCGCTCGGTGTCGGTGGACGCCGGGGATTCCCAGACCATTTACGTGAGCGCCTACTCATCGCTCGGCGGCGGCACCGAGGGCATTTACAGAAGTACGGACTTCGGGGCGAGCTGGAGCCACGTCCTCGTCGAGAACACCTGGTACGTGCGGGCCGATCCCGTGGTGCCCGGCGTCCTCTGGGCCGCCGGCGAGGGAGAGCCCTTCACGGCGACGCCGGGGCTCTGGAAGAGCGAGGACTACGGGGACTCCTGGACGGAGTTCGACCTGCCGGCAGACCACTACTCGGCACCTTTCGCCTACATCGTCGACGTGAATCCCTCGCAGACCGACGAGGTGTTCGTCGGTCTCTACCGGGCCGGTATATTGAAGACGACGGACGGGGGAACGACGTGGGGGGAGGCGAACACCGGCCTCGCGAGCGACTTCGTGAACTCCGTTGCCGTCCACCCGACCCAGCCGGCGACCATCTACGCCGGCACGTTTCAGGCCGACCTCTGGAAGTCGACCGACGCCGGGGCCACCTGGTTCTGGTCGGCCGACGGCTTCTTCGAGCTGAACCACGCCGTGAACGAGGTGGTCATCCACCCGGACGATCCCTCGGTCCTCTACCTCGGGGGCTCCAACAGCGGCGTCTTCAAGTCGACCGACACCGGGGCCAGCTGGAACCTGACGGCGCTGGCCAACTACTCGGAGGTGAGGACCGTCTACCTGAATCCGCACGACCCGGACGAGGTCTGGGCCGGGGTGAGCAACTCGAGCGCGACCCTGGGGATCTGGAAGACGACCGACGGCGGCAACTTCTGGTCGAACAAGATGGCGGGAACCGCGGGGTACTCCGTGGCGGTGAGCCCGCTCAACCCGGATGTGGTGTATGCGGGAACCGGCACCTGGTGGTTCGAGCCGGCGTTCATCTTCGTGAGCCTGGACGGCGGAGAGAACTGGATCGAGCGGTACAACGACGGGTACGGCGCCATCACCTCGATCGCCGTCGACCCCGTCGATCCCATGAACGTCTACGCCTCGAGCCTCTACAACAACATCATCAAGAGCACCAACGGCGGGCAGTCCTGGACGGCGAACTACGGCGGATTCGACCCGGGCGGCAGGATCTTCACTGTGATCACCGATCCCGTCAGGCCCAACACCGTCTACGCGGCGGTCGACGACAACGTCGGCTTCTACGTGAGCTTCGACGCCGGGAACAGCTGGTACGCCTACAATCCCGGCCTCTGGCTGAAGTCGCTGGTGCCGCTGGTTGCGAACCCGCTGGGACAGTACCGCATCTTCTACACCGGCACCATGGGCTCGGGGCTCTACTACAACTACGTGAAGATGCCGTAGGAGGTCTTCATCCGGGCCGGTCCCCTTGATCGACCGGCGGTTCCGCGAGGAATCCGGCCCTGCGCAATCGGGCGACGAGCGCCGAGGCGGCTTCCCTCTGCGCTGTTCTCCTGGAGCCCGCCTCCACCGGATCCGTCTCGATCCGCTCGTCTCCGGCCGTGAGCGCCCAGCCCGTCATCACGAAGATCGGCCGGTGCGGGGCGCCCCTCTGGTCGTGAAGCGTGTAGCCGAAGTCCCGGATCACTCCGGTCTGGCGCAGGGTGTTGAGGAGCGGTCTCGGGTCAGGCATTCCGCGATCGGGATCCGGCGTGTCGGCGGAGCCCGCTCCGTTCCGAACGTCCTTCTCCGCGGCCGGATCGTTCTCTGCACGGATGTCGCCGGCCGTTTCGCTTCCCTGATGCCGGGAGATGATGTCGAGCAGGTCGCGCGCCGCGGCCTGTTCGGCTGTCTTTTCGCTCTCCGCGCCGAACCAGCGGGACGTGACCGTGTCTCCGCCGGGAAGCCCGGTCTTCGCCCTGATATGGAACCCTCCGGGTACGATTCTGCGTTCGAACGCCGGGGTCGGCTGGATTCGCCTGCCCGTACTCCACTCCAGGAGCCGGCCCTTGAAGTTTCCCTCCCGGAGCTCCGTCTTTTCATTCTCATCGATCCGGACAACATCGTCGGATGGAGGGAGCCGCTCCCGGTACCGTTCGAGCAGGGCTTTCGCGGCGAGCTGCTCCGCCGTTTTTCTCGCGGCGGCTCTCTGAGGTCCGCTCTCGAGCCGTTCCCCGCCGGCTTCGATCGCCATCGACACGACGTGAAAGCCGCCGCTCACATCGCAGCCGACCTCGGGAGGTTCCGTCCTCAGGCGTGTGCACAGTTCCAGGAGCCGCCCCTTGGGGTTCTCGATTTTCAGCTCTTCCGCGAGCGCCGCCTCCTCCGGGAACAGGTCGCTCTCCCCGGGACCGAGCACCCAGAGGAGCGAAGGTCTCCTGTCGTCGCGGCGGACGAGCCCCGCGGACACCAGGCGCCCGGTGAACCTCTCCACGACATCCCTGTCGACACGCTCGCCGAACCACGCCTGAACCGCCTCGCGTGCCCGGAGCGGAACGTCGCCGGGGGGACCGAGCAGGTTGCGGGCGGCGGTGATGTCGAGGTCCGCGACACGGGACGGTTTCCGCCTGGCGCCCTCGCGCCGTGACCGAACTCCGCGGTAGGAGCGCTCGATCTCCATGCCGTTCCCGGCGGAGACGACGTCCCTGCAGCTCAGCCCTGCCGCCAGGGATTCCTTCGCCTCCCGGTCGCCGTGAACCAGGACCACGGTCAGCGGGCGCAGCGTCTCGAGAAACGCGATCATCTGCATGCGATCCGCGTGGGCCGAGAGGCCGTAGGTGTCGAAACGGCACCGCACATCGACCGATTCCCCGCCGAGAACGATTTTCCGGGGCCCCTCCTTCTCGGCGAGATCGAGGAGCGCGCGTCCCGGTGATTCCTCGTCCTGGTACCCGGTGATGAGGATGGCATCCTGCGGATTGCCCGCCAGTGCCGAGGCGTAGACGGTGGAAGCTCCACCCACGAGCATCCCGCTCGAGGCGACGATGACGCAGGCTCCGGCGTCCAGCACCCGCCGCCTGTCCTCCGGTTTCTCGACCGGCCGGATTCCCTGCGTGTAGAACGGATGTTCATCCCGGCGGATCGCGTGGGCGAGCGACCTGCTGACGTAGCGACCGTGTCGCCGGTACACGTCACAGACCGCGCGAACCATGCCGTCGACGAAGACGGGCACCTGCGGCAGGGTTCCTCTTCGAAGCCCCCTTTTGAGGATGAGCAGAACCTCCTGCGCGCGCCCGACGGCGAAGGCCGGTATCAAAACCCGGCCGCCCGTCTCGACGACCCTGCCTATCCTGCCGAGCAGCCGTTCTTCGGCGGTCGCGCGGTTTTCGTGCAGCCTGTTGCCGTAGGTCGATTCCGTCACCACGAGATCGGCCCTCAGGGCGGGTCTCGGCAGAGCGGGCACGGTGTTCTGGGGGCTCACGCTGTAGTCGCCGGTGAAGAGCACTCCGCCTGCCAAAGTCTCCAGGTGGATCATCGCCGCTCCCAGGATGTGGGAAGCCGGATGAAACGTAATCCTCACGTCGCCGATTTCGAGCGGCGTGTCGAAAGTGACCGGTCTCAGCGAATCCTGGAGGCGTTCGAGCTGTACCCCGGAGAAGAGAGGGTACTCCCCCTCGAACTCCGGCGTCCCCATGAGCTTCAGAGCATCCCTCAGCAGGATCATCGTGAGATCGATGGTGGGCGGCGTGGCATAGACCGGTGTTCCCGGGAACGTGTCGGCGACGACGGGGAGACCGCCGGAGTGGTCGGAGTGGGCATGGGTCACGAGGACGGCATCGAGGCGGACATTTCCCAGGGAGGCGAGATCGGGCAGGGCATCTCCTCCGTGGAAACGGACCCCGCAGTCGACGAGGAGGTTCGTATCCCCTGCCTGCACGAGTGCGCACGAAGCGCCGATCTCGCCCGCCCCGCCGAGGAACGATACCCTGAGCTTTTGGCCTGCTGTCATATTTCAGTGGAATTGTCTCGATAGTTCCGGGGACGCGTGACAGGAGTTCCATCCCGCCTGCGTTCGGTCCCGGGCCGTGACTTCACAGGAATTTTCCCAACAGCGCTTCGCGGGCGGGATCCAGGTTTTCCAGGACGGGCGACAGCTCCAGTTCGAAACCGAGCTTTTCCGAGAGAAATCCGAGCAGGGAGAGGAGCAGCTCCGACCGCACCCGTACCACTTCCGGTATGAATCCCAATCCGAGAATCTGATCGACAACGTGCCCCGGGATTCGCTCGTACATCGCTGTCTTCGAAGGCTTCGCCTCGAACAACTCCGTGTTGATGATCGTTCCGCTCGATGCGTCCACCATGAGGAACATGTAAGCTATGGAAGGTCTTTCTCCTCTCGGTCCTATTCTCGCGGGAAGGAGGAAAAAGTCCATTTCGATCGTCGCTTCTCCGTACTCGAGGCGGTTGAGCATGCCGACTCTTCCAGCGTCGATACTGAGGGAGAGGGAGAGGGGACCCGGCGGCCGGACGACCTCGACCTTGTCTTTCCACACTAGGGTGTCGCCTGTTTTCCTCGCCGTCCGTACCAGGTACTTCCCGCTCAACGGAAATGCCGGTGAGGATGCACCTTCCGGGTGGACGAATGATTTGTCTTCCCTGCATCGATGAGCAACGACCAGCGTCTGTTCGAGGGCATGCGTGAGGAAGGTCGCTTCACCGGCTTCCAGGAACCACGGATGATAGCCGGGCCGGTAACTGCGGAACATGGGCCAGGAGTTCCGCCCCCGGAAACGGAGACCCAGTTTCTTGATGAGCCGGAGGTCCTCCTGTTCCAGGTAGCTGCGGTCTTCGAAGCTGAGCTGGAGCTGGGGTGTCTCCAGGAAGTCCTCGAGATCCGGCGGCACTTCCTTCATGTACATGTTCCAGAATGAGTAGAGCCCCTCGCTGCCGAGGTAGGAGGCCACGGCATAGTGCTCACCCATGGATCCCATGATGCTCATGAACCCGGTCATTCCGGTTTCCGGATCCCGGACGCCGAAGATGTCCGTCTCTTCCATCCACTGCCAGGGCGAAGCCTCCTTGATTCGGACAGCGATGTCGTACAGTTTCTTCCAGTGCTCGAGGGCTGGTTTTCTCCGGGACATGGAATTTTTCTCCGCAGGTTTTCTTCGGATGAAAAGAAATACACCGGTCTGACGAGAAGTTCGATTGGATCTCTTCCATGCTGATTGTATCGATTCAGGCGGGATTTGTCAATCAGTGAGCGGGGCCCGGAAATCCGCGGCGCCCGCTCACCGGTGAAGGTCTGCCATGAGGATTCTCCGGTCCTGTGCATCTCGAGCGTCGAAATGTATCGAACGCGAGAGCATCCCGCGACATCCCCGCTACCCCAGCGCCTCGATGATGGTGCGGCAGAAGGCCGGCAGGTCGTCCGGCTTCCGGGAGGTGATGATCTGTCCGTCCCGCACCACTTCCTCGTCCACCCAGGTGGCGCCGGCGTTCGTGAGGTCGTCCTTGATGGCGGAGAAGCAGGTGACGGTCTTCCCCTCCACGATGCCGGCTGAGGCAAGGATCCAGGCCCCGTGGCAGATGGAGGCGACGATCTTCCCCCTGTCATGCATCTTCCTCACGAAGTCGACCATGGCAGGTGTTCTGCGCATGTAGTCGGGTGCGAAGCCGCCGGGTATGATGACCGCGTTGAAATCCTTCGGCTTCGCGCTGCCGACGGCCAGGTCGGCGTCGGCTGTGATGCCTTCCTTCGCGGTGTAGGTCGTTTTCTTCGCCGCGACGGCCGAGACGCGTGCTCCTTCCTCCTTCATCCGGTAGTAGGGGTACCAGAACTCGCGGTCGTTGTACATTTCGGCGAGGAGAATGGCGATCTTCTTTTTCTTGAGTTTCATGTGGCATTCTCCTTACGAGACGAGCTTCGCGGTCAGGCCGATGTCGATCGCCGCGAGCGCTTTCGAGACCGGACAGTTCTTCTTGGCCTTCTCGGCATGTTCCTGGAAGGTCTTCTCGTCGATGCCCGGCACGTCACCTTCCGTGTCGAGGTCGATCCGCGTTATCGCGAAGCCGCCCCCGCCCTTTTCCAGGTGGACCTTCGCCGTCGTGGTGACACGGCTCGGCACGTGACCCGCTTCGTCGAGAATGTTGGCGAGCGCCATCGAGAAGCACCCGGCGTGGGCGGCGCCGATGAGCTCCTCGGGATTGGTCCCTGCTCCCTCTTCGAAACGCGAAGAGAACGAGTAGGGTCCCTCGAACGCGCCGCTGCCGAGCTTCATGCTCCCCTTTCCGCTCTTCAGATTCCGCTGCCACTCCGCCTGTCCTTTTCGTACCGGCATTCTCTCCTCCTCATGTGTTCTTCCTCCGGCCTGCCGGGGAATAGTCTGTCCCCGTCCGAACCGGCCGGACCGTATCCTCAGTGAATTCCGGTGGCTCGGGGATCAATCGATGCTACCTGGCTACGTATACTCTCTGTCCACCGTCAATGCTGTCGGTTCCGGTCGATTCCGACCGGTTCTCGTTCAGTTTTTCCACCGCTTCCGAATCAGATCCGGTCGATCCTGGCCGCCACGATGTAGTCGTTGATCGAGAGGCCGCCGATGGCGTGCGTGTAGAGCTCGACCAGGACCTTGTTGTAATTGATGTAGAGGTTGGGGTGGTGACCCTCCTCTTCGGCGATGTCCGCCGCTTTGTTCACGAACTGCATGGCCTCCTTGAAGTCCTTGAACTCGAACATCCGTTTTATCCGGTGCACGTTCTCCCGGTCGACCTTCCACTTCGGCACCTGCCTGAGGTAGGCGTCCTCCTCGTTTTCGGTCATCGGGTCGACCCCGCCCTCGCAGGGCTCGCACGTCTTCTTCGTGACGTCCTCTACCATTCATGTGCTCCTTCCGTCGGATGATCTTCCGATCACGGTCGGATCCATCAGCAGCATGCCGCGGGCGCCGGACGGGAGCAAGGGTTACCCACACCGTACCCGCTTCACGTAAGGTATGCGCTCTCACCCGGTTAATCAGATAATAGGCCCGGCGGAGGCGAGTTCAAGGGGTGGTGCCATCCTCCGTTGCCAATCGAGAGGAGCCCGGATATATTAAACCCGACTTATTCATGCGCTTTCGATGGTGGCAGCCGCGGGAAAGGCCGTTGACTCACCTGGTTCCGATGCCTATGAATCGTGAAATGGATGCCGACGTCATCGTCGTCGGGCTCGGCCCCGCCGGCTCGACCTGCGCCAGGTTCCTCTCGGTCCTGGGACTCTCCGTCACGGGCATCGACCGTGACAGCTTTCCGCGACGGAAGGCCTGCGGCGGCTGCATCACCGAACGGACATTCGGCATCGTCGGGGAAGGAGTGCGTGCGCTCGTCGAGCGGACCTACTGCGGTGCACGGCTGGTCTACAGAAGCGGCGAAGAAATAGAGATTCTCTCCGACCGGCCGGTCGCCTACGGGATCAGCCGGGAGGCCTTCGACAGTGCGCTCGCCGACGCCGCGCGTGAAGCTGGTGCCGTGATCGTCACCGGCGTGCGTTGCCGGACCGTACGGATGGAAAAGGACCGGGTCGCGGTCGAGACCGACCGGGGAACGTACTCGGCACGCTACCTCGTCGGGGCGGACGGGGCGACGGGACCGGTGTCGAGAGCGGTCAGGGCCGAAGGGAAAGGAAAGCCGTCCAGGCCCGATCTGATGGTCGCCTACGACGTCCGCGTCGAGGGCTGGCCGTTCGATCATGATCGGGACACGATCAGGATCTACTTCGGCGCCGTGCCCGGAGGCTACGGCTGGGCTTTCCCGAAGGACGGCTACACCTCGTGCGGCATCGTGACCGTGGCCGGCGCGCGGCACGAGCCGCGCGCACTCCTCGAGCGGTTCCTCGAGCGCTGGATCTGTGCCGGGACGCCGGCGGTGCTCGAGCGGCGGGGCGGGCTCATTCCGCTCCATCGCCGGGGGACGAGTACCCCCC
>CAZMKB010000127.1:4721-9660 GCA_964566685.1 uncultured Gemmatimonadota bacterium | reverse complement strand
CGGCATCAGCGTTCACTGTATGAACACCGGCTCGAAGTTCCCCCTGCACCTGTTCCCTCGGCTCCTCGGGATGGTGCGGGAGGCGCAGGCCGACGTCATCATCAACCAGACCACGAGAATGACGGTGCTCGGGAGGCTCCTCTCCCTCACGTGCGGCCTGCCGAACGTGACGATCATCCAGGCTCCGATACTTCGCGACACGAACACCGGCAGCTTGCAGTGGGTGAATATGGCAGCCGAACGCGCGACAGGCTTTCTCTCGGACCGGCACATCGTCGTGAACCGGTCGATGCGCAGGGAGATGATCGGATGGGGCCGCGATCCGGACGCAGTGATAACCATTTACAACAGCGTCGATCCGGAGTATCTTGATTACAGGATGGAAAACATCATATTGAAGGATGAATTCGGAATCGGCAGAGACCGCCCGACAGCCGGAATGATCGCCTCCTTCAGGCCCCGGAAGGGAGCCGAGTACCTGATCGACGCCATGCCCCGTATCCTGGACCGGGTGCCGGGAGCGGCGCTCCTGATGGTGGGTCACGGAGAGTGGGTGGCGGGGAAGGATTACATCGAGGAGCTGAAAGACCGTGTCCGCAGGAACGATGTCGAGGCCGCGGTCACGTTCACGGGATTCAGGAAAGACATACCCCGGGTCATCTCCGAGCTGGACGTTCTGGTTCTTCCGTCGATCTACGGTGAGGGGTCTTCTCTCACCGTTCTGGAGGCGATGGCCCTCGGCTGCCCCGTGATCGCCTCGCGGACGGAAGGAAATGTCGAGCTCGTCGAAGACGGCGTCACCGGGATCCTGGTTCCCCCGGCCGACGCCAGGGCTCTCTCGGAAGCCGTCGTCCGGCTCTTCACCGATCAGTCTCTCGCCCGGAGCATGGGAGCCGCCGCCAGGGAGAGGGCCAGGGAAGAATTTCTGGCCGACCGCATGGCCGGACAGTACGCGGCAGCCTTCGAGAGCGCCATCGAGCGGAAGAAGATTACTCATTCGAGGTAGAAACAGATGAAGATCGTTATCGGCTATCCGCCGCTCACGGGCAAGGGAAGCCCGATGCTCACACAGAACAGGCAGTTCCAGTGGTACCATGTCCCGGCCTACATCTACCCTCTCGTACCGGCCTCCGCGGCCACCCTTCTCAGCACGAAGGGCCACGAGGTGATCTGGGCCGACGGTATCACGGAACAGAAAGAACCGGAAGAATACTTCGAGGAGATGATCGAAGCACAGCCCGACATGATAGCCTTCGAGACGAAGACGCCGGTCATAAAACAGCACTGGCGGATCATCGACAGGTTGAAAAAGAGCATCCCCGACACGAAACTCATTCTCATGGGAGACCACGTGACGGCGCAGCCGGAGGAGTCCCTCCTGAACTCGAGTGTCGACTTCGTGGTTACGGGAGGCCACTACGACTTCATGCTCCAGGGGATCACTGATCACCTCGCGGAAGGGAAGGATCTTCCTCCCGGAATCCATTTCCGCCGTAACGGCTCCCCCGTGACCACCGGAACCTTCGAACCGGTCCAGGATCTCAACTCGCTGCCGTTCATCGATCGCAGGCTCACCAGAGCCCATCTCTACTTCGAGAAGTGGAAGCGGAGGACCCCGTTCATGTACACGATGGCGGGGAGGGACTGTCCCTGGGGAAAGTGCTCGTTCTGCGCCTGGACGGTGACACACCCCCGATTCGCCGTGAGGACGCCGGAGAGTCTGCTGGACGAGATCGGCTCCCTCATCGAGGAATTCGGCGTCAGGGAGATATTCGACGACACCGGGAACTTCCCGGGAGGATCCTGGCTGCGGAGATTCTGCGAGGGGATGATCGAGCGGGGCTACAACGAAGAGATCCTCTTCTCCTGCAACATGCGGTTTTCGGACATCCGGCAGAAGACCGTGGAGCTCATGAAGAAAGCGGGTTTCCGGAAGATCAAGTCGGGACTGGAATCAGCGAACCAGGCGACCCTCGACAGAATAGCCAAGGGAATAAAGGTTCAGGACATCGTCGACGGCTGCAGGATCGCGAGCCGGGGCGGCCTCGAAGTCCAGCTCACCATCATGGTCGGCTATCCCTGGGAGACGAAGCGCGAGGCGAGAAACACTCTCGAGCTGGCCAGAAACCTCATGGCGGCGGGAGCGGCGGAGATGCTGCAGTCGACGGTCGTCGTCCCCTACCCCGGAACGGGGCTCCACCGGGAGGCCCTGGAGAACGACTGGTTCAGAATAGACCCCTTCGATTACGACCGTTACGACATGACCGAGCCGGTTCTGAAGATGCCGGACATGGAGCCCGAAGAGGTCGTAAAGATCTGCGGCGAGATCTACAAAACCTTCCTGACTCCCCGTTTCGTCCTCCGGAACATGTCCCGTATCAGAACCTGGGAAGACGCCAGTTACGTTCTGCGGGGGGCGAGAGCCGTCATGGGCCACATCCTGGATTTCGTGAAGATCAGGGAGTGATCGGGAACGAGGCCGATCCCCCTCCGGCCGGACGCCGTATCGTGCCGACTGCCGGGGAGAGGCCGGTAACACGACTGTGAGAAGGACAGATACTCCGAAGATATGATGAACGAAATCGACAGTCGAAGCCGCCCCGGCCTCCTCCGGTGGATTCTTCTGTTTTCCGTCCTCTTCGCGGTAGCAGAACTCACCGCGTTCCTCGTGAAGGGCGGCGTCGGCGGCGAAGACGTCCTTCCGGCGGTCCTCCTGTCGTGGGTGCTCTTTTTCGCATTCAACTGTCTGATCGCACTGCCGGTGATCCTCGTCTCCCGGCTCTTTTCTCTCTCCACCAGGACGGCTGTGCTCGCCACCGTGACCATCTCCGCCATCCTGCTCACGGTCCTCGCATCCGACCTCACCGAACCCGGGCTGCTCGGCCTTCGTGCCAATGCCGGAGCGGGCGCGGTCATTCTGCCTGCAGGCATCGGTATCGTCTCCCTGCTCGCCACGGCCCTTCTCCTGAGAAGCCGCAGGTCAGCCGTTCGCCTCCTTCTGCTCGTCACCGTTCTTTTCCTCACCGCCCTCTGGATGAACTGGCTGACGGCCCCCATCGAGCTGCCCGACAGGCTTCCCGGGAGCGAAGCGGCGGATGCTCCTGCGAAAGGACCGAATCTGATTCTCATCGTCATCGACACCCTGCGGCAGGACCGTCTGGGCTGCTACGGGAACGCCGGCGGACTCACTCCTCACATCGACCGTTTCCGCGAGGACGGCATCCTGTTCGAAAACGCCATCGTCCCCTGCCCCCGCACGGCACAGTCGATGAGTACGATGATGACCGGTCTCTATCCGCTCGAACACGGCGTACGCAGGATTTTCCACCGGCTCGACCGCGAATTCGTGACTCTGGCGGAAATCCTCCACCAGCGTGGCTTCCGGACCCTCGGCGTGGTGAGCAATCCCATCCTGCGCCGGGGCCATTCGGGCCTTTCGCAGGGATTCGAAGAATTCGATGATGCCTTTCTGTCCCCTCTCTTCAGGAATCCTCTCCTGGTGCGTCTCTTCGAGCACCACGTCACGCGGATCCGGCTCCGTGATCTGCATGCATCGATCACGACCGACCGCGCCCTCGAGATGCTCGACCAGGTGTCGGATGAAACACCCTTCTTCATGTGGATTCACTATTTCGACCCCCACTGGCTCTACCTGCCTCCGGAGACATACCGGAACGTTGATCCCGAGGTCATGGCGGACATACTGAGCATCTATGACCGATTCAACTCGGGGGATCTGTCGATGGGAGACATTGCATTCGAAATCGACTGGTCACCCCGACAGGTTGCCGCATTTCGTTCTCTCTATGACGGGGAGGTGCGTTTCTGTGACCGGGAGATCGGCAGGCTGTTCGATTATCTCCGTGAGCGGCAACTCTATGACGAATCCGTCATTGTCCTCACATCCGACCATGGCGAAGGCCTCGGAGACCACGACTACCACTTCATTCACGGCCTCTTCCTCTTCGAGGAGGAAATCCGCGTTCCATTCATTCTGAAGCCACCCGCCGGGCTGACATTCTCAAACGATGCCTGCGGTGTGCAGATCACCACCACCGACCTCCTCCCCAACCTGCTGTCTCTCGTGGACTCCCCGCCGCCCGACTTCGGGCAGAGTGAAGCATGGTTCGAGAACCGAAACGGCCATCTCTCGATGCCCCTCGAGGAGAATCACATATACGGCGAATCCGACGTTCCGCTCGTGTCGGAGCATGTGCCGCCGGAACGCTCCGAGGGGCGCCTGCGCATGGTCCGGAAGGGGGGAGAAAAGCTCATCATGCATCCACGGGCCGATTCCCCGGAGGAGAGGGTGACTCTCTATGACCTGGATGTCGATCCCCGGGAGACCACGGACCTCTCCGACGAGAGACCCGTCGAGGCACAGAATTTGCTCGATCATCTGAGGGCATGGCATAAGGTCATGAGGACAAAGGAGAAAGCCCAGGAGGGACCGATCGACAAATCGGTTCTCAGGGATCTGCGGGCGCTCGGTTACTTCGAGTAGCCCGGGTTATTCACACGATTTCGAGCCGCAGGCTCATCATTATCGGTGAACGGGCCGCTTATCCCGGCAGGGTGACAGGCATGAGGGCCGCACGGACAGGTATTCTCGCGACAGGGGTGGGTATCATTCTCGGAACGGTGGTCACCCTCGGACCCTATGTCGTGAACCCCCTGTGGAGAAGCGGATACGACATCTCCCTCGAGCTCCTCTATCCGCTCGCCGCAGTCCTGGTGCTCCTGCTGGCATTCGTCCTCCTCCGCACGGACTGGATCATCGAGAGAGTCCGTTCGGTCGACCTGACGGATTCGATGTTCTACCTGAGCCTGGTCCTGGCAGCCGTCTTCATCTCGGGTCTTCAGTTCCCGATAATCCCCCGCATCCTGATGATCTACACTGCCCTGTTCGCATATCTCATATCCACACCCGCCGCCCCTC
>CAZMKB010000127.1:709-4711 GCA_964566685.1 uncultured Gemmatimonadota bacterium | reverse complement strand
TGTTCGCATATCTCACCTACCGGGGGCGTATCAAAGAATTCATCCTGTCGCCGCTGCTCTTCCTGGTGATCATCCATATGGCATTCTGTGCCATCTCTCTCCTGGGTACCCCGCAGGTCGGCCCGGTAGGGACATACGGCAGGCTGGCTGAGATCGGGATGCGGGTCGTTCTCGTATTCCTCGTTCTGAACGCACTGGCGACCAACGAGCAGCTGAACCGCTTCTTCCGGCTGCTCGTATACCTTGCCATAGCCACCTCCCTGATCGCATTCGCCCAGGTCGTCCTTTTCCACATCGTTGGAACCAACTACTCCTTTGCAGCCACCGATGTCAACCGTGTGTTCTCTTCTCCACTCGGACTGCAGCCCAGGGTAACGGCACTGACCAGCCACCCGAATCTCCTGGGAACCAACCTTTCGGTCCCGTTCATTTTTCTCCTCTATTCCCTCATCTCCCCCGAAGCGGTCCCGAAGAAGTCGCGCATGATCATCTTTCTAATCCTGACTCTCATGCTGATCCCCCTCTTCTTCTCATCGAGCAGGGGAACGTGGCTCGCTCTTGCAATCGGACTCGGTGCAATCTACTTTTTGAAGAGGCCGCGGCTGGTCATCCACAAAATCACACTCCTGCTCGGAATCGTCATGCTGTCATACATCACCGGCCTGTTGAGCTTCGCTTACAATCTGGCATACGAGATCAATCCTCACTCGGTGAGTGCGAGGGTGGGACTGTTCAAGCTGGGGCTCGATGCGCTTGCATCTTACTCGCTCATCGGATACGGCTACGGGACGTTCAGCGGGTACTCGGGAAACATATGGGGGCTCTCTGTGCACTCGTTTCCGCTCCAGGTTCTGAGCGAAACAGGTATTCTCGGGTTCATCACCTACATGGCGATGATCGTGTACGTGTTCAAACGGGCGGGAGGACAGCTGATGAGAACCCGTTTTCCCCGTAACCGGCTCATGCTCGAGGCTTACCTCGCAAGTTTCATCTGTGTTCTCGTCAACAACATGTTCCACCAGGTCGCCTGGTCGAATTTCACCTTCATCATTATGGCACTCGGTGAAGCGATAACGAGAATCGTGGAAAAGAGGGAGGAGTCCGGAAGCGACATGAAGCTCGTCACGGATTCCACAACATAATACTCACGGAGGGTACCGTGGCTATGGATAAACATCCATCCGACTACATGGCAATCCTGATGCGGAGAAGACGCACCATCGGAGCCATCGTCATCTCTGCGTTGACGGTGACCTTCCTTCTCTCCATCCTGCTGCCCAGCTACTACGAGTCGAAGGTCTCGTTCTACGTACCGATATTCCAGGGAGACCAGGTCGTCCTGACGGCTAATCCGAAGAACATCGCCAACATGAAGGTGGCTATTCCGCTCTCGAACGACGCCGCCGTGAAGGGTATCGCGCAGATTCTCCTCTCCCAGAAAGTCAGGCAGAGAATCTCTGAGATCGTCCCGGAGCGGGAACCGGACGTGATCAGAGCCAACACCACAGTCGATGTCTCGGCGGAGGGAATCTTCGAGGTCAGCGTCCAGGACCGTCATTCCGAAATTGCAGCCAGCATCGCCAACGCCTATCCCGTCGCGGCCAGTTACTTCATCGAGCAGGAATCGGGGCTCGGTTACGGCTCCACGGGAGTGAGAGCATTTGTCGAAGAGCAGCTTCGAATGGCACAGATGAGATCAGATTCGATCAAGCAGGTTCTCGACGAATTCCTGGCCGAACACGGCGTCCTGGCCGTCGACCAGGAGCTCGCGAAGATCCTCGACCTGGACACGAAACTGAGGACACAGAAGCTCACCAATCAGATATCCCTCCTCGAGAACGACGCGAAAAGGCAGGCACTGGCGGCACAGATGGATCTCGCGGGAGCCGATGCCATCGACAACCTGATCGGGACAAACCAGGTCATTCTCCGCCTCCGGGCGCAGATCGCGTCTCTGGAGATCCAGATCGCTGAGAAGAGACAGACATTCACGGAGGAGCACCCCGAGATCATCGCTCTCCGGGCCGCGCAGGCGCAGGCCGAAACGAGTCTCCGCGATGAGATAGAGAAGGTTTTCGAGAGTTACACGGAACCGGTCAATCCGATCGTGGGGAAACTGAAGGAAAATTACATCCAGCTGCAGATACGGCGGGCGGTCATGCTCGCACAGTCCGAAATCATCGACGAATCGGTGATGGATCTTGAAAGCCACTTCCTCGACCTCTCACAGGTGCAGTACGAATTCGCCAGGCTGCGCCAGGAGGCAATGGTCGCCAGGCGCCTCGGCCTGATGCTGTCCATGAAACTGGAGGAGACAAAGTTCCAGGAGGATCAGAATCGTAACAGGTTCGTCCTGCTCGACGAGGCCACGCCTTCCAGAAGACCGAAGTACCCGAACCTGTTCGTGAATCTGCTGGTTTCCTTCGGTCTGGCCTTCCTCGCCAGTACCTTCCTCAGCCTGATCTGGGAAGGGAGAGAGTCGAGGATGAGGGAGCGGATCATCGAGGACAGGACCGAAGAGGATCTCGAGGGAATATTCTACGGAGAATGACGGTGAACAACCTCATGGAAGAACAGAAGCGCGAGATCGTGATCGAGGAGAAGACGAAACTCGCCCGGACCCTGGGGAAGATGAAAAGCAGAGAAATCGACCTCGTGGCGCGCGAAGAGTCACCGCTGTACCGGAGGAGGGAAGTGCTGCGAACACTCCTCGAAGTGATGGTCGGTGTCTATGTCGGTATCATCTCAATCCTCATCGTCGTCGTCATCTCGGGCATGTTTCACTGAGTTTCGGGCTCGGTTCGAGGAGTCTCATGAGCGAAGAAACAACGGCATACCGGAAAAAGCTGAGGAAGAAGCTCGTCCGTCTCTTCTTCGAGGAGTACAGGCGCAGGAAAGAACAGGGGGTCCTGTTCTTCGAAGGCCGGTGGATCACGCCCGATGAGAAGATGGACTTCTTCGAGGATCTCAGGAGGGAACACCGGCGGATGTGGAACGATTCGCTCCTCTTGATCGGAATCGGATTCGTTCTCGCCCTGATCCTCATCCTCATCATGAAAAATTTCCTGTTTCCGAAATGACGGACCCTCCTTGTTCCGTCCATCACCCGCGGAGCCAGCCCAGGACCTCCCGGAAGTACTCGACCCGCAGGTAGCCCATCCACCTGAGGATACCGAGGTAGACGACGAGAACCAGGATCTTGACCAGGATACCCGCCACCAGTCCGTCCCACGCCGGCAGCCGTACCAGGCCGGTCATGACGACCGAGACGAGCAGAACGACGAGGGACCGCGTGACGTCGAAGGGAACGGGGTGCACGCTCTGCGATTTCCGGAAGATGAGGATGATGAGGAGAGCGAACGATGCAAGCGTCGTCACCGCCGCGCCCCACATTCCGAAGCTCGGGATGAGGAGGAGGTTCAGGCCCACGTTCACAGCCGCCGCCGCGACACCCGCCTTCGCGATGAACGACGTCTCGTCCTCCAGGTAGATACCGGCCAGAAAGATCGTGTGGAGCCCGAACAGGACGTAGGAGAAGGCTACGAGCGGAACGATTCCCATGCCGGCGAAGTACGAACGGTCGACGAGCAGGGCGTACATCTCCGGAAGAAAGGCGCAGATGAGGAAGAAGATCGCGCTCAGGAGAACCGTGAGCACTTCATAGGCCCTCGCGTACAGCCTCCCCGAATCGGGCTCTCCGGATACACGGAAGATGAAGGGCACCCATGCGTAACGGAAGCCGGTGATGAACAGGTTCAGCGCCATCCCGAACTTGTAGTTCAGGGCGTAGAGCCCCGTCTCCTCGAGTCCCCGGAAGTACCGGATGAGATACTGGTCGGAGATGTTCATCACCATCATGGAGATCGTCGAGGGCACGAAGGGCAGTCCGAACCGGAGCAGCCTCCCGAAGTGCTCCCCGGAAAAGGCGAAGCGGATGTTCCCCGTCACGATCGGCATGGTGAGCGCGAGGAGGAAGGCCGAGGAGACGAGGTTGGCCAGCAT
>CAZMKB010000127.1:0-699 GCA_964566685.1 uncultured Gemmatimonadota bacterium | reverse complement strand
GCGCCGAACGGTCCCATCCGGAACACCGCAACCAGCAGATAGTTGGCCACGAGCGCCGATACGAGCTGTATGATGATGAGCGTGAGGAACGTACGGGAACGGTCGAGAGCACGCAGCAGGAGGAGCGGCACCTGGACGATCGTCTCGACGAGGAGGACCGCCAGAACGAGGAAGACGATGTCAGTCCGGTGCGGATCTCCGAAGAGAAACGTCGAGATCGCTCCGGTCCTCGTCAGCATGAGAAGCGCGAGAACCACGTCGACCACGGCGATGCTCCAGAAGGTCGTGCTGAAGACAGTCTTTCTCTCCTCCCGGTCTCCGGTGTCGAGATAGTAGCGGAAGAAGGCGGTCGTCATCCCGAAGGAGTACAGGATCTGGAAGAAGGCCGCGAACACCAGGGAGAGCTGAAGGATGCCGTACTCTCCCGGCGTCATGAACCTGGTGTAGATCGGGATGAGGAGGAAACCGACCAGCTTCCGGACGAGGTCACCGAGGCCGTAGATGAAGGTGTGCTTGAACAGACCGCTGACGGATGATCCCGTTTTCACGATTCGTCCTGACGGTTTTGTCCCGGCCTGCCCGGCCTTTCGCGGGGCCTCCACGAGAACGAGGGCCTGAGGTAGCCCCGTCCGAGGAAACCTTCCTTGAACCGCGTGAGGCCCCAGTTCGGTCTCATGCCGATCGAGGATGTTCCCATGT
>CAZMKB010000126.1:0-9673 GCA_964566685.1 uncultured Gemmatimonadota bacterium | reverse complement strand
GCGATACGTGGTGAAAGACGAGATCGGGAAGGTCTACAGCGAGAACGGAGCCGTCGGACTGAACGCGTCGACCAGCGTGGACCTGACACGGTACTACGTCAGCCTTCCGTCGAACAGGATCGAGCTCTGGATGTACATCGAGTCGGAACGAATGAAGCGGCCCGTCTACCGGGAGTTCTACACGGAGCGTGATGTGGTCATGGAAGAGCGGAGGCAGAGGACGCTTACGAGCCCGTTCGGAAAGCTCTCCGAGGTCTTCCTGGCGACAGCCTACATGGCACACCCGTACGGCCAGCCCACCGTGGGCTGGATGTCCGATATCAGGAACCTGACGGTCGCCGACGCCAGGGAGTTCAGCGGGCGCTACTACACGCCGTCGAACTGCATCGTCGCGATCGTCGGAGACATCGACATCGGGAAGACGGAATCGATGCTCGAACGCTGGTTCGGACCGATCGAAGACGGAGGGAGCCCGCCCGAAGTGGTGACCGTGGAACCGGAGCAGCGGGGAGAGCGGCGCGTGGACGAGCTGTTCGACGCCGAGCCCATCATCATGATGGGGTGGCACAAGCCGGCGCTGCCTCACCACGACGACTATGTCTTCGACATCATCGACATCATCCTTTCCAGCGGGCGTACTTCGCGCCTTTACAGGAGCCTGGTGGAAGGAGGCCTCGCCCTCAGCGCCGGAAGCTCCACCGGACCCGGCAACAGGTTCCCGAACCTCTTCACCATCACGGCGACGCCCAGAGGCCCCCACACGACGGGCGACCTGGAGGAGGCGATCGAGCAGGAGCTCGAGATCCTCTCCCGCGAGCCGGTGGGAGAGGACGAGCTCTCCAGGGCCGTGAAGAAGATCGAGACATCCTTCGTGCGGTCGCTCGAGAGCAATGCGGGGCTTGCCGGCCGGTTGTCCTACTTCCAGGCGGTCGCAGGAGACTACCGCTACATCACCCGGTACCCCGGGGTCATCCGCACCGTCACACGGGAAGACATCATGAACACGGTGTCCCGGTACCTCACTCCCGACAGGAAGACCGTGGGCATCCTGGTGAAGGAGGAGAAGCCGTGAGGCATGTCGCCGGAAGAGTCTTATCACTGGTCGGCCTCCTCGCCCCGGCGGTTCTCTTCCTCCACCCGCCGCTCACCGCCGGAGGGGAAGTCACTGTCGGCGGCAGATCCTTCACCTTCGACCGCCTGGAGTTCGAGGCCCCGGAAGTACGCACGCTCAGCATGGAAAACGGGATCAAATTCTTCTTCCTCGAGGACCGCGAGCTCCCGGTGGTCGAGGTGACCGCCCTGATCCGTGCCGGAGAGGTGCTCGAGCCGCCGGGGATGTCGGCGCTGGCATCCATGACAGGCTCGCTGATGAGGACCGGGGGGACGGAGGGCATGAGCCCGGAGGAGGTAAGCGAACAGCTGGAGAACCTCGGCGCCGTTGCCGAGACGTCGATCGGAACGTGGAGCGGAAGCGCGTACCTCTGGTCGATGAGCGGGGACTTCGGCACGGTGCTGGACATCTTCGCATCGATGCTCAGGAGTCCCCTCTTCCAGGAGGACAAGATCGAGATCCACCGGGAGCGGCTGGTCGAAGCCGTCCGGAGGCGGAACGACGTGCCGTCCCGGCAGGCCGCCCTGCTCTTCCCCGGCCTCCTCTACGGCAGGGAGCACCCTCTCGGGGCTCTCAGCGACAGCCTCGAGATACGGAGGGTTTCGCGCGGCGACCTGATGGAGTTCCACCGGGAGCACGTCGAGCCCGCCGACATCTGGATCGGCGTCGCCGGAGACATCTCGCTCGAAGAGGCGCTCCGGGCGGTCGAGTCGCGCTTCGGCGACTGGGAGCGGGGCACACCGGCCGGGCTCGCGGTCCCGGAGCCCCGCGGCGCCTCAGCCGGAACCATTCATCTCATCCCCCGGGACATCGAACAGGCGACGGTTATCATGGGGCACCTGGGCCCGACGGTCACCGATCCGGACTACCTGCCGCTCATCCTCGGTAACAGGATATTCGGCGGCGGCGGGGTCGGCGTCAGCAGGCTGTGGGAAAAGGTGCGCTCGGACCGGGGGCTCGCCTACAGCGTCGGGAGCTCGTTCAGCTTCGGCATGAAAGCACCCGGCACGTTCCAGATCAGCCTCCTGACGAAAAAAGAGTCGGCCGGTGAGGCCGTGGGCCTGGTGCTCGGCGAGCTCGGGAGGCTGCTCGACGAGGGCGTCACCGAGGAGGAGCTCGACCGGGCCCGGAAGTACTACATCAACTCATACCCGTTCGATTTCACGAGGGCGATCTCCATCGTGAGCCGGACCATGTCCAACGAGTACCGCGGACTTCCGGACGATTTCCTCTCCACCTACCCCGACCTGATCGCACGTATCACCGTCGACGAGGTGAACGCGGCGCTCAGGCGCCACATCCATCCGGACAGCCTGGTCACGGCGGCGGTGGGTCCCCGGGACGAGCTCGAGCCTGCGCTCGCACCCTACGGCGACATCGTCATCGAGGACGATGATGATGCATCATCCGCCCGTCCCTCCCCCTGACGGCAGCAGGACCAGGCCCGGTACCAGGGATCCTCGATGACACCGCGGCAGGAGGCCGGAACGTCGATCCCGGCACCTCCCGGGGCGCCGGGACGGGCATCGCGGTGGACCAGGAGGAACGCAGCGCCCCCCGTGAGAAGACCTTCGTCGAGATCTTCGCCGGGACCCATGAAAATGAAATCCCGGCCCCGGCGCCAGCCGAGGTCGATTCCTCCGAAGTACCAGCCGACCTGGGGGCTCACCCGGCTCCTGGTCCGGTCGACGTAGACGAGGCGCCGGCAGCCACCCTTCTCGAACTCTTCCGCCGCACGTGAAATCCCGCTGTCGGTGTACTCGACGGGTACGAGGATCAGCCGGGCGAGAGAAACAGCCAGGGAGAGGACGACGAAGATCTTTCCCGAAACCAGGCGCCCGGGGAAGAGGGCTGCGAGCAGAGCCGCGGGGAGGAGGAGGACGAGCAGGAAGCTGTTCCCGATCTCCTGTCCGGTCAAAAATCCCTGCACGCTGTCCCGGAGCGTCTGCGACGAAGACCACACGAGAAAGACGGCCCAGAGCACCAGGGTCCTCCGGTCCACCCGTCCCTGTCTCAAGATCCCGGCGAGCCGCAATCCGGCGAGGGCTGCGAGCGGGGGAAGCATCGGTACCGCGTAGGTCCTCAGTTTCGTGACGGACAGGCTGAAAACCAGGAAGGGTACGAGGAGCGCGGCGAGGAGGAGAAGCCGCGTGCCGCTCTCGTTCTCCCGGCGGCCGGACAGCCCTCCGAGAACAGCGGCGGCCGCGACCGGCATCATGACGATGAGCTGGTTCACGAAGAAGAACGGACCCAGGCCGGGGACGTTTTCCTCCACCCCGGAAAACGCACGCTCGATGACGTGGAATCCGAAATAGTGATCCAGGAAGGCGTCCCCGTGCTCGAAGAACATGAAGACGTGCCAGGGGAGAGCGATGCCCAGGCTGACGGCGAAGAGTGTGAGCCACTCGATCCCCCCCCGTCTCCTGTCTTTCTCGCCGCGAATCACCCGGACGAGGATGAAGAGCCCCGCTATGAGGGGGACGAACAGGCCGACGATGATCTTGCTCATGAGCGCGAGACCGCCGGCCGTGCCGGCCAGGACGAGCCAGCGGCGTGAGGCCGCTGTCCGCTCGTATCGCAGCAGGAAATACAGGCTCAGAACGATGAAGAAGGTGTAGGGAACGTCGAGCTGTCCCTGCCTGCTGGAGAAAAAGAAGAACGGGCAGAGCCCGAGGAGGAGCGCCGCGTAGAAACCCGACAGCCTGTCGCGGAAAAGGAGCGAGACAGTGAGAACGCTGAGCGCCCCGAAGAGAGCGGCCCAGAGCCGGACGGTCACGGGAGATGCTCCCGCGACCTCCATCGCAAGCGCGGTCAGCCAGATATACAGCGGGGGATGCGCGGCCGAGTACAGGCCGCCGTATGCGTGTGCCGACTGGTCGAGCCAGTCTCCGAACTCCGTGATGCTCTTCGCCCTCAGCCCGTAGAGAGCCTCGTCCCACGCCTGCACCTCGGCAAAGTCGAGATCAACCAGGCGGAGGCAGGCTGCCAGGACGATGAGGAGAATGAGATATCGGTCGCCGGGTCGAGTCGTCATGTTCTCCGGTCCCGAGGTAGAGCGGGATGCCGCGGTGATCGTGAAGGACATTACCGGCGGTTGCCGGAAAAGTCAAGTGAGGTTCCCGGGAAGAAAATTCCGGAACATTTTCCCGGAAACGGAAATTTTTAACCTTGACGTTTCACCGTAGCGTTCTTACCGTATGACCGGGATACATGAACGAAGTCGATCGTTCAATATCCCTGATCGGGTCCCGGGGAGGGCCGGTCATCTTCTGGCGTCATGCCGGAGGGAACAGACGATGGAACACGGCCGATCACTCTGCATCCTTCTCCCCGCCATCCTGCTCATCACGAGCTCTTCATCCGCACGTGACCCGCACGAAAACAGAGGACACATAGAAACGGGCGATCTCGTCATCTCCTGGCAGCAGGGAACCATCGGCGACGTGATCATCGAGAAAGACTATCTCGTTCTCGTCTACGACCGGGACTCGGGCTTCCTGCTCGAGACGAAAGAGCACCGGAGGGATGACCTTCCGACTTCGTTCACGGTGAGCGTCTCGCGAGAAGAAGCCGGAGCGACTGCGGGGGGAATGGTCCTCTCATCACATCTCTACCTCATCAGTCCCGATTCCGACGTTTTCCCCCTGGACCCGGTCCCCCGCGATCCCTGCTGGATCGCACGGTCGAGTATCGGCGGAGAGATCGTCGTGACGGTCGTCGATGCAGGCTCGGGCGCCGTCCTCGGATACGGCATCCCTCCGCCCGCGAGCTCCCTTTCCATCAGCGGCCCGATCTTCAGCTCCCCCTGCAGCGGTTCCTGGGACGCCTGGTACCTGAACGCGACGGACTGGTTCGAAACCATGGGATACGCCTGCCAGGCCGTCGCGTGGCCGACACGCGGGGAGGTGAGCTCCAGCATCGCCGGCGTCTCTACCGCCCTGTTCTACGAGATCGCTCACGGCGGCAGTTACAGCTTCGCGAGCGGATGTGAGGGAGACGAATCGTTCGAGTTCATCACTGTCGAGGACGTCTCCGAATGGATCTCCCATTACACGAAAATGCCGTTCTCCTTCCTCGCCAGCTGCGGAGCGATGTGCGACACGGGCGAAGGCTCGATGTCTCACGCTCTGCGGAGAGGCTCGAACTCTCGGACGTCCACCGTGGGGTACTGCGGCATGGCCCAGGAAAACTGTGACCTCTGCTGGACCTATTCCCTCGACTGGCAGGACGCTCTGTTCGGCTACATGGCCGAAGGCTGGACGGTGAGGGAGGCTTACGACATGGCCGTAGCCGACTTCCCGATGTGTCAGGAGTGCGTTGGTTTTGCGGGGGACGAAGGTTTCGCCGGACCATTCGACAGGAATCTCCTTTGCCCGTCCGGGTTGCTCTGCAGCGAGCAGCCGGGCGCCGCACTCCTCGAGTGGATGAACGAGGACGACTACGACTGGATCGGAGTCTACCGGAACCACGAACAGGTCACCGTGCTCGACGGAGGCGAGACCTCATTCCTGGACATCCTGCCGCACCCGGGGCACTATGTCTACGAAGTCTCCGGCTGTATCGGCAACGTCGAGAGCGAGTACTCATCCTGCGTCGTGGATGCCGGTTCACGGTCGCGGTCCGTACCCGGAATCCCGGTGCGGACCGGAGCCGGAGTCCCGGAGCGAAGCGGTTCGGTCGGCAGCGACCTCCTCGCTGCCGAACCCTCACCCGAGCAGCCTACGAATCCTCACCGGCGGGTCACCGTTCCCTGATCGCGCGGTCTGGAAAAGCCGGGAGAATTTCCTAAATTAGAACGACACGTCGCCGTTGTTCTGTTCACGAGCAGGGCGTGAACGCGACCGGCACGGACAGGACCGGCATCCGGCGATGGACACGAGGCAGCCCGTTCATGAAAGACACCTATCTCACCACCAGCAGGAGGTTCGAGTTCTCCGCCTCGCACCGGCTTGCGGTGCCCGGCTGGAGCGAGGAGAAGAACACCCGCGTGTTCGGTCCCGAATCAGGCGGCGAGTACGGACACGGGCACAACTATGTCGTGTATCTGGCGCTCCACGGACGGCCGGACGAGAAGACCGGCATGGCGATGAACATTTCCCGCATCAAGGAAATCGTGAACGGCCTCCTGCGGGAGCAGTACGACCACAAGTTCCTCAATGTCGACTCGAACCGGTATCGAATGATCATCCCGACACCGGAAAATCTTTCAGCCGGCATCCTCCTCGACAGCATCCCCCTCTTCGCGGGCATGCCCGCCGTTCCTGTCGTGTGCCACCTCGCCGAGACGCCGTGGAGCGAAGCCACCGCATACCGGGACGGGCGGATCGAGCGCTCCGTGAGCATTCGGTTCTCGGCGGCCCGCCGGACATACTCTCCCCGCCTCACGGATGAGGAGAACCGTGCCCTCTTCGGCATCTGTTCCGATCCGGCCGGCCACGGCCACGGATACGAGCTCCGTTGTACGCTCGAGGGTTCACACGAAAACGCCACGGGATCCATCGTCGGGCCCGGGGAGATCCGGAACATCATGACCGATCTCCACGCGGATCTCGACCACCGGAACCTGAATGTCCACCTCCGGGAGATGGGGGATCTGCCCATGACGACCGAGTGCCTGTCCCGGTACCTCTTCCGGCGCCTCGCCGACCGGCTTCCTCTCTCCCGCGTGCGGCTCGAGGAGAACGAAGGCTTTTTCGTCGAGTGTCATGAAGGGGACAGGCTGTTCATCGGCCTGCGGGGCCGGTTCTTCGCCGCCCACCGCCTCCACAGTCCCCCTCTCACGAACCGGGAGAACCTGGAAGTGTACGGGAAGTGCAACAACCCGGGGGGTCACGGTCACGAGTACCGGGTCGAAGCAACCTTCGGCGGTGAGCTGGACGAGCGGACCGGCATTCTCTATCCGCTCGAGCCGCTGACCCGGGCCTTCGAGGAGGTACTCAGTGAATGGGACCGCCGCCATCTCGACCGGGAGACCGGAGACTTCGGGACGAAACCGAGCACCGGCGAGAACATCGTCACAGCTCTGTGGCAGAAGCTCGAGAAGCGGAATGTGGGAGCCCTTCACCGGCTCAGGCTGTGGGAGACCCCGAACAACAGATTCACGCTCCGGAGAGGGGTGCGGCCGGCATCCGGAGGAGATCGGGGCTTCGCCGACATGGAGCCTTTCCTTTCGAACCAGGAGGACCAGACATGAACGATCAGGGCAGCATCGAGACGAAGGTGATTCACTCTGGAGAGCCTCTGCCCCGAAAGGATGGTGCGGTCGTCCTACCGATCTACCAGTCGGCCATGTACGAGTGTGCAGGCGGGGTCGACTACCACGATATCAAGTACATCCGCCTCAACAACTCGCCGAATCACGAGGCCCTGCACGTGAAGCTGGCCGCTCTCGAAGGCGGGGAGTCCGCGCTGGTCGCTGCGAGCGGAATGGCGGCCATCACCACGACGCTTCTCACCATCCTCTCTTCGGGCGACCACTTCCTGGCCCAGGACTGCCTCTACGGCGGGACACACGATTTCATCACCCGTGACATCGGCTCGTTCGGGATCGAGTACGATTTCATCGACGGCAACGACCCCGGCTCGTGGGCCTCGAAACTCAGGCCTCGTACGAAGCTGATCTACGTGGAATCGATGACCAATCCGCTGCTGGGTGTCGCCGACCTCCGGGCGGTCGTGGGGTTCTCCCGGGAGCACGGACTCCTGTCGCTCATCGACAACACCTTCCCCAGCCCGGTTAATTTCCGGCCGCTCGAGATCGGCTTCGACGTCGTCTTTCACAGCTGCACGAAATACCTGAACGGCCACTCCGACATCGTGGGCGGGGCCGTCATCTCGAACCGGGACATGATCGACCGCGTCACCCGCCGGCTCGACCACCTGGGCGGCTCCATGGATCCCCACACCTGCTTCCTGCTCCATCGCGGCCTGAAGACGCTGGCGGTCCGGATGAAGGCCCACAACGAGAACGCAGGGCGGCTCGCACGGTTCCTGGAGGAGCACCCGGGGGTCTCGCGCGTCAGCTATCCCGGCCTCGAAAGCCACCCGAATCACCGGATCGCCGCCGAGCTCTTCGACGGATCGAGCGGAATGCTCAGCTTCGAGCCGGCCGGCGGCCTGGATGCCGCGAAGCGGTTCATGGACCGGGTGAAGATCCCCGTCGTCGCTCCGAGTCTCGGCGGCGTCGAGTCTCTCGTGACACGCCCAGCCGTCACCTCGCACTCGGGGATGTCCGGTGAGGACCGGCAGCGCCTGGGAATAACGGACAGCCTCATCCGGGTTTCGGTGGGGATCGAATCGCCGGACGACATCATTGAAGATTTCGGGCAGGCGCTGGAGCCATGATGTTGACAAACCACCACACCGGTATTATCAATTCTGGCGTTTCAGGGAATCCACGCGGGATCGGCCCGCTAACCAGGTAAGGAGGACTACGTCACCATGGCTGACAAGAAAGCAGATCTGGCGGGTCCCGGCATCGGCAGTTACGACGAGCTGGAAAAGATCCTGCCCGATGACTACGAGCCGCTGCTCGATCCGAAGGACAGGATGAAAGCGCTCTTCGGGATCAAGGATTACATCGAGGACAATCTCTGCAGGGAACTGAATCTCCAGATGGTCCAGGTGCCGCTCATCGTCGATCGCGACAGCGGCATGAACGACCTCCTGGATCGCGACGGCTCCCGGACACCGATCGAGTTCCACATCTCGAATGACTACGACAAGCATCCCGTCGACGCCCAGGTGGTCCAGGCGGCGACGAAGTGGAAGCGATGGGCGCTGGAACAGTTCGGCTGCGAGGTCGGTGAGGGAATCTGCACGGACATGAAGGCCGTCAGGAAGGACTACTTTCTCGACCACGACCACTCGAGTTACGTGGACCAGTGGGACTGGGAAAAGGTCATCACCGAGAAGGACCGGAACCTCGACTACCTGAAGGACACGGTCAGGAAGATCTGGAAGGTGATCCACGGCGCGGGGATGGACGCACGGGAAAAGTTCCCGCAGCTCGTCACCGACAGGTACCCGGACTTTCCCGAGGAGCTCACGTTCCTGCACGCCGAGGAGATCCTGGAGGAGTTCCCCGATCTCCCGCGGAAGCAGCGCGAAACGGCGATTCTGCAGAAGTACCCGGCGGTCTTCATCATCGGCATCGGCTGGACTCTCGAGGACGGCTACCCGCACGAGATGAGAGCGGCGGACTACGACGACTGGGTGACGGAGACGGTTACGAAGGACGGTAAGACAATGCACGGCCTGAACGGGGACATCCTCGTGTGGAACCCGGTGACGAAGCGCCGTCACGAGCTCACGTCGATGGGCATCAGGGTCACGAAGGACACGCTGAAGATCCAGCTGGAAATGACCAACCAGCTCGACTTCCTGAAGCAGCCCTATCACAGGATGATCATGAACGACGAGATTCCTCTCTCGATCGGCGGCGGCATCGGGCAGTCGAGAACCTACATGTACCTGCTGCGAACGGCCCATCTCGGCGAGGTGAGCGTGACGGTGTGGCCCCAGATTCTCAAGGACATGTGCGCTGAGCGCAACATCCACGTC
>CAZMKB010000125.1:0-9755 GCA_964566685.1 uncultured Gemmatimonadota bacterium | reverse complement strand
AGGACGGCGATGCCGAGACCGGTCGTGTAGAACGGATGCGTGAAGTCGATCGTTCGTTCGCGCCCGGCGGTGATGGTGAGGGCCGCCGCCGCGACGTCGAGGGTGCCGTCTTCGATGCCGCCGACCAGCCCGGGCAGGTCGGTGTCCCGGTACTCGTATTCCAGCCCCAGCTCCTCCGCGATGACGGTCCAGAGGTCGATGCTGATTCCGCTCCAGGAGCCGTCGGCCTCCTTCAGGACGAAGGGAGCGGTCTCCTTCGTACCCACGATCAACACGTCCCTCCCGGGTGATGAGGCATCCGCGTTCCGGACCGAAAACATGCAGGAGGCGACGGCGATCAGCAGAAGGATCTTCTCGATGAAGCATTGTCTTCTGAGATCCGCTGTATTCATCGTCTCCTCCTCGTCCTGTGCGTCTTCCGGTTCAGAGCCAGTCCTTCCGGCGGAAGAACCAGATGAGCCCGCCGCCGACGAACAGAGCCACGAGCCAGAACATGGGGTAGCCGTAGCGGAAGCCCAGCTCCGGGAGGTTGTAGCGGCTCACGGACGTGTCGAAGTTCATGCCGTAGACCCCGGCGAGAAAACTGAGAGGGATGAAGATCGTGGCAATGATCGTGAGGACCTTCATCACTTCGTTCATCCGGTTGCTGACACTGGAGAGATACAGGTCGTGGAGACCGGAAACCATGTCCCGAAAGGTCTCGAGGGTGTCGATGACCTGCACGGTGTGTTCGTAGAGATCCCGGATGTAAGCTCTGGTGTAGTCGTGGACCAGCGCTGATTCCACGCGGTCGAAGCCGCTGATGACCTCGCGGAGCGGCCAGACGGGTTTTCGCATGAAGGTGAGCTCGCGCTTGAGCTCGTGGATCTTCTCCCGGTGCCCGGGACGTGCTTCGTCGAAGAGTTCCGCCTCGATGTCCTCGATTCCGGTCCCAAACTGCTCGAGCACCACGAAATAGTGGTCGACGATCGCGTCTGCGAGGGTGTAGGCCAGGTAGTCCGCCCCCATGAACCGGACCCGCGGTACGGTCTTTCGAATCCGTTCCCGAACCGGCTCGAACACGTCGCCGGGTTTTTCCTGGAAGGACAGGACGAAATTCCTGCCGAAGACGATGCTCACCTGCTCGGAGACCAGCTTCCCGTCCTCCGGATCCTGGTAGAGCATCTTCATCACCAGGAAGACGGTTTCGCCCGAATCCTCGATCTTCGGCCGCTGCCCGGTGTTGACGATGTCTTCCATGACGAGGGGGTGGAGCCCGAAACGGGTTCCCAGCTTCTCGACGGCCTCGACATCGTGGACGCCGCAGACGGCGATCCAGGTGACGGTGGATTTCTCCTTGAAGGGGAAAGACGCTTCGACCTGGTCGACGTCCCGCTCCTCCAGGTTCTTCTCGTCGAAGTCCATGATGTGGATACCGGTCTTCTCGACCTTCTTCTCGCCGACGAAGACGACGGTTCCCGGCATGAGGCCGATCTTCCTGGAGAGCTTCTTCATGAGTCTCGTCATCTTGTCCTCCCGTCTCGGGATACGTTGCCTCAAACCTACTGAGATGGGTCTTTGCTGTCAACGCCCGCCGGGCACATTTTTCCGGACGGATTCCGATCCCGCCGCGGTCAACTATCCCCGTTGTGGGAGAAAGGTGAACAGGCTCCCCTTGATCTGAACAGGTGTGGTCAGTGGTACCGAGCGCACCCGTCGGCGCTACTCATTGGGGGGGAAAGATGCAATTCCAGGCAGGTATGCTTCCAGCGTTCTTCGGAAACGTACACACAACTGATGCTTCGGCTATGTTGAAGGGAGAGGTCCGCGATCAATTCGCTGGTGCGGTCGATCTCCTGCAAGGATTTCGCTCCGGGAAAGACTGCCGGGTTCCCTCAACTCACCTCTTTTTCCGGCTGTCCATCCTCACCGGTACCCGGTGCTTCCGCACGATCACCGACGGGGGAGGAAGCTCGACGGTGAACATCGAGCGGCCGTAGGTGGCCGCGGCCAGGGTTCGCGTGGGCCGGTGGAAGACGAGGTCCACGACCGGCACCACCGGCAGCCCTTCGTTGAAGCTCTGCCAGGATCCCCCCGCATCCGTGGAGACGTACACGCCCACGTCCGTCCCGATGTAGAGGATGTCGGTCGTCTCGGGGTCGATGATGATGTCGTTGACCGGGACCTCCGGGAGATCGCTGCTGATGTCGGTCCAGCTCTGACCGCCGTCGGTGGTGGAGAAGACGTGGGGCAGGGGGGAGTCCCACCGGAAGCCGGACAGCGTCACGTAAGCCCTGTTGTGATCCTCCGGATCCACGGCGACACGGGTGACCCAGCGCTCGGGGAGGCTCGACCCGATGTCGATCCAGTACTGGCCGCCGTTGAACGTGACGTGGACGTTCCCGTCGTCCGTTCCGGCATAGATCACTTGAGAGTTCGAAGGGGCGACGGCCATGGTGGTGATCGTGTTGTAGACCAGGTTGCCTCCCGAGTAGCCGTCGGTGAGGTCGCCGCTGATCGGCGTCCAGGACCCGGCACCGTTCAGCGTGCGGTAGACGCGGTAGGTGCCGTAGTAGAGCGTGTTGCTGTTGTTCGGGTCCATCACCACCGGAGTGGACCAGTTGCGGCGGTCGTAGGAGTCTATACCGTACGTGGCGCTGCTGAACGAGTACCCGCCGTTCGTCGACTTCCCGAGACCCCCGTACTGCGACTCGGCGTAGATGACATTCGAGTTCGTCGGATCGACCAGCACGTAGAAGCCGTCTCCGCCGTATATCTCTCCCCAGTCGCCGGTGCCGCCCGTGAGCGTCCTCAGCGTGCCGTTGTCCTGGGCACCGCCGTAGAGGCGCGCGGGAATCTGGTGATCGATCTCGTTCGTGTAGAACTGGGTGATGGGCAGATCGTAGGATTTCGTCCAGGAGCTCCCACCGTTGGTGGAGACGTATATCCCGCCGTCGTTTCCTTCTACCGTCCAGCTGTGATCAGCCGGATCGATGTACTGGGCGTGATGGTCCACGTGGTTGCTCCAGCCGATCTGGCTCCAGGAGTTCCCGCCGTCGACCGTCTTGTACAGGCCCACGCCGTGCGCGTAGACGATATCGGGATCCGCCGGGTCGGCCTTGATGAAGCCGAACCACCAGCCGTAAGAGTAGTAGAAGACGCCGTACTGGAGCGTGCCGTCGTTGACCCTCGACCAGCTGCTCCCGAAGTCGATGCTCCTGTACACTCCCATGAAGTAGCCGACGTCGTCCGCGAAGACGGCGTACACGATCGAGGGGTCGGCCGCCGAGAGCGTCAGACCGATTCTTCCCACATCGGGCGAGCTGTGCGGCAGCCCGTTGGTCAGGAGGCTCCAGCTGTCGCCGCCGTCCGTCGTCTTGTACACCCCGCTGGTGACACCGCCGTAGCTCCGCGAGCCGGGACGGCGGATCCTCTCCCACATGGCCGCGTAGAGGACGTCGGTGTCGTCGGGTTCCTGCACGATGTCGACGGCCCCGGTGGAGTCGCTCACGGAGAGGACGTGGTCCCAGGTCGTCCCCCCGTCCGTCGTCCGGTAGACGCCGCGGTCCGGGTTCGTGCTGAACAGCGTGCCGACTGCGGCGACGAAGACCCTGTCCGGGTTCGAGGGATCCACCACGACACGGCCGATGTAGCGGGTCTCCTCGAGACCGACGTTGTTCCACGAGGAGCCCCCGTCGGTCGTCTTGAAAACGCCGAACCCGCCGTATGTCACGCTGCCCCCTCCGGCGTTCGCCTCGCCGGTCCCGACGTAGAGGATGTCGGGATCAAGCGGATCGATGGCGAGGGCGCCGATGGAGAGAGTGGGCTGAAAGTCGAAGAGGGCGGCCCAGCTGTCGCCGCCGTCCGTGGATCTGAGCACACCGCCGCTGGCTGCTCCGGCATAGATGATGTTCCTGTCCTGCGGATGGACGGCGATGTCGGTGATGCGGCCGCCGATGTTGGTGGGACCGGCCTGGCTCCACACCACATCCTCGAGACCGGCGTGTTCCTCGCTGCGGTGCTCGATGGCATGGGCCACGGCCTCCCGGTACGCGGCCTGGTTCACCTCACCGTAAGGATAGGCTCTCTGGGCGAAGAACCAGTCGCTCGGTTCGAAGCCCTTCTCCTCCTTTTCTCCAAATGTCGCCTCGCCCCGAATACCGGAATCATCGGAAACGCCGGCTCTGTCAGCGACCTGCGAATAGATGAAGAGCGAGGCGAACGCGAAGACGAGAATAAGAGAGAGCGGCAGCAGCTTCTTCATGATATTTCCTCCGGGTCATGAGTGTCGGGCTGTTCTTCATGATAGCACAGTATGAATCCCCTGTCAATCGCGGTTCACGGTTCACGATCTGAAACTCCCGTCTGCAAACCGGATTCGACCAGGCACAGTCGATACATCTCCTCCAGCCCCGTAATTGTCAGATGGCTCATCGTATAAACGAACCTCCTGTTCGAAATCGTGTGTGATTGTCTCGGCCCAGGAACCTCGAAGAGACATTTTTCTCTTGACAGGGAAAGGATATCATATTACAGTGATGCATGAAATTGAAATTCAATTTCATCTGTGACGTGTTCACAGGAAACAGCCGATCACATGGAGCCCGACATGACCATTGCCGGTTTTTTTCGGAGTCCGCAGAAGCGGACGGCTTCCGCTCCCGGGGGGTGCTGTCGATCGTCCGCCGAACAGGAGAGTCCTGTGAAGAAAAATCCCCTACCGCCGGGATCCAACGAAGCGGCCGGAGAAAAATACGACGGACGGGACGACGATCCGATCCTCCGGCGCATTCGTGAGAGAGGTCTCAACGTCACCCGGCAGCGGGAAGTTCTCGCCCGCATTTTCCGGGACGAAGACCACGTCACCGTCGAGGAGCTCTATAGCCGCGCCGTCCAGGAAGATCCCGGTATCGGCAGGGTTACGGTCTATCGATTTCTCAAGATACTCTGTCGGCTGAACCTGGCGAGGGAGCGCCATTTCGAGGAGTCGGACTCGAAATTCGACAACATCGTCTCGAAGAAGCATCACGACCACATGATCTGCGAGGAGTGCGGTCGGATCATCGAATTCACCTGCGACGAGATCGAGCATCTCCAGGAGAAGATCTCCCGGAGCCGTGGCTTTCTCATCCGCGGTCACCGCCTCGAAATCCGCGGTCTCTGTCGCGAATGTCGCTCGGCATCACGGATTGGGAGCGAGGATGACAGAACTTCGTCGAATCGAACATCACAGCCGGAGAAACTCTCCTGCGCCCCGAGCCCCGAACCATGATCCGTTTTCTCATCTACAGCTTCGAAAGGGGTTCCGCATGTTGAACTCGGGGAGATGGTTTCCGATCATTTTGCTGTTGACGGGGTCGACCCTGCTGCCGATCCCGGCCGTCGCCGGTGAGGAGGAGCTCGAGTGGGAGGAGGAGGCACCCGGCTATCTCGACAGGGTCTCGCTGCACGGTTACGGAGAGCTCCACTACAACAATCCGAAGACCGGTTCGCGCGTCCCGGAGGAGGACACGCCGGCTCAGATGGATTTCCACCGGCTGGTGATCGGCGTCAGCTACTCGTTCTCCGACCGGATCACCCTCCACTCGGAGATCGATTTCGAGCATGCCGCCACCGAACTGGAGCTCGAGTTTGCCTATCTCGATTTCCTCGTGAAACCGAAGATCAACTTCCGGGTGGGGAGCGTGCTGATGCCGGTCGGCCCGCTCAATGAGTTTCACGAGCCCACCCTGTTCTACAGCGTGGAGCGTCCCTACGTGCAGACATACATCATCCCGTCGACTTGGCAGGAAGGGGGAGCGGGAATCTTCGGAACCCTGCGCGAGGGGCTCCAGTATCGGGCATATGTGGTATCCGGCCTGGACGCCGCCGGTTTTTCATCCTCCAGCGGCATCCGGGGCGGCCGCGGAAAGGTGGCTGAAGAACTCTCCGACGACCTGGCGGGCGTCGGAAGGCTCGAGATGATATTGATCCCGGGATTCGATGCCGGACTCTCGTTGTACTGGGGAGGTGCGGGGCAGGGGAATACGGCTCTCGATGATGCTTCCGTGGGGATCGTCGAGGGCGACATTCGGTTCCGGAGAAAGGGATTCGATCTCCGTGCCGTCGTCACCCGGATCGGAATCGGGGGAGCGGAAGAGATCGGCGATGAGATCGCGGACGTGGGGGAAGTCATGCTCGGCTGGTATGTCGAGAGTGCTTACGATCTCCTTCGGCTCCGTTCTATCCCGCTCGAACAGTCACTCGTCGCCTTCGTCCGCCTCGAATCGTTCGACACGCAGCATCGTATGCCGGCTGGAAGATCGGCCAATCCCGCGAACGACAGAATGATCGTCACGGGCGGCCTGGCCTACTATCCCCATCCTGATGTCGCTCTCAAGGCGGATTTCGAGAGGTGGGAGGACGGCACCGATGAGACAGGAACGCGATTCAACCTCGCGACCGCCTTTCAGTACTGAGCGGGGCTGAAACATCATGAGTGAACGACTCTGTCGCTTCGACCGGCTGCTGATGGGTGGAGTTCTGACCATCTCCCTTCACGGAGAGGATCAGGTGCTCTGCCGGTCGGCCGCGGATGCTGCCTTCCGGGAAGTCGAGCGGCTGGAGCGGGCGCTCACCCTGTTCAATCCCGACAGTGATCTGTGCCGGGTGAACCGGGATGCCGGTCGTCACCCCGCCCCGATCGATTCCGGGCTCGAGGATCTGATCGTGGAAAGCATTCGCTGGTCACGACGAACCCGGGGTGCATTCGACATAACGGTGGGTCCCCTGATGAGACTCTGGGGATTCCGGGGGGGAAGAACACGTCCCTCTCGGGATGACATCGCCCGAACCCTCGAACGTGTCGGCTACGAGAATCTCGTTCATGACCCGAACGGCTCCACGATCTTTTTCTCCCGGGAGGGTATCGAGATCGATCCCGGCGGAATCGGGAAGGGTTACGCTGTGGACCGCACGATAAAGATCCTGAGGGCGGCCGGTGTCGAGCGGGCGCTTGTTTCTTTCGGCAGCGTTTCCTGCGCCCTGGGCTCGCCGCCCGGAGCCGGGGGATGGCTGATCGGGATCCAGGACCCGCACGATCCGGATCGTACATTCTGCACACTCCGGCTCCGGAACCGTGCAGTCGCTTCGGCCGGTGACACCCACCAGACGATCAAGTTCGGGGACGAGGTCCTCCCCCACGTCATCGATCCACGCTGCGGACACCCGGTCACGGAGGTCAGGGGAACCACGGTCGTGCATCCGTCCGCGACATGCGCCGACGCGCTGTCCACCGCTCTGATGGTACTCGGAAAGGATGAGGGGCTCTCGTTCCTGGCCCGGGAGCCGGGCCTCGAAGGCCTCCTCGTGGTCATCGGACGTGGAGGGGCCGGGGACTATTATACTTCCACCGGCTGGGCGGACCTCCTCGAGTCGCCTTACAGAGGGATGACACGCCGCCGTTTCGTCCGGACGGCACTGCTCGCATTCGGTTCCCTGCTGGTGATCGGCGGTCCGGTTGCGGGTTCGATCGAATCCCGGGCGAAAGGGGCGGTTCGAGCACTCTATCCCCATGCGGTGTCGATCAGGCAGAAGAAGATCCGGCTGGATGGCGGGCAGATGCACATCGCCCAGGAGGCGGCGGGCAAGCGGTTCCGCAACGACACCTACGTCTTCTGCGAGATCATCGGTGGTGATGGAGAAATCGGCTATGGTGTCATTCTCGATGTCCCGGGAAAGGAGCGGCCGATAACCTTCCTGGTGGTCGTCGATCCGGAGGGAGCGGTGGCCGGCGTCGAAGTGCTCGCCTATCGGGAGGCGATAGGCGGTGAGATCCGATCGGAGCGGTTTCTCGACCGGTTCCGGCGTAAGACGCTCGAATCCCCTCTCCGCCCGGGAGAGGATGTTCCGATCATCACCGGAGCGACTATTTCATCGCGCTCGACGGGATATGCAGTCAGGAAGGGATTGGCGCTTGTCCATGCCGTCTACGGTACGCAGGGAGGCGGGGCCGGGCGATGAGGGAATTCGGCCGGAAGGAATTTCGGATCTCCGACAGCCCGTACGAGGTGAAACTGGCCTACACCGGCTTCCTGCTGCTTGCTCTCGTCGGATACGGTTCGTTCCTCCTGATCGTCATGACCCGCTTCGGATCGGGGATCTCCGGCATCGTCGCCCACTACCGGGGATCGGAAGCCGATGAGATCTTCCCCGTCACCGTGGGTCAGTTGATCGAGGGGCTCCACTTCCACGCCTTCATCATGGCGCTCGTCCTTCTCGTCCTGACGCACATCGTGGTGGCGACCTCACTCCCGAGGCGTCTCAAGCCGGGTGTCATCCTCCTCGCCTACGCCAGTGCGGTGACGGATCTCGGTGCACCATGGCTGATCAAGTTCGCCTCCCCCGAATTCGCATACCTCCTGGTCTCCAGCTGGATCGGGACGACGATCGCCGCACTCATCATGATCCTCATCCCGATTCGAGAGATGTGGTGGGCGGGTCGCAGTAATTCGAAGTAGCGATGGCCACTCACAGCATGATCGGTCCATGAGGGCAGAGGTCCCTCTCCGTCCAGGGGCGGAACCGGCTGCGGGATCGTCCGTCCCGCTCTTTGGAGACGGTTGACATTACACTCTCTCAGCCGTACTATCTGAAATCATTGTCGGGCTAGCAGCTGGTACCGGAGATGTCGTCTGCAAAGAGGTCGTTCCATGCAGGAAGAACTCCTCATCGGTCTCGCGGCCATCATCATCCTGGGAATCGGGGCCCAGTGGCTCGCCTGGCGGGTCAGGATCCCCTCGATCCTGCTCCTGCTCTTCGCCGGAATCCTCGCGGGCCCCGTCACGGGATTCATCGATCCGGACGAGCTGCTCGGAGAGGTGTTCTTCCCCACCGTTTCCGTGTCGGTCGCCATCATCCTCTTCGAGGGAGGTCTGAACCTGAGGGTCTCCGAGCTGCGGAAGATCGGCCGGGTGGTCCGGAACCTGGTTTCCATCGGGGCGCTGGTGACCTTGGCGGGAAGTACCGTGGCGGCGATGGTTCTCCTCGATCTCGACTTTTCGCTGGCCCTTCTCCTCGGCGCCGTCCTCGTCGTCTCCGGCCCCACGGTCATCATCCCGCTCCTGCGGAGTGTGAGACCGACGGGGAATGTGAGCAGGATTCTGAGGTGGGAGGGGATCGTCATCGATCCGATCGGGGCACTCCTCGCGGTGCTCGTGTTCGAAGGGATTCGCGCAGGGGGGCTTGCCGAGATAACGACCCTCGCCCTCGGGGGGATACTCAGAACCATTCTCATCGGAGGATCGATCGGCGTCGCGGCCGCCCTGCTTCTCCTCTTCCTCATCCAGCGCTACTGGATCCCCGATTTCCTTCAGGAGACGGTCTCGCTCATGTTCGTCATAACATCCTTCGCCGCCGCCAATGTTCTGCAGCCCGAATCGGGACTGCTCTCTGCGACGGTCATGGGGATCGTCCTCGTCAACCAGAAACGCATCCCGGTCATCCACATCGTCGAGTTCAAGGAAAATCTCAGAATACTCCTGATTGCAATCCTCTTCATCCTGCTCTCCTCCCGGTTGAAGCTCTCTGATGTCGAAGCGATCACGGTGAGCAGCATCGTTTTCCTTCTCCTGCTCATCCTGGTCATCAGACCGCTGGCGGTGTTCGTCTCGACGTTCGGCTCGGCCCTCGACAGGAGGGAGCGTCTTTTTCTCTCGGCGGTTTCGCCCCGCGGCATCGTGGCCGCCTCCGTCTCGTCCATCTTCGCCCTGAGGCTCAGCGAAGCCGGCTACGCACAG
>CAZMKB010000124.1:9225-9847 GCA_964566685.1 uncultured Gemmatimonadota bacterium | reverse complement strand
GCTCCCGGATCTCGACGCCCGCGATCTCACCCGGCAGCTCCAGGTGAACCTGGTGGCTCCCTTTCTCGTCGTGAAGCGGCTCGCCCCCGACATGGCGGAGCGGGGAAGCGGGGCTGTGGTCGCCGTCTCATCGATCACCGGCCTCTCCGGCTACCCGCAGACGAGCGCCTACGCGGCGTCCAAGGCCGGGCTCATCGGCATGTGCCGGAGCCTCCGCGAAGAGCTCATGCCCCGGGGGGTCCGCGTCTTCACCGTGTGCCCGTCGAGCGTCGACACGCCATTCGTCGACAACATCCCCAAGCACCTGCCGCGCGGGAAGATGATCAAGCCCGTGGACGTGGCCCGGGTCATCCTCCGCCTCCTCGCCCACCCGGAGAACGTCGTGGAGGAGGAGGTGGTCCTCCGCCCCATGGCCATGAAACTCCGCGGCTGAGTGGGTCTTTGGATTTTCGTTTGACAGGTGCGGCTGATAACGGTATAATCATCATGTGAGATGTGGACCGGAGGTTCAGACTTTGGCCGAACGGAGCGGGGACTGGATCGAACAGGCCGTCCGAGACCTGGAAACGGCACGGTGGGCCGCGACAGGCGGTTTCCACGAGTGGGCCTGTTTCATCGCCCA
>CAZMKB010000124.1:0-9215 GCA_964566685.1 uncultured Gemmatimonadota bacterium | reverse complement strand
ATCGCCCAGCAGGCCGCTGAGAAAGCGGTCAAAGCGCTCTATTACCGAAACAGCGGGGAAGCCCGGGGTCACTCGGTGATGAATCTCCTGAGGGGTCTGAAGGACAAGATCAAAGTGCCTGACGAGTTACTGGAGGCCGGAAGAAACCTCGATAGATACTACATCCCGGCTCGATATCCCAACGGCTGGGATGAAGGAACTCCGGGGGATTACCATTCGGAAAAGGATTCCGGAAGTGCCATCGCTCATTCAGAAGAAATCATACGGTTCTGTCAGGGTCTTCTGGCTTGACCGGGAGCGGGCGGTGTCGGTTCTCAGGGACCGGGCCCGGGAGCTCGTCAGAGAACGGAACGAAGTACGTTCGGTCATTCTCTTCGGCTCCCTCGCTGAGGACCGGGCGACACCGGGAAGCGACGCCGACATCCTGATCGTTCTCTCATCCTCCGAAGAACGCTTCATCGACAGGCCTCTCTCCTACCAGCCGTACTTCGAGGACGTCGGACTCCCCGTGGACATCTTCTGCTACACGGAAGAGGAGGCGGGACGGATTCCTTCGGCGAAGAAAGCCCTCGAGAGCGGCATGAAGCTGGCCGGCTGAGTGATCCGCATTGCTCGGGAAAGGGGCTCCCTGAGCTTTATCACCTCCTCTCGGGTCCAGTATGAACCAGAATTCGAGAATAGAGCCGAATATAAAGATGATTCGGCATATATACCGAATTACTTATTACGATAATTCATAAGAAGGCCATTTCGATTAGGCCTATTTCCATATCGCACATATAGTTACGGTCCACACTCCAATTCTCCCCTTGACAGACCGGTGTAATTCGGTTATTATTGTGAATCATGATTAAATTCGGCAATAATGGCGAACCAATCTATCTCGCGATCATCGGCGACATCCGGGATTCCCGGCAGGCGTCGGACCGCGTCGGGCTCCAGAAGGATCTCGAGCGGGCGCTCGATATCGTCAACCGGAGGCTCGCGGACAGGCTGGCCGCCGGTTTCCTCATGACGCTGGGCGATGAATTCCAGGGGCTCCTCTCCTCCCCTCCCGACCTGATGGACGCCCTCGTCACGCTCGAGGACACGCTCAGCTTCACCGCGGTGCGCTACGGCGCCGGCCGGGGGACGCTCTCGACCGAGCTGAAAGAACAGGCCGTCGGCATGGACGGACCCTGCTTCCACCACGCCCGTTCCGCTCTCGGCCGGAGCAAGGAGCGGAAGCGGTCATTCACGGTGGAGGGGTTCGGCGACAGGCAGGATGCCATCCTCAACGGCATGCTCGGCCTCATCGCCGCGCTTCGTTCCGGCTGGACGAAGAAGCAGGCGGACATCGTGGCCCGCGTGCGCCGGGCCGGCACCCAGAAGGAGGTGGCGATGGCCCTGGGAGTGAGCCCCTCGGTCGTCAGCGAAGCCCTTTCGGCGACGCACTACGCCGAGGTCACAGAAGCAGAACGGGCGGTCACCGGCATGATCGGGATCTTCGAGTCGACGTTCGGGTCGGGAGCGGTGACCGGTTGAGCGGGAGAGCGGGGGACCTTTCGTCGATACGGGGGTGAACGGTGCCCGGATCCATACAGGGAATAGATGTCTACGGTGCGCTCTTCGTGTTTCTCGTCCTCGCGCACGTCTCCGGCGATTTCCTGGTTCAGACCGACGGGCACGCCCGGGGCAAGAAGACCTCCGGCAGGGTGCTCCTCCTCCACGGCCTCCTCACCTTCCTGACCTACCTGGTCGTCACCTCGCCCTTCCTGAACGTGGCGGTCATCGCCGGGCTCCTCGTCCTCACGGGCGTTCATGTGCTCATCGATGAGGTTTCTCACCTACACCCTGATCCTCCTTGGCGAGTGGAGCGCCCTCGGCTTCATTCTCGCCGCCAAGTCCATCGCCCGGTTCCGGGAGCTGGAGAGACAGTCCTTTGCCGATTACTACCTGATAGGAACCCTCATGAGCATCTCGGTCGCCGTGGGAACCGGCCTGATCGTCGCCGGCCTCATCCGGTGAGTACGGACGGGATGAGGGGTCGCGTTTGACTTTTCCCTGTGTATTTCATAGAATTCAGCAGTAGTGGAATACATCAGGAGAGTTGTTTTCCCGCGGTAACTGCTCGCCCGGGTGGATCACGCGCTCCTCGAGCCGTCAGAGTACGTCGATGTGAAGGCAGCATCCCTCGTCCGTCATCACACATCCCCGCGTAAACAGCAGAAGGGGTTCCCTGTGGCAGCTTTCAAATATCATGTTCTCTTCTTCGCCCTCACGATGATTTCCCTCTTGCTGGAGGCGACGGTCTTTGGTGCATACCAGGGTGGATCCCTCTACACCGTCCCCCTCCTCACCCTGATGCTGTTCTTCCTGTGGAGCGCGCTCTGGCCGGTCGTCCCGACCACGGGGACCATGCTGTATCGCCGTTTCTTCGGGGAAGGGGGGCGGTGGTTCCCCGCCCTCCTGGCAGCCGGCCTCCTGACAGCGCCCCCGTTACTCAACGCGCTGTGGTGGATAAGGAGGAAGAGCTCCTTTCTCCCGCCGGCGATGGATCTTCCCTGGATGCTGCTGTTGTTCAACCTCATCCTCTTTTTCTTCTTCCTCGTCATCATACGTTTCAGCATCGGTTCCTCTCTCACGATACGGCGCTCTCCTCTCTCGGCCGTTCTCCTCGTGCTCGTTATGGTGCTGGGTGCCTGGATGCTGAGGATACCCGCCGCCCCGGACATCAGAATCCGGGCGGAGAGGCCCGCGGTACAGCCTTCTCCCGAGACACCCAACATCTTCATCCTGGTCTTCGATACGTTGCGGCGCGACGTCCTCGGCCTGTACAACAACCGCGAGTCGCCGCAGCCGGCAGTCAGCGGACTTGCGGCCGGGGGAGTGGTGTTCGAGGATGTGTGGGCTCCCGCCCCGCACACGGCCGCTTCCCATGCAAGCATGCTGTTCGGTTCCTATCCGGCGACTCACAGGGTGACGGATGAGCAGAGTGATCTCCCGTTGCATTTTCCCTCTCTCTCACGGATGCTCGAGGAAGGAGGCTACGTAACCGGCGCCGTTTCCGCGAACATTCACATCTCGAAACACTTCGGGTACGATCACTACTTCGATTTCGTGGGAGAACCGGAAAAGGATCTGAATATCCGGAATGTCCAGAGAAAGTACCCGTTCTTCGACATCAGGTTGATCCGGCGGGCACACATGATTGCGGCTGCCCATGGCCTGACGGATCACCTGCGCTCCCACTTCGATCTGCGCCACCGCAAGATCGGGGCGGAGTCGGTGGTGGAGGTGATGGAAAAATTCGTGAAAAAGAATCGGAAACGGCCGGTCTTTCTTCTCGGAAATTTCATGGAGCTCCACTGGCCGTACTATTCGAGTCGCAAAAGACAGTCCGGGCTCGTCACCGGTTCCGGCCTGGACTGGGAGAAGCTCGAGGAAAAATGGATTCGCATGATGCGCGCGAGTACCCGTGGCGAGAGGATCGCGGACGACATCACCGACCGGGAAAGGAAACTCCTGAGAGCGCTCTATGAAGAACAGCTCGAGTACCTCGACAGCCGGATCGAAGATCTCCTCCGGCGTCTGCGAAGAGCCGGCGCCCTGGACCATGCCGTCGTCTTCCTCGTGAGCGACCATGGCGAGCTCTTCGGGGAAGGCGGTTTCTACAGCCACGGTGCCGACCTCAGCAGGCACCTGATACATGTCCCGCTCGTGATGTGGTGGTCCCCCGGGCTGATCGACGAGTCGCTCCGCGGGAAGCGGTTCTGGCCCCGGGTCAGCCTCTCCGACATTCCCCACACGATCATAGAAATGGTGTACGGGGAGGAGCGTCGCCTGAAAACCGCACAGGAGACGTCGGCTCCCACGGGTCACTCCTTCTGGAGAGACCTCTTTCGACCCGAGTATCTCATCGGCCTTCCCGGCCGGACCTCGAACGATACGCAGGCGGAACCGTTGTCCCCGTATCGACGGTACCGGGTGGACCTGACCGATCAGCACCCGTCGCGTGACACTATTCCCGTATTCAGCGAAGTGAGGAACCAGGTGAAGGTCCTGTACGGCGACCGTATGGCCCGCTTCGTGGACGGGAATTTCGTCGAAGGCTGGCGGTCGACGGAGAGCGGCTGGCGGCCCGACACGCTGCCGCCTCCCGAGGAGATTCTGGACGAGGTGGACAGGTACCTCCGGGAGGCGTCACGGGGAGAAGTCGAGCGGAGCGGGGCCGAAAAATCCGAATCGGTGCTGGATCATCTGCGAGCACTCGGCTACATCGAATAGCTGCGACGGTGCGTTATCCGATGACGGCGGCTCAGGCGTTTTGGAGCGTCTCCATCATCTGCATGTGGATGAGGCCGTTCGTGGCCAGGATGGTCTTCCCGCCCGCCCGGAAGGGCTTTCCGCGGAAGTCGGTGATGATGCCGCCCGCCTCCTCGACGATGACCTGTCCCGCCGCCGTGTCCCAGGGCGAGAGGTCGCGCTCCCAGAAACCGTCGAAGCGGCCGCAGGCGAGGTAGCACATGTCGAGCGCCGCCGCTCCGTCGCGCCTGACCGCCTGGGCCGAGAGCAGGAACGCCGTGAACTCCCGCACCACCCGGTCCGGCTCCTTCCGCACGTTGTAGGGAAAGCCCGTCGAGAGGAGGCTCTTGTCGAGGTCGTCGGTCGTCGAGACCGCGATCTTCCCGTCGTCCAGGTACGCGCCCCTGCCGCGCGCCGCGTAAAACATCTCGTCGCGCATCGGGTCGTACACCACGCCCAGGACCAGCTTGTGCTTCTCCTCGTAGGCGATGGAGACGCAGAAGACGGGGTAGCCGTGCGAGAAGTTGGTGGTGCCGTCGATCGGGTCGATGTACCAGGAGTGGATGGGGCTCTTCTTCCGGTCCTTCCGCTCCTCGGCGACGATGGTGTGCTCCGGGAAGCGGTCCACGATGGCGCGCACGATGAGCTCCTCGGCAGCCCGGTCGGTGTCGGTCACGAGATCGATGGCGCCCTTGTGCTCGACGTTCTGCCGGGCGCCGACGCGGCTTCTCACGAGCTCGCCCGCCCGCCGTGCCGTGGTTTTCGCGAATTCGAGGATCTCGCTCATGCGAAGCTCCTCCTTCTCGATGGATGAGTTGCCCGCTGCAATTTAGGGTAAAGCGGCCTGGCGTGCAAGGGCGGCGGTTGCCAACGGCCGGGTGTTGTGGTATCTTCAGGTTCGATCAGGGGGACGGTGAGATGCCGGCACGACCGATTATCAGCTTCATCATTGTCATCGTGTGCACCTCTTTCACGGGAGGTACCGCGGGGCTGGGTGCCGCCGGTACGACAGCTCCCATCGACACCACAACCGCCGACACCACCGGCACCCGGACTGAAACGATCCCGCCCGACACGTTGCCGTCCTGGAATGTCCTGCAGGAAGAGGAGATGGCCCCCGCGGAAGGAGCGGCGGAAGGAGACGCCCCCGACACGACGGCCGCTCCGGAGGAAGCCGCGGGAGAATCCACCACCGACACGACAACCACCGCCACCGACACAACAACCACTACCCCCGACACGACGGCCGCCGCCGCCGGACGCGAGCCGCCGGCGAAGTCGCCCTGGGGCGCGGCGCTCCGCTCGGTCGCCGTCCCCGGCTGGGGCCAGTTCTATACCGGCCACCGCGTGAAAGGCATCCTCGTCGCATCGGCCCAGGTCACCCTGGCCGCCCTCTGGCAGGTGGAGAAGCGCGCGGCCGACCGCGACTACGAGGAGTACGAGCGAACCGGCAACGAGTCGACGCTCCTGCGGGCGCAGAACAGCGAGCAGCGGGCCGACGACTACCTCAGCTGGACCATTCTGGTGACGCTCCTCTCCGGCGTCGACGCCTTCATCGACGCGCACCTCTTCGGGTTCGACGAGCACATCGAGATGGAGGAGAAGGGGGACGAGGTGAGCGTTACCTGGAGATTCTGATGATCCTGCGGTGCCGATGAACCCGCATGGTGATTCCGCCGGAGCCCGGTCCGGCGGCCGGATCTATTCCTGCCGGTTCGTCCGGCGCGCCCGGTGCCCCACCTCGCCGACCGTGACGGGTGCGATCTCTTCCCGGGTGTTCCACTTCATGAGCCTGAGCCGGCCGTCCCGGATGACGGCGTAGGTGAAGTGCCTGATCCAGTCGCCGGTGTTGAGGAAGAGCTTCCCCTTCACCTTGATGAGCTCGGGCGTGTGGGTGTGGCCGGTGATGAAGAGGTCGACGTCGTGCTTCTCGAGGTAGTCGAAGGCGTACACGCGCAGGGCCATCGACGCCTTCGCCGACTTCTTCTCGTAGTCGCCCTTCGTGAAATCGGAGATCCGCCTGGCGAGCCGGTAGCCGAGCCAGGGGTGGATGAGGCTGTAGAGGAAGATCGAGACCCGGTTCCTGAGCACGCCCTTCAGCATCTTGTAGCCGAGATCGCCCTTGCCGAGCCCGTCGCCGTGGGTCAGGAAGGCCTTCTTCCCCTCGATGTCCAGCACGACCGGCTCGCGGTAGACCTTCACGCCGAGTCCCTCCTCGAACGTCCGGCCCACCCAGTAGTCGTGGTTGCCCACCACATAGTGGATCTCCACGCCGTTCTTCCTCAGGCGCTCGAGCCAGAAGAGGAGCCCGGTGTGGTCGCGGGAGACCACGTTGCCGTATTCGAACCAGAAGTCGAACAGGTCGCCCAGGATGTAGAGCGCAACGCCTTCGCGGCTGACCATGTCCAGGAACGAGAAGAGGTTTTCCTTCTTCACCTCCTCGATCGCTGTGTCGCTCGAGCCCAGGTGGACGTCCGAGATGAAGAAGACCGAGTCGCGCGGCCGTTCGTCATTGAAGAGGGGGTGTGGATCCTCCACGTGCATCACTCCTTCGTGAGATCCCCGGGGCTGGCGCCCGTGCCGGGTGAAAAAAAACTTTCGAAAAATATAGAACTCGAGGCCGGGCTGCGCAACTTTTTTTCCGGACTGCTCCCCGGCGGACAGGACCACCGTGGACGGTGCTGCAACATACAGGCCGCCGGGGGGGTATTATTGAATGGTCCCGTCTCTCCGGAGCCGGCCGCACTGCATTGCCGGCTCGGGTGGGAGCGGGCCAGAGAGAGGATAACCGGAAAGAGAATCCGCCCGACTGGACGACCTGGTCGCCGCCGATCGGATCGCCGGAATGGTCCTCTTCCGGGAACACGCCGATACCCGGAGCCGGCGCGTTCTGGAAAAGGACCTTCCGAATCTGGCCGGGTTGACCGGGTCGTTGTCGGGAGGAGAAGCGGAACCAGGCCGGGGACCCGGGCCGTGGAAAACCGGCCGGCTCCTCACCCGGATTCCCGTTCCCGGTTTCCTCCGTCCGGAACCCGACCCCGCGTGTTGACGCGCGGATTTTCAGTGAATAATTTTGGGGTATGGGGAAGAGTTCGACAGAGGGTCTGGACGGGAGGAGCCGGCACCTGGTCACCATCTCGCTCCACGGAGCCGTCGGGGACGAAGAGGGGCTCAGGACCGCCATCGACGAGGCGCTCGGCTGCCGCAGCCAGCTCGAAGCGCACCGCCGGGGAGCACGCAACGCCGGCGCCACGGACGAGGAGATAGCCCAGGCAGTCGAACTCGCCGCCCCTCAGAAGAGAATCGGCCGGGAACGAAGTCAAGATGCGGAGGAAGGACAATGAGCGAGGTGCCCGGGGTCTCCCGAACTGATATCATCGTGCGCTACGCCGAAACCGACAGAATGGGAATCGTTCATCACACGAACTACCTGGTGTGGTTCGAGGCGGGACGGACCGACTACCTGCGCGAGCGGGGCACGAGCTACGGAGAAATGGAGGAGCGGGGGGTGTTCCTCCCCCTCTCCGAGACCTACTGCAGGATGATCAGCCCGGCGCGCTACGAGGACCGGGTGACCATCGAGACGACCATCGCCTCCGTCAAGTCGCGGCAGGTCGTGTTCTCGTACGAAGCGTACCGGGACGGCGTTCTCCTCGCCAAGGGGAAGACCGTGCACATCTGCACCGACGGCAGCTCGAAGCCGATGGTGCTCCCGGACTGGGTGAAGGAGGAGCTCGTTCCGCCGCCAAAGGAGTGACCCGTGTGACACAGGAGAGGCATATCACCATCAGGCTCGAGCTGCCGGACGCGCTCCCCGACGTGCCGCTCCCGGAGCTCCTCAAACGGCGAAGGAGCAGGCGGCGCTTCCTCACCGAACCTCTCTCCCTGGACCAGGTCTCCGTCCTCCTCTGGGCCGCCCTCGGCTACCGGAGGGACAGCGGCACGGGCAGGACCGTGCCGTCGGCCGGCGCCATCTACCCCGTGGAAATCCACCTCGTGACCGGAGAGCCGGGGATCGAAGGCCTCGAGGCCGGGGTGTACCGCTACATTCCCCAGGCCCACAGCATCGAGCTGACCGAGCCGGGGGACCGCCGCGCGAAGGTCGCCGCCGCGGCCCTCTCCCAGGAGTTTCTCCGTGACGCCCCCGTCATCGCCGTCGTTTCCGCCGACGTCGGAAAGACAACCGCCCACTACGGGAAGCGAGGCCTCCGCTACGTGCACATGGACACCGGCCACGTCGGCCAGAACATCTACCTCATCGCCGAGGCTCTCGACCTTGGCACGGTGGCCGTCGGCGCCTTCGACGACGACCGCGTCGCCCGGCTCCTGGTGCTGCCCCGCGACCTCTTCCCGTTCTACCTGATGCCTCTCGGGAGGACGCCGTGAGACGCGCCCTCCTCGTCTTCGTCCCAGCCTGCGTGCTCCTCCTCTCCGGCGCCGCTCCGGTCCCGGCACAGAGCTTCGGCTTCGGCAAGAACAAGGTGTCCTACGACGACTTCGCCTGGCAGGTGCTCGAGGGCGAGCACTTCGACGTCTACTACTACCCCGAGGAGGAGCAGATCGCCCGGCTGGCGCTGCTCGAAGCCGAGCGGAGCTACGACTTCCTCTCGGGGAAGCTCGACCACGAGCTCACCCGGCGGGTTCCCTTCATCGTCTACTCGTCGCACGAGCACTTCGAGCAGACCAACGTCATTCCGATCATGATCTCCGAAGGTATCCTGGGGTTCACCGAGTACCTGAAGGGAAGGGTCGCAATCCCCTTCGGCGGCTCGGTGACCGCGTTCTCGAAGACCATCCGCCACGAGATGGTGCACGTGTTCCAGTTCGACATCATCCAGTACCAGTACGAGATCTACCGGCGGATCAGGATAGACCAGCCGCCGCTCTGGTTCACCGAGGGTATCGCGGAGTACTTCTCGAACGAGCCCTCC
>CAZMKB010000123.1:0-9915 GCA_964566685.1 uncultured Gemmatimonadota bacterium | reverse complement strand
CCTGGTCATTCTCTGATAATATGTCATTCGGAGTCAAGAATCGCTCAGATTAGGGAGAAGCCGTTTTTCAGTGACTGGACATCTTCATCGGAGAGGAAGGTGAGCACGACGGGTTTGAGTTCAGTGGTGGCCATTGATTGTCCGCGTTTGGGGCGATCGTCGATGTCGACGGCCATCCAAACCAGCTTGCCGTAGTTGATGAAGAGGCCATCGGTGTCAGGTTTGGCGATGATGAAGAAGCGTTCGATGAGACCGATGATATCATCGACGATGGCGTCTGAGTCCTGCCAGGCCGCTGTCAGCGAGAACCTGGAGATCGGTGTTGAGGTCCAGGAGCGTGAGTTTGACCGTTATCTTCCGTGCCAGGGCGATGTGCTTGGAGGGTGGCTCATCAACAGAAATTGCCTCATAGCTGATCTGGCCAGAGCTCAGAAAAGCTACGCTTTTCTGCTGTGTCCTAACAGAGGACCCTTTTTCTCTCATGAGGTCAATTGATACGAAATTACAGTGAGCGTCCGCACAATAACACAGAGAACCGGCCGGCCGAACGGTGCCGGCCGGATCTGTCGACCCACGAAATCGTCTCGCCAGATGTATGATTCGATTGCATTGTTGAGATATGTCACATTTGTGCTGATGAATGGCTTATCGATCATGATGAATCCCCTGCTCGAAATCGAATGAATGACTCGGGATAGCGGTCGTCAGGTATGAACACGGGCATCCAGAAGCTCTTCTCCGAGGTGGCCGGCACGTATGAGCTCGTGAATCACGTGCTCACGCTGGGCATGGACGTGCTGTGGCGGCGGAAGGCGGCCCGGGAAGCGGCTTCGGGCGGCGGCAGCGCCTTCCTCGATGTCTGTTCGGGCACCGGAGAGACCGCCGTTTACCTGTCACGGATCGGCCGCGCCGGAACACGGGTCAACGCTCGCGACTTCTCGCTCCCCATGGTACGGGAGGCGAGGAGGAAGGCGGACACCCGCACCGTCACCTTCACGATCGGCGAGGCGGCGGGGCTCCCCTTTCCGGACGGGAGCTTCGATGCGGTCACCATCTCCTTCGCCACCCGGAACATCAACACGAGCCGCGACCACCTGCTGGCCTGTTTCCGGGAGTTCGAGCGGGTGCTCGCTCCGGGCGGCAGGTTCGTGAACCTGGAGACCAGCCAGCCGGTGAACCCGATTCTCCGGAGGCTCCTCCACGCCTATGTCGGGACCGTCGTCCGCCCCGTCGGCCGGCTCATCTCGGGCTCGGACGCCGGCTACGCCTACCTCTCCGCCACGATCCCGCGCTTCTACACGGCCTGCGAACTCGCCGGGATCCTGCGTGATGCCGGCTTTGCACGGGTCGACCACCGGCTGCTCCTGGGCGGGGTGGCCGCCGTCCACGTCGCCCGGAAGGCGACTCCACCAGACTGAACGGACCTTGTTTCGGGGTCCTTTCCCCTGTATACTACATCCGGAGCACACGAAACAGGGATCGGGAGGGGCGGCCGGGTCGACTTTCAATGCGGCCTCGGTGGTCTTCTGTTCATCGATACGGGAAAGGAGGAACGACATGAGTCGACGACTTCTCGTTGCGGTGACCGTCTGTGTGGTCTGGACACTTCCCGCGTGGGCCGAGTCCTGTGAAGAATGTCACGGATCGGAGACACCGGGTGTCGTCTCCGACTGGCGGCTGAGCAGGCACGGGGAAAACGGTGTGGGCTGTGCGGTCTGTCATGGTGAGGGACACACGTCGGCGGACGATGTCGGATATGCCGGCATTCCCACTCCTGAAACCTGCTCCGCCTGCCACGAAGAGCGGGTCGAGCAGTTCAGCGCCGGAAAGCACGCCTATGCATGGGCAGCTATGAAGGCAATGCCCACGGCACACTGGCAGCCCGCGGCGCTCATGGAGGGCATGAGGGGTTGCGGCGGCTGTCACAAGATCGGACTCAAAACCGCCGACGAGATCAAAGGTCTCAAGGCAGGGGGAAATCCCGGCTTCGGCACCGCCTCCTGCGACGCCTGCCACACCCGACACCTCTTTTCGCTCGAGGAGGCCCGACAGCCGCAGGCATGTCAGACCTGTCACATGGGCTTCGATCACCCCCAGTGGGAGATGTATTCGTCCTCGAAACATGGTGTCCGTTTTCTCCTGAAGCAGACAGGAGTGCTGCCGGAGACGGCAGCGGCTCCCACCTGCCAGACCTGCCACATGGCCGGCGGCGACCACGAGGTGAGGACGGCATGGGGATTTCTCGCCGTGCGGCTCCCGATGCCGGAGGACGAGCAGTGGGCCGCGGACAGGGCGGTCATTCTCCAGGGCCTGGGTGTGCTCGATCCTGAGGGAAATCCGACCGCACGGCTCGACGTCGTGAAGGAGGCCGAGGTGGCCCGTCTCACGGAGGAGGCCTGGAAGAAGGAGCGGGACGAGATGATCGCCGTCTGCTCGGGGTGCCACTCGGAGAACTTCGCCCGTGCCGAGATCGCGAAGGGTGACGACATGATAAGGCAGGCCGACAGTCTGATGGCCGAAGCGATCACGACAGTAGCAGGTCTCTACGAAGACAATGTGCTCACACCCCCCGAGAGCTACGCGTCGCCCTTTCCCGACCTCCTGACCTTCCACGACGCGCCGACGCCGGTGGAGCAGGACCTCTTCGTCATGTTCCTCAAGCACCGGATGCGGACGTTTCAGGGAGCGTTCCACGCCAATCCCGACTACGCCCTCTGGTACGGCTGGAGCGAGATGGTCACCGACCTCGCGGAAATCGAGCACCAGGCGGAAGAGCTCAGGCACCGGCTGCTGGAGTGAGAGAGAATCCGGCCCCGATCGATCAGAACGGGGCTGGACACAGGACCGTCATCGTTCCCGGGCGCCGGCGTTCACTTCACTCGTCGTGGACGGTCGGTTCCCAGCGAGCGTACGTTCCCCGGCGGTTTTCGCACCGGAATCGTATTCCGTAGCGTCGCAGGTGGTCGATGAGCCGGTCGCTCAGGAGATCCGCCTCGCCGGAGACATGCTTCCGTTTCAGATCGATCACGGTCTCCCCGTCACCACGGGTGTCCGGCGGGAGTGCCCGCCCAATGGAAATCAACCGTGTCCTCTTCTCCCGGCGACGGCGTTCCAGCACTCCCGCGGGAATCTCGTCGCCGCAGACGATGAGAGCGGAGTCGCCGGCGCGCAGCTCGAGGAGCCCGTTCTCTTCGCTCATCGTCACCCGGTACTCTTCAGGGAGAACGGCTGCGAAGGACCGGAAGATGTCCCTCATTTCGTGCAGGAACTCCTGCGGTGTCAGAACCCGGGGATAGTGGTTCTCCCGGATGATCCGGGCCGGGACACCGGCGGCGAAGGCGCCGGAGGGAATGTCCCGCGTGACGACGGATCCCACGCCGATCGTCACGTCGCTGCCGATGATGACGCCGGGATTGATGACGGCGCCGGGAATGTACACGCGGTCACCGATGGTGATCCCCGCGAAGCCGGCGGGAAAACCCTCGGTGACGGGAAGCCACGCCCCGTGAGTGAAGAGCGAGGTCCGGGTCCCCAGGCCCACCTCGTGACCGAGAACGACAGCCCGGGCGGTGTTTACGAGGGAGTGATAGCCGATCTGGCAGAAGTCTCCCGCTCTCAGCATTGAGTGGACCTCGAATGCGCCGCCGGCACCCACCTTGACGCGGGACAGCATGCGAAACCGTCTGCCGATGCGGATGTCGCGCCCCGCGATCTCGCACCCGTCGTCGATCTTCGCCTCGTCGCCTATTTCGAGCCGTTCGCTGACATCGATCGTCGTCCCTGCACCGACCGCCGTGCTCCTGCCCAGCTTTATCGATCCTCCCCGGATGAAGCACTCCCCGGCAATGGAGGTCCCGTCGCCGAGATGCACGTCGTCTGCTTCGATCAAAACTCCGCCGGTGTGCCGGAAGTCGTCTCTTCCGCCGGTACCGATCCGCACACGGTCTCCCAGATGCAGCTTCCTGCACCGTATGACGACGGAGGGTCCCAGCCGGACGCCTTCTCCCCGGGTCACTCCGTCGCACTCGATGATCGTCCCGGCGGGCAGTTCCTCGGGTGCCATCGACCGGCCCTCCCCGTGAGCTCACCTCACAGTGTGAGACGAATGACTTCGAAAGCTTCGGCGAACTCGGCGCCGGATTGCACGCCGCGCATCCTCGCGAGGCTCATGACGAACTCCTCGCTGGAGTACGGCTTTTTCAGCTGAGATTTATAGCAGTATATCGCTTCCAGCTTCTTCTTCATGTCCCCCGAATCGAGATGTACGTAGCAGGCGTTCGTGAAGGAGAGTGTGTTCATCGGCATCTCGTAGCCGAGTATGCTGCAGTACTTGAAGGCCCGAACACCTTCGCGGGCCACCACTTCTTGGTCCTGGTGGATGTCGGAGAGGGCCGGGACAAGGAGCAGGTCCGGCTGGATCTGCCGGCGGAGCTCCACCATGTCCTCGAGTATGGCCTGCCGGTATTCCGGAAAATGCCTGACCCGGTAGGACCTCAGGTCCACCCGCTTCGCATCGAGGCCGAGGACCCTGGCCGATTCCTGCGCTTCACTGCGGAGCACGTCGGGAGGGTAACCGGGTGGGACGGATTCTTCGCAGGCGGAGAAGGCCACATAGGTGACCCGTGTTGACTGGTTGACGAGCCTGGTCAGGGTGCCGGCACAGCCGATCTCGTCGTCGGGATGGGCCGCCAGAAAGAGGATGTTCTCGAACTGAATGCGCATTCGATCCCCGCAGCTGCTCCGGTGATTTTTCTTCTCCGCAGGGGAAAGCGGAGTCCGCCCTCCGCGTCCGCCGGCAGGCCGGGTGAGCCGCTCGGACCGCCGTTCGACCGGCGGGGCAGTCGTCCGGTGATTATAACGTCTCAGCCACTGTATGGCAAGAAGGTCTTCGCCCGAGCGAGCCCGCTGTTGACAGGCCGGCACGCTCCGGATAATTTGGGATGAGACCGGAGAAAGGGCCGGCCGGTGTCGAAGAGGACAACGACGTGATTTACCACGTGTTCCCGGGGGATCTCGTCCTCCACGTGCCCTCCATGATGGAAGCATTCCATCGGCACGCGGAAGAGTTCGGTGTCTCACGGGAGGAACAGTACTTCTTTCTCTACAGGACGGATGAACGGAGCAGGTGTGCCTACACGGCGACGGAACTGCCGCCGGGGCGCTTCGAGATGAGGAGCGGGAAGCGGCTCGACAGTTCCCTGCTGGGCTCCCTGGATGGCGGCGACATCCTCATCCTCCACAGCGCTTTCTATGATGGTCTGTGGCAGTCGCTTCTCGTGCACCCCCGCCTGTGGAAGAACATCGCACTGGTTCACTGGGGCGCCGAGCTGTCCCTCTACCGCCGTCAGAAGCGGCTCTCCACCGCCGGAACCGCCGCACGCGGGTGGAGCAACGGTCTGAAACGGAGCTTCCGGGATCCGGGCCTGCTGAAGAGATTCACCGGGCTGCCCCGGAAAGCGATCCGGATACTGAGGAGGGCCGTCCCCGACCTCGTCGAGCCGTCTCTGAGGAACTTCATCATCCCCCGTCTGGGTGCCGTCTGCACCCTCACCCCCGGGGAGTTCGAAGCGATCAACGAGCTGCACGGACCCTGTGACAACTACTTCCCCGTTTTCTACAACACCTGCCCCGCCGGTCTCGAACCCGTCCCCGGCCGTGAAAGCGGGGGGACTCTCACCGTTCTGCTAGGCAACTCGGGCTGGCCGTCCAACGAGCATCTTCCGCTTCTCTCGATGCTCGCGCGATTCAGGGACGAGGACATCCGGGTGATCTGCCCCCTCGGCTACCCTTCCGCGCACTCGGACTACATCGACGTGGTCGCCGGAACGGGGAGAGAGATCCTGGGAGAGAAGTTCGTCCCCCTCCTCGAGCTCATACCCCGAGAGGACTATTCCGCACTGCTCGAATCCGTCGACGTCCTGATTCAGAATGCGAAGAGGCAGCAGGGATTCTACGGCATTCAGTTTGCTCTCCTGAGCGGGAAGAAGGTCTACCTGAACGTCGAATCGCCGACCTTCTCCATGGTGACCGGGCATGGAATCGAGGTGTTCGATGCGAAGAGCATCGGCTCATCTTCGTTCGACGGGTTTCGCTCTTTTCCGGCAACCTCCGGGCGGAGGAACTTCGAGATCGCCCGGCGGCATTTTTCACTGGAGGCCTCCCTCGCGGCATGGAGGGATCTCATCGGCAGCATGAAGGCCGGGACATCCACCCCCGGGGATCACCGAGCCCCATGATGACGGAACCCGGCGACAGCACTCCGAAGACCCTGTTCGCCCGGGCCGGAGAACGGCTTCTCACCCGGGCACTGGCTGTCAGGTCCGCGATAAAGAGGTACCCGCTCCTGGACGGGCCTGTCAGGAAGTGTATCAGGGTGTGGCGCTCCACGATCAGGTTCATCGGCAGGAGGCGGTCTCTCATCGTGCTGCGCTGCGGCGTGCTTCCGGGGCTCGTTCGGGGAAAGAACCCGGGGAAACTGAGGATGCCCGTGACCGACCTCGTGGCCCGGGCGAGGAGATTCTGGTTCGACAACGAACGCGGCGTCTTGGAGGTCGCCGGTCACGCGGTGACCCGGAGAGACATCTACGAGTACGGGGGGCCGAACCCGCACCTCGTCCACCCGGTCTCACAGCGCATGGAGTGGCTGTCCAGAATTGCTCAGAGGAACCTGTACGAGCCGCACGAGAGCCCCCAGTCCGAGGAGTGCAGGGTTCTCTGCGAGCGACAGGGTGATGAACAGTGGACTCACCAGCATCAGAACTTCGACTTCGCGGTCGGCTGTGACCCCGGGCTGCGGGCTCCCCGGTGTCTCTGCATACTGCCGTCGCACGGAAGCGAGTGCTGGGTGAACACCTACGACCTGTTCCAGAGACCGCGCTGCGACCAGTGGATGCTCGTTCTGAAACGCCGCCTGGCACGCTCGTGTCAGATCGACGTCGTGGATCACCCGGCCGGCACCGACTGGTCGAGGTATGATCTCGTCTTCGTACCGAACACCGGAAGGAACGTCAGGTTCGGTCGTCCGGACGTACCGGTCGTTCTCTACGGCCACGACATGTGGCCGGAGGACGCGGGCTATCAGTGGGTGATCGACTGGCTCGAACCGGACATTCTCCTGGTGACCTCTCCCTCGCCGTGGAGGGAGAATTTCCGCCTGTCCCAGCGCACCAGGATCGTTTTCAGTCCGTTCGCTCCCTCCCTGTTCTTCACCCGATCCAATCCCGACCCCGCGCGCAAGGAGCTGGACCTCCTGGTCATCGGACGAACGAGGTGGTCGGTCTATGCCCCGCGGGTCGCACTCACGGACCAGATACGGCCGCTCGCCGGCCGTTACCGCATCGAGTTTTCCCACCACACGGGTGCCCGCCGCTTCTCCATCGACGGCGGCACTCTTCACGAAGGTGCGGACGGCCCCGTCCGGTTTCTCAACAGGTGGTCCGAATATCTGGGCTCGGCGAGGTACGTCGTTTTCGGCCGCCACGCCAGCCGGGTACACCGGTTCGTGCTCGGCAAACACTACGAAGCGCTGGCATCAGGCGCGGTTCCCATTTTCCCCGAAGTACCCGATCTGGAGCTTCTGGGCGTCAGGCCGTTCGAGCACTACATTCCGCTCTCGGAGGTCGAGGGCGACAACGAGCGCCTTGCCTTTTTTCTCGATCGCTACAACGAGTTCCACTACATCGCACGAAACGCCGTGGACTGGTCCGCAGCCAACATGGACCGGATGCTCTTCGACGGTTTCGAAGCGACCGTGCACGAACTCACCGGCGGGTGTTATCCCCGGAGACTGCTGGACTCCTGAGGAGACGGAACCCGGGGGGCCGGCACCTGCTCTTTGCCGGATCGCGTGCTCCTCCCGTTCCCGGCCGGCTCGGTTTCTCCTGCGGCCCGCTTTTTCCCGTCGCCCACGTGTTGACCTCTCCCGCCGGAATGCCTACATGGTAAGGGGGGCGTAATCCCCCTGCGCACGGCCTGTCGTTTCACCGGTGAAAGGCTCATTTCCATGAACCGGACTCATCTCGTCTTTCTCCCGGTTTTCATCATGATCGGTATCGTGGCCGCCGCTGTGATCGGGAGCCGAAACGGAGGTATTCCAGACATGAACGATCACGAGCGCAATCAGGAAGGGCCTACCGCACCGGCCGCATCCGACCTGAACCGCCTGGCCCGGGAGAAGAGCCCGTACCTTCTTCAGCACGCCGACAATCCCGTGGACTGGTTCCCCTGGTGCGACGAGGCGTTCGAGAAAGCCAGGGCCGAGGACAAGCCGGTCTTTCTCTCCATCGGATACTCGTCCTGCCACTGGTGTCACGTCATGGAGCACGAGTCCTTCGAAGACCGCGAGGTTGCCGCTTATCTCAACGAGCACTTCGTGTCCATCAAGGTCGACAGGGAAGAGCGCCCGGACGTCGACGACCTCTACATGGCCGTCTGCCAGTCGATGACAGGCTCGGGCGGCTGGCCCCTCACCATTCTCATGACGCCCGAAGGAAAGCCCTTCTTCGCCGGCACCTACTTCCCGAAGAAGAGCCGCATGGGCATGCCGGGCTTTCTCGAGATCCTCAGGAAGGTGACCGATCTCTGGCAGGACGACCGCTCGAAGCTGACGGCCGTCGGCGACCGGGTCGTCTCGATGATCCAAGATCAGGCGCAAAAGTCCCACACCGCGAAGCTCGGCGAGGACATGCTGGCTGAAGCCTACCGGCAGTACGCCGGTTCCTACGACGAGAGACACGGGGGATTCGGAACCGCACCCAAGTTCCCGACTCCACACGTCATCGAATTCCTCCTCAGGTGGTGGCGGCGTTCGGGTGACGAGAATGCGCTCGCAATGGCGCGGCACACCATGAACGCCATGGCCGACGGGGGGATATTCGACCATCTCGGTTACGGTTTTCACCGCTACTCGACCGACGAGCGCTGGATCGTACCGCACTTCGAGAAGATGCTCTACGACCAGGCCATGCTGGTGATCGCCTGCGTCGGCCTCTACCAGGCCGCCGGCGAGGACCGCTACCGGGACATCGCACGGAACGTGCTCTCGTACGTCCTCGAGGACATGACGTTGCCGGAGGGAGGATTCTGCTCCGCGGAGGACGCCGACAGCGAAGGCGAGGAGGGAAGGTACTACACCTGGACTCCGGCTGAGATCGAAGCCATCCTGGGCCCCGACCGCGGCGAAATATTCGCGAGGGCATTCGGCGTGGATGCGGCCGGGGACATCGACGGACGGAGCGTGCTCAGGAGGACGAGGTTGCCCGCGGACCTCGCCCGTGAGCGCGGTCTCCCTGAGGACGAGTTCGCCCATGAGCTCGAGGCGATGCGCACCGAGCTCCTCGATGCCAGGCGGAAGCGGGAGCGGCCGCTCAGGGACGACAAGGTCCTCGTCGACTGGAACGGTCTCATGATCGTGGCGTTCGCGAAAGCCGCGCGGGCCTTCGACGAGCCCGCCTATGTCCGGGCCGCCGAAGACGCCGTCCGGTTCATTTTCGACCGGCTCGTAACGGAGGAGGAAGAGCTCCTTCACCGCTACCGTGAAGGGGAAGCGGGCATCGACGGGATGCTCGACGACCATGCCTTCCTCGTCTGGGGGCTCCTCGAGCTCTACGAGACGACCTTCGACACGGGGTACCTGAAGCGGGCCGCCTCTCTCACCGGAAACATGCTGCGGCTCTTCTGGGACCGGGCGAACGGCGGATTCTTTCTCTCCCGGGAGGGGGGAGACGCCGTGATCGTCCGCCGGAAGGATGCCTACGACGGGGCGGTCCCCTCCGGAAACTCCGTCGCGGCGCACTGCCTCCTCCGGCTCGGCAGGATCACCATGCGCCAGGATCTGGTCGAGAAGGGGAACGATCTCATCGGGAGCTTCGGCGAGCTCATCCGGCGCAATCCCACGGGATTCGCCCACATGCTCTC
>CAZMKB010000122.1:6904-9986 GCA_964566685.1 uncultured Gemmatimonadota bacterium | reverse complement strand
TCGCCTACGGCCGGGTGGCCCTCATCAAGCGGTCGCTGGAACAGGTACTGGGGCTCATGGGCCGGCACCCGGCCCGGTTCGTGACGGCGTTCGATCCTTTGAATCAGCCGGCCCTCCTCGAGCACTTCGTTCACAGGTTCACGAAGGGCCGTGATCTCGCGGCCCTCTTCAGGGTCCTGGGAAGGATGATCGAAGATGCCGGGAGCATCGAGGCGTTCATGTCCGGAAACGGTCATCCCGCCGGCGGTCCGGACACCGGAGAAGATCCCGGCCTGGCTGGTCGCACAGCCGGTGGAACAGAGCGGAATTCACGTGAAGCGGCCGGGGAAGAGGCGGACATCGGGAGGATGCTCGACCGTTTCTCCCGGAGGGCGCTGTCCGTGGCCGTACCCGTGTATCGCCGGGATGGAACGATTCCCGGTGACGCCGGCGTCCGGTATTTCTTTCCTTCTCCATCGGGCGGCAGCGCCTGCAAGCGGCTCAACCTCTTCCTGCGGTGGATGGTCCGCGGACCGGACGGTATCGATGTCGGGATATGGCGTAACCTTTCGCCCGCTTCGCTCGTAGTACCGGTAGACACGCACATGAGCCGGATCGCACGGTTTCTCGGGCTCACCCGTCGGATCACGGCATCCTGGAGGACGGCGCTGGAGCTGACCGGAGCGCTGCGGAGGCTTGACCCGGCCGACCCGGTGAAATATGATTATGCGATCACCCGTCTCGGCATCCTCGGGCTCTGCCGGGGAGGGAGAGCCGGTTTCCGGTGCGATGACTGTCAGCTGGCGGCACACTGCGTCCACGGTTTCGATGTCCCGAATCCGCAGGCCGCGGACCGGACATGATACATGGGAGGGTTGACGATGCACATCATTTTCTGGTTTCTCGTTGCGGGCTTCGTACTGTTCCTCTTCCTCTTCATCGGAGCACAGCTGGGGATCGCCCTGTTCAAGGGTGTTTTCTGGCTGCTCCTGCTTCCCCTGAAGATCCTCGTCGGTCTCCTCGGGGCGCTCCTGTGGCTGGTTTTCCTGCCGCTCAAGGTGCTCTTCCTCTTCATCATGGGGATCGTGGGCCTTCTCGCCATTCCTCTTCTGGCAAGCTTCCTCTGCCTCTTCGCACTCCTCTGGGTCGCCTGCTGACGGCAGACGCCGCCTTCCGTTCTCTCCGGCTGAAGGCAGACTGTAGTCTCTGTCCGGGACATTCCCGGGTAAAACAGCTGCTTTCCGGCCTTTTCAAAAAACGATCACCTCTTGACTCTCCGGGCAGCTCGACCTAAGTACATCATATGACCAGGCTGACAGGAGACAACGCCCGCAAGCCCAGGACTGTGGTCGAACTCGATCCCGATCACCCCGGCTTTCGCGATGAGAACTACCGCGCGCGCAGGAACGAGATCGCCCGGATCGCCGCGGAGTTCGAACCGGGAAGCTCCCTCCCGCAGGTTCCCTACATGAAAGAGGAGCATGACGTGTGGCGCAGAGTCTGGCGGGAGCTCAGGCCCGTCCACGAAAAATACGCCTGCAGGGACTACCGGGAGCACTTCCACACCCTTGAGCTGCCGAGCGACTACATCCCCCAGCTGCACGAGGTCTCCCAGATGACCGAGGAGCTCGGCGGGTTCAGGCTCGAGCCGGTTCCGGGGCTCGTGACGCCGCGCCAGTTCCTCTCGGTTCTGGCCGACCGCACGTTTCTCGCGACCCAGTACATCCGGCACCACTCGGCGCCGCTCTACACTCCCGAGCCCGACGTCGTCCACGAAATCCTGGGTCACGCCGTCACGTTCTCGAGCCCGGCCTTCGCGGAAATGAACAGGGTGGTCGGTGACGCAGTGCGGCGCACGAAGACGGAGGAGGGGGTCGATTTCCTGGCGAACATCTTCTGGTTCACCCTCGAGTTCGGTGTGGTGATGGAGGACGGAGAGCCGAAAGCGTTCGGGGCGGGGCTCTTCTCGTCGGCGGGGGAGCTGGCCCAGCTGAAGGATGCGAAGCTCGAGCCCATGGATTTCGACGTTATGGGCAGACTGCCCTACGACGTGACGCAGTATCAGCCTGTCCTCTTCTGTGCCGAGTCCTTCGATGACCTCCAGCGGAAGATCCACGACTTCCACGAGGCGTGGAGCGACGACTACCTGGACTCGCTTCCGAGCACTGATCCGGGCACTGACTGAGATCCACCCCGGAAACTCCCGTCAGCGGATCCTGACCACCTTGCGCAGCATTTCGACGCCTCTCCCTCTCATCCTGATGAAGTAGATTCCCGACCGCGTCTCCGTGCCGTCCGCACCGCGGCCGTCCCACGAAAGAAGATGAGTGCCGGCGGTGACGGTGCCCGAACGCACACGCCTCACCAGCCGCCCCCTCAGGTCGTAGATCTCGATCGAGATCTCCGATTCCTCGGGGGTATCGAGGTTGAACGAGGTGGAAGTCCGGAACGGGTTGGGATGAGGCTGTCCGAGGGCGAATCGGGGAGGAACGGGTGATCCGGGTACCGTGTCGGTCACGCCGGTGGCATCCGGCTCGATGACGAGCCTGTTGCCCGCCTTGCTCACCTCGAACTCGTCGATGAGGAGGAGACCGTGATCGTCCGGCAGAGTGGTGCCGCTCTGTACGGTCATTCCCTCGAGCGTCTCGTTCTCCCACAGGTATCGGGTCCCGGCTGAGACCTGAAACTCCTGCAGTCGTCTCGGCGTGATGTCGACGGTTCCGGTTTCCGGCAGCTCCGGCCGGTGGGCGATCCGGAGCACGATCTCGTACCGGTTCCCGGTGTCCGTGATGTCCCCGGCGAAGTCGAGCCACGGGCAGGACCACTCGATCGACCTGTTGTAGTCGTACTGCGTGTTCAGTGAACAGTCCGTGAGCCCGGGGAAGCTCCTGTCCTTCCTGAACACGAAAGACTCGAACGGGAGGTTGTTCGCGCAGCCGCCGAAGCCGTACCAGTAGTGGTCACCGCCGGCCACGACGAGGCCGCTGAACCCCCGCCGGGCTTCCGCATCCATGAGCTCGTACCAGGGTCCTCCCTGGCTCTGCCACTCGATGATCAGGTCGGCGTCGCCGTGGGCGGTCGCGATGTAGGACATCTCGTCCGA
>CAZMKB010000122.1:1887-6894 GCA_964566685.1 uncultured Gemmatimonadota bacterium | reverse complement strand
CATGTTTTCCTGATGATCCATCCAGTCCCAGACCCCGGTTCCGTCGTGCGGAGTGAGGCCTCCGGCACGGGGCCCGAGATTCACCATGCCGAAGTTGTCGTCGATGGAGCCGAACTTCGGCGCCAGGTCGGATTCCCAGTCGAGCCCGCCGTAGTCGCCGGCCGTCTCGTAGTCGGTCATCGGCGCCGCGGCGTAGATCGCCGCGAAGACGTCGGGGTAGCGCATGCCGTGGCTCAGCGCTCCGCTTCCCCCCATCGATCCCCCGAAGGCGTAGATCCTGTTCTCGTCGACGTTGAACCTCCCGTCACGGATGATGTCGTCCACGCACCTGAGTATCCGCCACTCGGTGAAGTTCCCGATCGGGCCCGCCGCGGGAATGTCTCCCCCGGTGTAGTCGTGGCCTGCCGAGTTTCCGTAGTACCAGGTCTGGTTCGGATCGTCGATGTCCACGTAGATTGTCTGGTAGTCGTAGGGAGAGCCGTCCATGACCGTGTAGCGCGTTCCCCATCCGTCCATGTGTATGGTGAGGGGGAAGGGGCTCGAACCGTCGTAGGTGGTCGGCACCGCAACGCTGTAGTTGTAGGCGTACCCGTCGAAGGTGGGGTTCCATGAGGCGTAGTCCATGAACTGCGTGAAAACCCATCCCCGGCCCGTGTCGGAAGTCCAGACCAGGACCGGTTCGGGGGGATCGTCCGTTTCGTTCACCGGCTGGGTCATGCTGTTCCCCGGGCCGAGCTCCGTGTTCTCGACACCGTTCAGCACAGAGGTGACGGCATAGTGAAAAGCGCCCTGACGGTCGCAGGTCCACACGAAGAGCCCCGTTCCGTCGGAGAGCTCCGGACCGAGATCCTCGATGATGAAGTTTGTCTGGAGCGCTGGCTCCCCTTTCTCCCACTCGTTCCGGTAGAAAGCCGAACCTTCGGCGACTTCCGCGAGAAGGTCGGCTTCTCCCCTGTTGGAGGCGGTTATGTGCTCGAGGTGCCGGTACACGCGGTAGCTCTCTCCTCCGTCAGCTGTCTCGGTCCAGGTGAGAAACGTCTGGCCGCTCCGGTGGAAGGCTTCGAGGTCGGTCGCCTGGCCGGTCGCGGGCAGCTGGAAGAGGAGGACCGCCCCTTCGTGAGATCCCAGGTCGAGCTGAGACTGTTCCTGATAGGAGAGTGTACCTCCGTAATCCCCGGACGTGTTCACCGTTCCCCCTCCCTCCGGAACCACCAGGTACAGGGTGCTGTCCAGCGTCACGCCCTGCGGGCTCGATGTCGGATTCACGAGCACCAGCCCCTTCTCGTACTCCCGCACGTAGACCCCCCACGACGCGTCGTAGAGGTCGTCGACGTCGGTGGGGGGCTCCTCGAGGTAGTTCCCGAGGTCGATGGTGTACTCGGGGTAGTACTGCATGTTGAGCCCCGGACCGCCGGACAGGATGTTCAGGTACGTGTGGTGTCCTTTCACGAGCAGGTAGCATCCCAGGTAGAAACCCCGGTCGTCGTAATCGAGGGCATCCCACATGTAGGACTGGAGGATCATGATCTTGCCGAGGCCGATGAGTGCGAGGATACGGTTCATCTGCAGCTTCCAGTCGGAGAGCGAAAACGGGTTGTCGCCTCCCCACTGGCCGAATCCTTCGATCATTCCGCCGTCCCCGAACGAGTAGTCGGCAGGGTCCCACGAGGTGACCTGGAGGCCGAGGTTGGGGAGCACGTAGAACCCCTCAGGCTCTGCGTGCAGGCGATCCGTGATGTAGGCGCCGAAGATGTCGAGGTGCGGTACCCAGTAGACGGCGGGATTGGTTCCCTCGAACCACCAGTAGGGAGGGTCGAGATACTGGGCGTTCACCACTGCCACGTCATAGCTGTCGGCGAAGACGCCGTCCGCTTCGTTGTTCCGTATCCTCTCGATGCAGCTGTCGGCCCAGTACTCCTTCCAGCCGTTCCCTCCAGCTCCGCCGATCTGACCCGAAGGATCCATGAGGTACCATGGCCATGCGGTGTGCCGTATGCGGGTCCCCTGGTCATCCGTGACGAACCAGTCGTCCTGCTGTGTCACGTATCCCCAGTCGGTGACCCACTCATTGCCGTCGATGAAGAAGATGCTGCTGTCGCCGGCGCCGACGGAGAGCTGGTAGTGGAGGTGGAGAAAGTCGGGGTTGTACTCGCGGATGGCCCGGATGTCATCCCGGATCATCTTCTGGGTTCCCACGTATCGGGTCGCCGCGAACTCGTTCTGGGCCGCGGTGTTCCCGGGAGGGATCTGATCGGAGAAGACGAAGACGCCGTCCCTCGTGTCGAGGAAGTTCCTGTCCTGGCAGGAGGCCGGATCAGGTCTGATGAGGATCGCCGTGATCGCCAACAGGAGACACGCCTCGGCAATACGACGGGAGAACAAGCTCTTTTGCCGATAGTCTGGATCGCAGGTATTCATGTGCACCCATCCTTTCTCCCCCGCCCGGGACATCCTCCACGGGAGCAAGGGGCGTGCCCGGCCTGTCCGCTTCCCGCCCTTGGGACATCCCTGACAGGTGGTCTCTCCGTATCTCCGGTTGACCGGTATCCATCATTTGGTGTTCACCTCTTTCCAGCTACAGGAATTTGTGGTCAGTAGGGACGGATGGCGCTGAATTGCCTTCCGTCGAACTGCGGTTCTCGGAAGATCGATCGAGGATGCGAAGGTGCAGGCCGGGATGGCTTTCCGGTCCTCTTCCGCAAAACATTCATGAGTTGCGATCTTTTTGCGAAACCGGACCGCCTTTCCGGAGACAAAACCGCGTGCGGAGAAAGAAGTGGGGGGAAGTCACCGCTCGAAAATCCCGGAATTACAGGCTCCCCACGCTCACGATCCACAGGATGTAGAAAAGAGCGAGAGTGATAACCCATCCCCGCCCCCGTCGTGCGGAGAACGATCCTTCGGGATGAAATCCCCGCCAGATGAGACCGGCGGCGGCGGCTATCCATCCCAGGAGAGAGAGTACCGTCAGGGCCGACCAGAATTGTGAAGGAATGTGCTCGCTCATTGTTTCCTCTGTCAAGGGCTACTCCCAGTGGTGGGCGATCTCCGGGTTCTCCTCGACGTGAATGCCTCCCACCTCGATGAACTGCAGGGGCAGCTCCTCCTTCGGCGTCGACAGGAAGGATTCCTCATCCACCAGCGCCAGGGAAAATCGGTATTCTCCGCCTCGTGTTTCGGGCGGGACCAGGCAGTCGAATTCATCCAGAACCGTCCTGCCGGCGGCGAGCTCGTTCGGGAGCGCTCTGCCGCCGCCGAGCGTGAATATCCACAGAAAGGAGTTCTCACGCAGCTCGTGATCTTCCACCATGCCGGAAAGAGCGCCCTCCCGGACGAACCGGAACAGCACCTTGCAGGAGTCGTCCATCCGCCGCATCGGCGACCAGAGAATCTTCACCCGGAACAGCTCCCCTTCCACCAGCCTCTCTCTGTCGACGTCCACCCCGAGGAGTTCGATTACATCCCCGTACCGGTAGCTTCCCGGGTAAGCGACATCGGAAACCGTCGCCGTGGGGTGAAAGATCGTGTCCTTCCTCCGTACGCGGTAGAGCGAACGATTTACTTCCTCGAGGGTGAACCGGTCACAGAGGAAGGATTCGTACTTTACGGTGTAGCAGGGCCTCTTCCCCACTTCCTGCCCCATGAGGTCCTCCAGGCGCTTCTTGAACCGATCCCCGACGATGTTCTCGAAGACTGCGGAGCGGGATGCGCCGTTCCTCATGACTTCCTGGCGCGTGTCCAGCGACAGGAGCCCCCGGTCCATGATCCTGATTCCCGGTTTCATCCCCCCGATGTAGTGGTGATACCAGAGCAGGGGAGTGACTTCATAGATCGTCGAGACGCAGGCGTTCTCTTCGACGTGATCGAGGATCTCCCGGGCGTATTCGTCAGGGCCGCGATTGTCTCTGAAATCGAGGATCAGGCTGCCCTTCGAATACGAGAGGACGACGAGCAGGATCAGCGCACCTGGAAAGCAGTACGAGGCAGCCCTCTTCCACGAACGTCGATCGTCCTGCGGGGAGAGCTTCTCCGAGAGGCCGGACAGGCCCGAGCCGATCCAGATCGCCCAGAGCAGGAAGGACGGGATGAAGAAGACGTGCTGGTCGACGACGCCGTAATCAACGAAGAAACCGGCGTATGTGAGGAAGGCGAGCAGGAAGAAGAAAAAGATCCTGCGATCACGGTGGAGCTGCACGAGGGCGCCGTAGAGACCGAGAGCGAACCCGACATACAGGAAATCACGCAACAGCTTGATGAGATAGAAAGTGATCTGTTCGTCGAGGTCCGCGAGGGAGTACTGAAACATGTCGGCCTCGACGATCTTTCCCGTCATGAGCCAGGAAAAGCCGGTGATGGTCCCGGCATCGACTCCGTGGAGCTGCGGGTAGTCGAACGGAGCCGGAAGGTGCGACCGCATCGGAATGAACAGGTAGACGGAGAAGCCGATCAGGAGAAAGACGAGCGAGAAGGCAACGGTCGGAACCTGCAGGAGTTCCTTCCTCCGGCCGGCAAGGACGAAGTAGAGGGCGGCGGGCGCGAGGAGAACGGTGGACATGTGATGCGTGAGGCTGAGGCCGAACGTGAAGGAAAGGAGGTACAGGACTCTCCGGTCGCCCGTTCTCCTCAGCATCATCAGGAGGTAGATCAGAATGGTGAGAAAGAAGGTGTGGAGTGTGTAGACCTCCGCTATTTCCGCCTGTGACCAGAAGGTGAACGAGAACGCGAAGAGGAGCGCCGATACGGCGGAGACGAGCGCTTTCTCCGTGAGATCCAGGATGATGCGGTAGAGGAGCACCACGGTCGCCGAAGCCATGAGGGCGGAGAAGAGGTTGAGGGCGTAGGGATCCTCGAGTCCCGGAAGGAGCGTGAAGAGCTTCCCCAGCTGGATGTAGAGTGGGTACCCGGTCGGGTGGGGGATACCGAGAACCGACGAGTGGAACACGAACTCGGCGCTGTCCATCCACCAGAGGGACGGGCAGAGGTGGTAGACGTACACGGCAAGCGTGA
>CAZMKB010000122.1:0-1877 GCA_964566685.1 uncultured Gemmatimonadota bacterium | reverse complement strand
GCGTGATGACGAAGAGGAACACCGGCGTCCACGGCCGCCCGGCCGGTCCGGATTTCTGCGGATTCTGCACGAAACAGGTTCCTTTCCCGGGAGTTCTCACAGAGAACGTGCAAGAATCTTACCATCCTCAGCACTTTTCACCGTCACCGTCGATCCCTCCGGATTACGGCCGCCAGAATCGCGAGCGAGTGTGTTCAGGACCTGTTTTGTGGAGAATTTCCCCCGCTTGATCCGATTATCTTTCAGCAATCTCGAATAGCTCATCCGTTTCCCTACCGATGATCAGCATGTGAGGTTCAGTGAACACCGTCTGAATGAAGTCATCATCCTGGTCCAGTCGCTTCTTCACTTCATTACGATCGTACAGAGAGTAATTCACCTCCCTTCGGAGCTTTTTTTCTAATTGAGAAGCTGCCCGGGACATTTTCTTCTCGGAAATATCCCCGATGATCATGAGATCCACATCGCTACCGGCGACCTCCTCACCCTTGGCATAGGACCCGAATACGAATGCCAGCTCGATTCCTCTGAACTTCGACAGGCAATCTCTCAGAATGTCCATCAGACCTGCCGTCTTCAAAAAGATGCTCTTCAATTCCTCATGGAACGGGAATTCGGTATTCAGTGTGAATCGCTTCTGATTTCCCTCACGGTGGGAGACGAGAAGGCCGATACGTTCGAGATTCACGAGTTCCATTCTGAATTGGCCCACCGGTATTCCGAGGAGGCTTTCGAGCTGTCTGATGTAGTAGCTCTTTCCTGGATGAAGATAGAAATGAGCGAGTACTCGGATACGAGTCTCGGAAGAAAAAAGAGCACTGAGTATCGGATTCACGTTTGATGTCTTCATTTTTGTAATTAATTTTATTACAATTGTAATAAATTTAATTACAATAATCAAGGAGAATTTGAACGGGACGCAAGACAGCTCACTCGAGCAGCAGGAGCTTTCTCGTCGCCGTGTAGCCTTTCGAGCTCAGCCGGTAGAAGTAGGTACCCGATGACACCCTCTCTCCCTCATCGTCTCTGCCGTCCCAGGTGAAGGTGTAGCTGCCGGGAGCGAGCAGCTCGTCGATCAGGGTGACGACGTGCTTCCCGCGGGCGTCATAGACCCCGGCGGTCAGACGCTTTCGAAGATGTTCGGAAATCGGTGGGTGAGCTCCGTGAGGGTTCTGTCGGTCGCTCCGAGGTTGCTCTCGATGGCTTCCCGGGCCCTGTCTCCTGCCTCCTTCCGCCACTCCTCCTTGTCGAGCAGGTCCGTCAGGAGGTTGGCCATGGCCTCCGGCTTCCTCACCTGGAAGGCGGCGCCTTTCCGGAGCATGAGCGAGGCTTCCCTCGAGTTCGACCAGCGGGGGCCGATGAACACCGGTATGGAGAAGCATGCGGGCTCCATGACGTTGTGGACGCCCGCTCCGAAACCGCCGCCCACGTAAGCCGCGATCCCGGCGGCGTAAATCTTCGCCAGGACGCCGAGGAGGTCGACGATGACGACGTCGGTCCCGCGAAGCTTCTCGCGGTCTCCGGCGCTCTCCGTGTATCGTGCCGTCGTGAGGCCGGACTCGCGTGCCGTGGCTTCGATGGATGCGATCTGCTGTTCACGGATCTCGTGAGGCACGACGATGAGCTTCAGGTCCGGGTGTTTCTCCCGGGCCGTCCCGAAGGCGGGAATGATCATCTTCTCGTCGTCCGGCCAGGTGCTCCCGGCCACGAGGCTCCGGCCCGGGAGGGCGAGGTCCCGGAGGAGTGGATCGTCCCGGGACACCTCGGACGCCCGGTGAAAGGTCTGGTCGTATCTCATGTCGCCGGTCACGACCAGATTGTTCGCATCGACTCCCAGTTTCATGTAGAGCGTGGCGTCCTCCTCCGTGGAGGCGCCC
>CAZMKB010000121.1:9237-10012 GCA_964566685.1 uncultured Gemmatimonadota bacterium | reverse complement strand
GGTGTTCGGCGACTTCACGGCAGTCGACCGGGTGAACTTCGAGGTCCGCCGGGGCGAGGTGTTCGGGTTCCTCGGCCCGAACGGGGCGGGGAAGACCACGACGATCAGGATGCTCGCCGGGCTTCTCGCCCCGACATCGGGCAGGGGCAGCGTGGCGGGCTTCGACATCCTCACCGAAACCGAGGAGATCAAGCGGCACATCGGCTACATGTCGCAGCTCTTCTCGCTCTACGCGGACCTGACCGTCGAGGAGAACATCTCCTTCTTCTCCGGCATCTACAACGTCCCCCGCCGCCGGCGGGACGAGCGGCGCGACTGGGTTCTCGAGATTGCGCGGCTTACCGATCTCCGGTCCCGGATCACCGGGGAGCTGCCGCTCGGCATGAAGCAGCGGCTGGCGCTGGGCTGCGCGGTGCTCCACGAGCCGCCGATCCTCTTCCTGGACGAACCGACGTCGGGCGTCGACCCCGTGTCGAGGCGGAACTTCTGGGAGCTGATCTACTCCCTCACCGGCCGGGGAACCACGGTGTTCGTGACCACCCACTACATGGAGGAAGCCGAGTACTGCCGCCGCCTGGCGCTCATGAACAGGGGACGCCTCATCGCCCTCGACACACCCGCCGGCCTCCGTGAGGAAGCCGGGGTTCCCCTCCTCGAGCTTCACACCGGCGACAGCCCGGGCTCGGTCCGGGCGCTCACCGGGGCACCCGGCGTGATCGAGGTCGCCATGTTCGGAAGGGCGGTCCACGTGGCAATGAGCGACGAGGAGCGCGCC
>CAZMKB010000121.1:0-9227 GCA_964566685.1 uncultured Gemmatimonadota bacterium | reverse complement strand
GGGCATCCGCGTCGACCGGATGGAACGGGTGAGGCCGTCGCTCGAGGACGTGTTCGTCTCGATCGTGAAGGCCGAAGGCGGACCGCCGGCCGGGTAGGAGAGACAGGCGTGATCGAACGAAGACGACTGTTCGCGGTGGCCCGGAAGGAGGCGCTTCAGCTGCGCCGCGACACGAAGAGCCTCGTCCTGGCGTTCATCCTGCCGGTGGTTCTGCTGGTCCTGTTCGGCTACGCCATCACCTGGGACGTCGAGGACATCGAGACGGTGGTGATCGACCGGGACAATTCCATCCGGAGCCGCCGCCTCGTCGAGTCGTTCCGAGCGGCGGGCTACTTCAATATCGAGGGATACCTCCGGAGTGAGGAGGAGCTCCGGTCGCTCCTCGAGCGCGGGGAGGTCCAGGCGGGGCTCGTCATCCCGCCCGACTTTTCGGCCGACCTCGCCGCTGGAAAGACAGCGAGGCTCCAGATGATCGTCGACGGCAGCGACGCGAACACCGCGGGCATCGTCATGAGCTACGGCCGGGCCATCGTCCTCTCGTACGCCGGGGATGTCGCGGACGTGACCGGAACGGCCGGGCCGCCCCTCGCCGTCGAGAGCAGGGTCTGGTACAACGAGGAGGTGAAGAGCAGGAACATGATCGTGCCCGGCCTCATCCCCGTGATCATGATGATCATCGCGGCCATGCTGACCTCCCTCACCATCGCCCGCGAGTGGGAGCGCGGCACCATGGAGCAGCTCGCCTCGACGCCGGTCAGCCGGACGGAGATCGTGCTGGGAAAGCTCCTGCCGTACCTCGTCATCGGCATGATCGACCTGGTGGTCTCCATTCTCCTCGGCGTGTTCGTGTTCGGCGTGCCGTTCCGCGGCAGCGTGGCCCTTCTCCTGGGCCTGTCGTTCTTCTTCATCGTCGGTTCCCTGGGGCTCGGCATCTTCATTTCGGCGGTGGCGAAGTCCCAGCTCCTCGCAACGCAGATCGCCCTGGTCACGACGTTCCTTCCGGCGTTCCTCCTGTCGGGATTCATGTTCCGCATCGAGGTCATGCCGCAGGTGCTCAGGCTCCTTACCTACCTCGTACCCGCACGGTACTTCCTGGTCGTCACCCGCGGTATCTTCCTGAAGGGCGTCGGGGCGGGCGTTCTCCACGTCCAGGGATTTCTCATGATCCTCTTCGGCGTCGTCGGCCTGGTTCTCGCCGTGCGCGTCTTCCGGAAGGAGCTCGAGTGATGGCCGGCGGCGTAGAACGCACGCTCGAACTGGTGAGGAAGGAGTTCCGGCAGCTCCTCCGCGACCCGCGGATGGTCCGCATCCTCGTCTTCCCGCCGCTCTTCCAGCTCGTCGTGTTCGGTTACGCCGTCTCCACCGACATCCGGAACACGGAGACTTTCGTGGTGGACAGGGACCGCACGCGGGACTCCCGGGAACTCGTCGAGACGTTCACTGCAGCGGGATACTTCACTGTCACCGGCGGCTCGTCCGATCACCGGGACCTGGTGGAGGCTCTGGATCACGGCGACGCCGTCGTGGGCCTCGTCATTCCGTCAGGGTTCTCGAGCGATCTCAGGAGCGGCACCGGGGCCCGCGTACAGCTCCTGCTCGACGGCACCAATTCGAACACAGCGCTGAAAGCGAGGGGGTACGCCGAGAGCATCATCGGTCAATATGCGGTGAGACGTGGGTTCCTGGCCGTGCCGGAGGTGATCGACCTGCGGGAGCGTGCCTGGTACAACCCCGACCTGTCGAGCAGGAACTACAACGTGCCGGGCGTCGTGGCCGCCATCATGATGATCGTCTGCATCCTCCTCACTTCGCTCGCCGTCGTCCGGGAGCGGGAGATCGGCACCCTGGAGCAGCTGATGGTGAGCCCGCTCTCGCCGGTGGAGCTCATCGCCGGGAAGACCATCCCCTTCGCCGTCGTGGGCCTCTTCGACCTCACGCTGGTGACGACGCTGGCACTCCTCTGGTTCGGCGTCCCCTTCAAGGGGAGCTTCCTCTTCCTGTTCGTGGCCGGCATCCTCTACCTGCTCTCGGCGCTCGGCATCGGGCTGCTCATCTCGACCGTCTCGAAGACGCAGCAGGAGGCAGCCATGGCGAGCTTCCTGTTCCTCATGCCCGCGCTGCTCCTGTCCGGTTTCATGTTCCCGGTGTCCAGCATGCCGGTCGTGTTCCAGTACCTCACCCTGGCCAATCCCCTCAGGCACTTCCTCGAGGTGGTGCGGAGCGTGTTCCTGAAGGGAGGGGGCGTTGCCATCCTCTGGCCGCAGCTCGCGGCGCTCCTGGTCATCGGCACGGCGGTCTTCGGCGCGGCCGCGGCCCGCTTCCGCAAGACGGCGAGGTGAGGGTGGGCGGCATCCTTCCTCGACAACTCAACCGGGTGAAGGTAGCATCGTACTCGTCCATCTTCGTGTATGCCGGAGGTATTGCGGTGGCGAAGCGTGCTGGAGATTGGCTTTCCCAATCGGAGAGAGACCCGGAGCTGGCAAAAGTGGCCCGGGACCGGCGTCATCACGACTGGCCCGGGGGGCGTAAGTCCGGGGGAGAACACACGAATCGAGATTCACTTTGGCAGGTTGGCGGGACCGCCCAGGGCGTTGAGGAGGAGGGTGATGTTGCTCGAGACCACATTCGCCGTCACGGCGTCGGGCAGGAGATCCCCGTTGAAGTCCCCGATCGCGATCGAGTTCGGGTTGTCGTCCACCCCGTAGTGTTCCCTCCGGGGAAATCCTCCCGTCCCGTCACCGAAGAACAGCGCAACCCCGTCCATCCCGGTCACGGGCGAGACGAGGTCGAGGTGTCCGTCCCCGTCCATGTCGAACGCGACGACGAAGTGTGGAGCCCTGCCCGCGATCAGGTCATCCGCCGTCCGTTCGAACGATCCTGTCCCGTCACCGAGCAGAACACTCAGAGAGAACCCTTCGATATTGGCCGTTGCGAGATCATCGAAGCCGTCCTCGTCGAAGTCCCCGGCACAGATGGATATCGGGTTGTATCCCACTTCGACCTTGCCGATCACCTCGAGCACTCCGCCAGAATTGCGGAGAACGGTGACGCTGTCCTCGCCCGTGTTGGCGGTGGCGAGATCCGGTTCGCCGTCGTTGTCGAAGTCGATGGCCGCCACGGAATGGGGTCTCGATCCCACGGCGATGTGCTCCTGCGGGGAGAGCATTCCGGTCCCGTCGCCCAGGAGGATCGTGATGGTTCCCCCGATCGAATTCGGCGTGACCACATCCAGGTGGCCGTCCAGGTCGATGTCCACGATCTCGACCAGGTGCGTGCCGGCATCCGTCGGAAACTCTCCGAGCAGTTCGAAGTCACCGGTTCCGTCGCCGAGCAGCACGGAAACCTCGGCCGACGAAACGCTTCTGACCGCCAGGTCCTCGTGGCCGTCCCCGTTCAGATCGCCGGTGTCGAGTGTGTGGGTTCCCTCCCCACCGATGGGGAACGAGTCGTGGAAGACGAGCTCACCCTCTCCGTCGCCGAGGAGCACCGCGACGCCGTCGACCCTGCGGTATGCGACCGCGACATCGTCGTGACCGTCCTCGTTCGCGTCGAGCACGGCGACGGATTTCATGCCGGTCTCGACCGGACCCACGGGATAGGACCGCGCGGTGTGGAAACAGCCGTTCCCCCGCCCCCTGAAGACCGAAAGCGTTCCGCTCTGACGGTTGAGGGCGAAGAGGTCCATTGTGCCGTCGGCGTCGAAGTCCCCGACATCGGCCCACACCGTCTCCTGCCCGCACCGGTACGGCTCTCCCCTCTGGATGAAGCAGTATGAAGGCACGGTGGAAGGAGCCCCGCGGGTACGACACCGCACCTCGCCGTGTATCCCTCCGTCCGGGACGGCGACACCGCAGACAGCGCCGCAGTCGACCCGGACATGTCCGAGTACCGTGTCGATGGACAGAATGTCGAGCAGTCCCACGCCGTCGACCTGGCCGATGACGGCGTTCGTCAGCGGTTCACCGTGATGTCTCGTGAACGATGGGAAATGTCCCTCTCCGTCTCCCCAGAGGACATGGTATCCTGCTCCGTCGCCGTCGATGACGAGGATGTCCCGGTGGCCGTCGTTATCGATGTCCGCCGTTTCCAGGCCCCGGATATCCCCGATGCCGGGGAAGTCGTCCCCGATGTCGATCACCTCCAAGACGCCTCCGTCGCCCTCTCCCAGGTAGAGATACGTCCCGTCACCGCCGAACGAGATGACGACATCCGATGCGCCGTCCCCGTTGAAATCTCCCGTCTCGAAATCGACCGGCGGCCCCCGAAGCCGAAAGCGCGCGAATTCCGTCAACAGGCCCCCGGCGGAGCGCGTGAAGATGAGCAGCCGGCTGCCGCTCGTCACCAGGACTTCCAGTGTCTCGTCTCCCAGGATGTCGGCGGTCCTGATCAGGGACGGGCTGCTCCCGGTTGAAATCTCCTGCAGGGGGGAGTACTGGTACCCGCCGGTGTTCTGAAAGCTCCGGATCACCCCCTCTTCCCGCAGGGCCACGACCAGATCGGGCAGGCTATTGTCGTCCAGGTCGAGCGATAGTATGTCGTTCGGCACCCCTCCGCACGATCCGGTCCAGACCAGCACCGGCTCGCCGCTCAGATTCACGTGAACGACCATGAGCGTCCCGTCCTCGTCATCCGCCAATACGGCGATCGCAGCCCCGCCGTCCGGATCGATTCCGAGGATCGTCGCCGTGGAGGAACCTTCCTGGAGGAGCACGTCGCGTCTTGCAGGGTGGAACGACTGGCTCGAGAGCCTGTCGCCTGAACCGAGGAGAAGGAGGAAGAACAGGAAAACACGCAACATGAACACCTCCAGAGGAGGAACGGCGAATTATTTGTGTGAACATATTATATCATTAATCACCGATAAAATCAAGCGTGCAATATATCCATATTTGTTCGATTGTGTGCGGTCCACTCCCCCCCTGGAAGTGGCCGGGGGCGCCGTCGTCTCCGGCTGCATCGCCGAATGTGCCAGATGGATGCACTGTGCTGGGATTGAGACGTGATAAATGCGGGATAACGCGGGATTGACCTCCCCGTGCGGGTGTGCTACAATAGAAACATCGATATGCACTGCGGGAAGAGCAGGCCATGAAAATGATACGGGAAAGGAGGGGCCTCTTTTTTTTCTTCGCGACGGGGCTCTGGATCACCCCGAACGCACTTGGCCAGAGTATCCTCGTGGAGCCCGCCGTCGAGTGGAGCTCGCTCTTCGACAGGACGTCGGGGTGGACCGGCGCCGACGGCATCTACTCGATACCGCTCTCGGGCGACGACTCGCCGGGCAGCGCGGTCGGCACGCAGACGCTCTTCGTCTTCGGCGACACCTTCATCGGGGAGGTCGGTCCCGGCGGCGAGCGGCTGCCGGGAAGCGTTCTCATCAACAACACACTGGCCCTGCTCGAAGGCGGGGATCCCGCCCCCTCTTCCATGCACTTCTTCTTCGCAGCGGACGAGAACGGCGATCCGCGAGCGGTGTTCGTCCCCGACACGCCGGAATCGAGCCCGGGTGACTGGTACTGGTTCATGGACGGCCTCTCCCTGAATGGAGAGATGCACCTCTTCGCGCTGCGGATGAAGGAGGGCGGGGGCGGCGTTTTCGACTTCGAGATCGACGGCTCGGCCCTCGTCTCGATGCCGCTCGGGAGCCCCGAGCCGATCGCTGGCGCCCTCCAGCGGGACATTCCGCTCCACCACGTCCCGGACGACGGACGCGGCGAGATGGTGTTCGGCGGGGCGGTCATGGCGAACACGGAGGCGGCGGGGAGCCCCGACCCCGACGGCTACATCTACCTCTACGGGACGCAGAACGATCCCTTCAGCAAGAAGCTCCTCGCAGCTCGCATGCCCGAGACCTTCACGGGGCCTGAGGAGCTCCGGTTCTGGGACGGCGGGGAATGGACGACATCGATCGACGCCGCGGCCCCTCTGGCAGGCCGCCTCTCCATGGAGTTCAGCGTGACTCCTCTCCCCGACGGCTGCTATCTCCTCGTGTTCCAGCTCGACACGCTGAGCCCGTTCGTCGCCGTTCGCGTCGGGGAGAGCCCGGTCGGCCCGTGGGGCCCGTACCGGATTATCTACGAGTGCCCGGAGCCGGACTTCGACCAGGACATCTACACCTACAACGCCAAGGCTCACCCTCATCTCTCGGTTCCGGGAGAGCTCCTCGTCAGCTACAACGTCAACACCTTCGATTTCTGGGACCATTTCACGTGGTCCGACATCTACCGGCCGCGCTTCATCAGGATCCGACTCGTCTCCGGGTAGCTGCCGGTTTCGCTCTTCCCCTTCCGACATTACTTCATCGCTGATAAACCCCCCTTGCTCAGATGGATGAACAGAATGATTACTAGCGATTCAGTGTCCCGTGGGTTGTTCGACGTAGTGTCGGCGTTCCCGTCACGGGAGCCAAATGACGCTTGACGCAGTGGGGCTTCTGTTCCTACAAAAGGGATACTGGGTATCGAGTGTCATGGGTAACCCCTCTGGATCATTTCACGAAAGGACATGCCATGAAAAAGAGAAAGCTCGGCAGGAACGGTCCCGAGGTGTCGGCCATCGGCCTCGGCTGCATGGGAATGTCGGAGTTCTACGGCCAGGGCGACGACGATGAGTCGATACGGACGATCCACCGGGCGATCGAGCTCGGTGTCACGTTCCTCGACACAGCCGACATGTACGGCATGGGACACAACGAGGAGCTGGTTGGAAAGGCGATACGGGACCGCCGCGGGAAGGTGTTTCTCGCGACGAAGTTCGGGAACGTCCGGGGAGAGAGCGGCGAGTTCCTCGGGGTCGACGGACGCCCGGAGTACGTCAAAACATGCTGCAAGGAGAGCCTCCGGCGCCTCCGGGTCGACACCATCGACCTCTACTACCAGCACCGCGTGGACCCGGATACACCCATCGAGGAGACTGTCGGCGCCATGGCCGAGCTGGTGAGCCAGGGCAAGGTGCGCTACCTGGGCCTCTCGGAGGCAGCGGTGGACACGATCCGCCGGGCTCAGAAGACCCATCCCATCGCCGCTCTCCAGACCGAGTACTCGCTGTGGACCCGCTACGTCGAAACCGGGATCATCGACGCCTGCCAAGTACTCGGTATCGGATTCGTTGCCTACAGCCCGCTCGGGCGGGGGTTCCTCACGTCGAGGTTCAAGTCGGAGGACGACTTCGGGGAGAAAGATTTCCGGAAGCACTCGCCCCGCTTCCAGGGTGAGAACCTGGAACGCAATCTCGAGTTGCTCGATGGGATCGAGGAGATCGCCGGGGAGAAGAGGTGTACCCCCGCCCAGATCGCGCTTGCGTGGGTCCTCTCACGCGGGGAGGACATCGTGCCGATCCCGGGAACGAAAAGGCGGAAGTACCTGGAGGAGAACGCCGCCGCCGTCGAGATCGCTCTGACCGACGACGAGCTCCGCCGCCTCGCCGCCGCCGCCCCCGTCGGCGCCGCCGCCGGTGACCGCTACCCGGAGCAGGCCATGAAGGCCGTGAACCGGTGAGGGCGAGGGTTGATGCGTGGTCCGGGCGTGTACATCTTGTTCGGCGGCATCGGGTCTCCCCAGTCGATGACCTGCAGTGCCCCGTACCACACCACGATCACCGGCGCGATCGAGGTGAGAAAGCCGACGATCGACGACGCGAACGAGTTGTTCTTGATGTTGGAGATGCGATAGCGCAGGTAAGTGCGGCTCTCCACGAGAAAATGCCGTTCTTCCACCTTCTCGCGCGTATAGGACTGGATGATGGAGATGCCGCTCAGTTTCTCCTGAACATCCCCGGCGATTTCTTCCATCTTTTCCTGGGCGAGCCTGCTCGTTGCCCGGATGTGTTTCTTGAAATACTTGTTGAATCCCACGTAAATCGGAAGGATCCCGATGGAGACCAGCGCCAGGCGCCAGTTCATCCAGAAGAGCAGGGCGGAGATGATGAGGAGTGAGCTCAGGTCCATCAGCGTGTTGGTGAACACGGAACCGACGAAGTTCTGAGCAAGAGCGATGTCGCTCAGGAGCCTCGATGCGATCGAGCCTATCTTTCGCTTCTCGTAGAAACCGAGCGACATCCTCTGCAGATGTCCGAAGAGCTCGCGTCTCAGATCGAAGATCAGCATCTGGTCTGCACGGTCGGCCAGGTAAGATCTGAAGTAGGCGATCACGTTCCAGATGAGATAGATCACGATGAGAAGCGCTATTTCACGGTGGATCCGGAGGACATCCGGCTCTGCCGCGTGGGTCAGGTGATCGATCACGTCCTTCAGGATCCAGGGGAAGATGATCGGAATGTTGTATTTCAGGAGACCTCAGACGGTCGCTCCGGCGATCAGCCTGCGGTAGGGCTTCGCATAGGAGAGGAATTTCCTTATGGCGGGGCTGAACAGTGTCATGGGATTACTTTCTGTCTGGTCCTCTCCCTGCGTTCCGGTTCTCCGCATTACGCGTGAGCTCCCGGATGGGCTCCATCCGGATCTTCCGGATTTCATGGAGTCGCTGCGGGCGGCCTGTTCGTCGCATTCGAGGAGAGAGTATAGTCGGACGGTCGAGGGGTGTCAATCACCACCTCTTCCGAAGGGAAGGGGAACCCGGTTGACAGTACCCACTCGGGTGGCTAATCTCCCTTCAACGCAGCGTGTGTTAAACAGCATTTATGCCTGATACGAGGGGAGGAGCGCCATGAAGTCTGCCACCGAGTACCTGACGTTCAACATTCCCGAACGGATGGATTTCGTCAACATCACCCCGAAGGTCGAGGAGATCGTCAAGAAGAGCGGCGTGAAGGAGGGGCTCTGCCTGGTCAACGCCATGCACATCACCGCGTCGGTTTTCATCAACGACGATGAGCCCGGGCTCCACCAGGACTACAAGAAGTGGCTCGAGGAGCTCGCGCCCTTCGATCCCTCACCGGAGCGGTACCTGCACAACAGAACCGGGGAGGACAACGGCGATGCTCACCACAAGCGCCAGATCATGGGACGCGACGTCACCGTGGCCGTCACGAAGGGAAAGCTCGACTTCGGACCGTGGGAGCAGATCTTCTACGGCGAGTTCGACGGACGCCGCCCGAAGCGGGTCCTCGTGAAGGTGATCGGCGAATGACCGGAGACGAGACGAGCTCCGGGCACCCCGCCGTTCACCGATGATCACGTGCGGGAGTGATCGAAGCCGCACCCGTGAGGACCGTCGTCCCGGGACGGCCCCTCGCGGAGGGTGCAGTTGACTTGCCCCACCGGTTGTATT
>CAZMKB010000120.1:0-10183 GCA_964566685.1 uncultured Gemmatimonadota bacterium | reverse complement strand
GGCGGGACATTCATCCAGGACAGCCAGCCCTCCGGTGAAAGCTATATCACGACCTACAACCAAGGGAAGGGGGACTGGACCTTCTGGGCCGATGTCTCACCGCTCGGAGATACCGGCGCCGTCGGTTTCCTCTTCGATTTCATCGACGGCGACAACTACGCCGTCGCCTATTTCGATCCGGGATCTGATCCCTTCCTCACCATGGAACGAAAGACCGGAGGCGTGTGGAGCTTCCTGGGACAGGCCCCGGTGACCATCGACGATTATCCGGTGCGGATGAAGATATACAAGACCGGAGACGTGGTGGTCTGTGAGACGGGAGGTGCGGCGGTCGCTACAACCAGCTGCACCGATGGCCTCCTGGGGCTTCTGACCTCCGATGCAACCGCTTCCTTTGCAGGGGTGACCTTCATCCCGACAAGGCCACCGACCGACACCGCCGCCGGCTTCGCGGGCAGAGAGGACAATCACTTCACCGAAGGGTGCGCCCCCTACTACTTCGCCGGCCTCAACAACTACTACCAGATGGTCTACGCCGCCGACGAGGAGCTGAGACCGTATGTCGATGAAGTGCAGGAGGAGGCGGCTGCGATGGGGCTCACGGTCATGCGGACCTGGGCGTTCAACGACGGGGAGGGCCAGTGGAACGCCCTCCAGACATCGCCCGGCGTCTACCAGGAGTACGTGTTCGAGGGTCTCGACTACGTGCTCGACAAAGCCACCCAGGAGGGCCTCAGGGTGATCCTCGCGTTCGTGAACAACTGGTCGGACTACGGCGGCATGGACCAGTACGTCGAATGGAGCCCAACGGCGGAGGATCATGACGATTTCTACACCGATGGGAACTGCCGGCAGTGGTACATGGATCACATCGAAACGGTACTCACGAGAGTCAACACGGTGAACGGCCGGGTGTACCGCGACGATCCGACGATCTTCGCCTGGGAGCTCGCCAACGAGCCTCGCTGCACATCCGACCCCTCCGGCGACACCCTGCAGGAGTGGGTCGAGACCATGTCGGCGTTCGTCAAGTCGATCGATCCGAAGCACCTGGTCACCACCGGCTCGGAGGGATTCTACGGGCAGACCGGACCGGCACACAATCCGAAATCCTGGATGCGCACGCAGGGGGTGGACTTCATCCGGAACCACGAACCGTGGAGCATCGACTTCGCAACGTTTCACGTCTGGCCCGACTGGTGGTCGATGGACTTCACAGAATCGATGCAGTGGGCATCGGATCACATCATCGACACCGAGGACCTCCTCGGCAAACCGGTCATTCTCGAAGAGTTCGGGAAACAGCGCCCGCTCGCGACACGAGATGAGTTCTACCAGGGATGGTACGACGAGATCTACGAAGGAGCCAGTCAGGGGCTCGCGGCGGGCGGGAGCCTGTTCTGGATACTCTACCACGACGACTACCCCGACTACGACGGTTTCGGCGTCTACTACCCGGATGATGTGACCACTGTCACCATCATCGAACAGGAAGCAGTACTGATGAGCGACCTCTCAGGTGAGTAAGGAAGGAGGCTCTCCGGGACTCAACCTGCATCGGACTAACATACGATACGTAGGATCACAGAAGACAGCAATGAGAATCATAATGGAAAAGGAGGGTGTCGTCATGAAATCCTTGGTAATCATCCTGACAGGTGTCGTGAGTGTTTTCTTCTTCCTTCCCGCAACACTCCTTTCCGAATACGACGTTCTCCTCGACGAGATCGATCTCGGCACCGACCTGGCGAGCTTCGAGGAGCACGACGGAACCGGGTGGGGGCCGGTGGAGCCAGCGACCCACGGCGGCTCCTGGGGCGCCATCGCCACCGATCCCGACTCGCCTGACGGAAGCTGCCGGGCCATCTGGTTCGAGAACGGTGTTCCGGAAGATCCCGATGCGGCGACTGCCATGGTGACGCTCTTTCCTCACCCGGGCTCGACGCGTGGAATCGTCATGAGAACACTCGACGGTGTCGCTGATGACAGCTTCACCGTCTTCGTTCTGGGAAAGCACGGCGATTTCGTGGAGGTCTACTCCTGTGATTCAGATCCCTCCACCGAGGAGTACTGGGTCGTCCACGAGATCGAGATCCCGGTGAACCAGATCAAGGCCGGACGGCCGCTCACCGTGAAGATCGATGCGACCGGCAGCGCCTGGAGCCAGTTCAACACGTATGGCCAGCTCGCCGTCGACTGGATCGAGCTGTGGGGGAACGGAAGTCCCTGATCATCCCGAGGGATAAAAGGCCGGGAGGGACCTCTCGACAGCCCGAATCGGGAAGCCCATAGCCGGGCTCCCGGGAGAGCGCCTTACCGGCGACTGGAGGAACCGGATATACTCCGATAGACACGCACGAGGGGGAGTCGTGAAAATGCGGAGATGGACCGTGGAGGAGAAGGTCCGCATCGTCCTCGAGGGATTTACCGGTGACCGAACAGTCGCGGATGTGTGCCGCGAACACGGGATCAGCCAGCCCCAGTACTACAAGTGGAAGAATCGATTCCTGGAAGGCGCGGCCAGGGTTCTCGAACGCAACGAGGACGTCAGGGAGAAGGAATTCCTGAGAAAAGAAATCGACAAGCTCCAGCAGCTCGTCGGCAAGCAAGCCATGGAAATCGATTCTCTCAGGGAGCTCGTGAAGATCTCCGGACGGTAAAAGTCACGCTTTATCCGCCGCAGGGGAATATCGGCGAGAGAAGCTCGATACAGGTCACATCGCACTCGACCCAACCGCTTCTGTCCCGTTACACCCTGAACCTCCCCGGATGACTCGCGAAAGAAACTCTTTTCGCTTTTTCGATCTGATGAACAGGAATCGTGGTCGCAGGTCGGCAGGCGACTTCCCAGCCCGTGCCATAGAGGAATTCGTCGCAGCCACGACGCACGGAACTGATAACTCGGTGCCCGAATCAGCCCCTCACCGTGTGTGTTCGACAGGGATCACTACGGCGCGAGCGTGAAGCACTCCGGCCGCGTGTTCATGGGGTCGGGGAAACCGAAGGTGCTGTCACCGACACGGGTCGCCCAGTCGAAGTCACCGGGGAAGTCGGGTACCACTTCCGGAGGATAGTAGTTGACCAGGAGCCAGGTGTAGCCGGGGGGAAGCGGACCGATGGTCCAGTCGTACTGGCAGGTGCTGCGCGCCCGGAAGGTCCCGCAGTCCCAGACCCGGATGTACTGAAGCGGTATGTATCCTCCCTCTTCGAAGTAGTAGAGTGAGACGAACGCCAGCGTGTCGACGCCGATCTCGAACGAGTAGACCTCGTCCCACGGATCGGCATGCGGTGTCGCCGTCGTCCATGCGTCGATGACGCCTGACTGCAGAGCCGGAGGGCCCTTGACCTCGATGAGCTCCATGATGCCGCAGGGTCCCCGGAAGCCGCCGCCGTCGCCGGGTAACTCCGCCACCTCCCCGGTGCTCGCGCCGGGAATCAGGGTGAGAGAGAGAAGGAGCGTTCCCGTGACCAGCGTGAAAACGGTTTTTCGCATAGACCGCACCCCCTTCGCAGATACCGGTAAACAAGAAAAAGCGTTTTCCTTGCTATTTCGCTTATTGTACCATACTTTTGCGTGTTTGTCAACTTGTTTTTTCCGGATCGGGCCGGAAAATTCGCGGTGATCCGTCTTTCGTTCGAGAGTGTGAAACGAATTAGTACTACCGGAGATCCCCGGATGCCATATTCCGGGGAAAACGGGTCAAGACTCCTCACCATCCCACGGCGGGGCCGATTCTCCCTTCCTTCGGGCCAGCGCCCTTCGAAACTCCGGTTTCTGCATGATGCACTCCCCCAGGAGCCTGTCGTAGTACTGGCACATGTCGGCGGTGACCCGCCTGACCAGCTTCATGAAGTCGTCGGTCCTGATGTTTCCGTAGGAAAAGGGTATGCAGGGGCAGGCAATGAGCTCTCCCTGCGGGGAGACATAGAGAAACCGCCGGCCGGCGGTGCACATCGTCGATTCGGTCGGGTGCTCCAGGTGCACGAACGGAGGATCCCAGAGAGTCCTCACCTTCTCGCGCTCCTCGAGAGTCAGGACCTCGTCGGTTGCGCAGGACCAGTTCCCCGACGCAATGGGGAAGAGGATCACGACCGAGCCGACACCCAGTTCCCGCCCGAGCGAGATGATGTTCCTGAGGTCCTTCATGCCGTTGTCCCGCACTTCCTCCTTCGCGGCGTAGGTCCAGATGTTCGCTGTGATGTCGTGGGATACGAGCCTCTCGAGTCCCGCCACCGCCCGTTCCCAGCAGCCGGGGTGCGAGCGCTTCGCGTCGTGGACGCCGGGATCGGCGCTGTCGAGGGAGACGTTGCATCGGTTGAGACCCGCCCGCTTCAGCTCCCGGACCATCGGTTCATCGAGGAGGATGCCGTTCGTGTAGACGGTGGGGAGGAGGCCGCGGCTCCTGGCGTAGGCGACATGCTCGACCGTGTCCCCGCGAAGGAGAGGTTCACCGCCGAAGAAGATGAGTTCGATGACGCCTGCCTTCCGGGCGATGTCGATGACCTCCCTGATTTCTCCGGCAGTCAGCTCGGGCTCCCGCGAGTTCAGCTGCTCGCCGACGAAGCAGTGCAGGCAGCGGCACTGGCAGCGATGGGTCACCCCGAGCCAGAGCTGTACCGGCACCCTGCGCCCCGTCGCCAGTATCAGCAGGCGCCGGAGAAAGAGCCGCCTGGTCCCGGTGCCGGTCCCTTTCCAGTAGTGCCGATAAGCCGTTTTCGCTCTTCTGATGATGTCCCGATGTGCGAACAAAGCGAATCCCGGAAGCTGCCTTTCCTGTACTTGATTGTTCGAATGGACTCCCGCTTACGAAGGGGAGTACAGAAGCGGGACGCCCCTGTCTTCTTCCGCGTACTCAATGCGGATAAAATTGATCGGGTGAGAATACTTTTATCTGTGTCCACACATTATAACAGATACAGTATTTTCTGTCAACTGATCCGTACCGAACCGATCAGTGATACCTGGGAGCGGGGGGGGGTGTGAAAGACGATCGTTGCCCGGTGAGCGCAGGCCGAGTTGGGGCGGTTCAAGCCGAATATGTATAATCTACTGTATTAAATCAAGTTGAAGCCATCGTCTCATCCACTTTCTGAGATTGATGGAGCGCAGGAGGCGGCTTCTTCGCTCTCCTCTCAGCGTGACTCGCGGATGGCGCGGGCGATGTCCGCCAGGTCCCAGTGGAGCTGATCCACCTCTACCATGACCCGGTCGGCCGCCTCGGCCGCATGCGACCCGACGACGACCGTCTCGAAGATCCTCCCCGCTTCGAAGGCGGCGAGCAGTGCCAGTACGATCCAGAGTTTTCTCATCGTGTGCTCCTTCCTCCGCGCTGCCGGTATCCTTGATCCCGCGGCGCAAAACGACATCCCGGACGTTATCGTGCGTGGCTTCTCACGCGCACTCCGCTTTCTTCGCACTTCGGAATCGTCGATTGCGTTGACGGCTTTCACTGAATGTAACACGACGGCCGACCGGGCGAAAGGCCGCCGGACGGCGTGAAGACAGTCTTGACCGGCCCGGGAGCGACGTGTATTATCACTGGCGGATCGAACCGTTCTGGTGTGGACGCCGGACGCAGACAGGTGCACGAGTTGCCGGGGGCCTCCGCTCGTGGAGGTGACACGGGGGAACATCGGAACACCGCAATATCCTGAAAGGAGAATCGCATGCCCAACGTCCGGAACGCCGGTGAAATCTTCCGCTGCCGGGTCTGCGGCAACGTCGTCGAGGTGAAGGAAGCGGGGGGCGGCGAGCTCGTCTGCTGCGGGCGGCCCATGACGAAGGTTGGGTCATGACGCCGTCCGGGCGAATCGTCGTCATCGGTGTCATCGGTGCGTCGCGGCCGACCGAGAGGGAGCGCGGGATCGCCCGCGAGGCGGGACGGCTCATCGCACGCGCCGGTGCCGTGCTCGTCTGCGGAGGCCTGGGGGGTGTGATGGAGGAGGCCTGCCGGGGCGCCGTGGAGGAGGGCGGCCTCACCGTCGGCATCCTCCCGGGCGACAGCAGGCGCGACGCCAATCCCCACGTCCGGGTCGCCGTCGCCACCGGCATGGGCGAGGCCCGGAACATCATCATCGTCAAGACGGCCGACTGCTGCATCGCCGTCGGCGGCGGCTACGGCACCCTCTCGGAGATCGCCCTGGCGCTTCGAACCGGCACGCCGGTCGTGGGCCTCGGGACCTGGCGCATGGAGGGGCGCGAGCCCGACACCGTCGTCCGCGCCGAGAGCGCAAAAGAGGCGGTCGAGTGGGCGCTCGGCCGTGCCACGGGCTAGAAACCCACCGAATCGATTCTTTCCGGCCTCACCGGCCTTCCAAGCCTCTGCGCTGTAACGACTTGAATCGAACACCTCTCCCGTCTCGCGAGGGGGGTTTTCCGGCCGGTCGCACCCCCGGGTCCCACTCGAACCCGAAACTCCTTGAAAGACAGCGTGATATTCCTTCCCGTCCGAATTCTCTCATACCTGTCTCCACCGCCCGATTCCCCCTTCAGGAAACGCCTCCACCCATCCGTGTAATTTCCTGAAAAAAGTAGGGATTTTCGCCGTTTTTTCTCTTGACAAATCGGGGGAAATCGGATACACTATAGTGCATCGAGGGATTTTGTGGGAGAAGGTGGGTGATTTTAATACTCTGACGTCGCGGCCTTCCATGCTCGGTTACACCGGTAACTACTCGCACACCGTAGACCACAAGAACCGGGTCAATCTTCCCTCCAAGTACCGCAGGATGACGAAAGGGAAGCAGTACGTCATCTCGAAAGGTCTCGAGGGGTGCCTCTTCATCTTCCCGCGGGAGCGCTGGCTCCAGTACCTCCGGAGCTTCATGCCCACGACGTTCGGGAAGAAGAGCGACCGCGACTTCTTCCGCCAGCTCGGCTACAACACCACGGACGCCAAGCTGGACGACGGCGGACGCATCACAATCCCCCCGGAGTTCCTGGAGTATGCCGGCATCGAGAAGGACGTCCTCATCATCGGTGTCATCGATCACATCGAGTTCTGGCATCCCGATCGCTGGACGTCCTACCGGAGCAGTGTCGGAAAACCGTACGAACAGCTTGCCGAGGAAGTACTCGGCCAGGTCAATCTTTCCGAATACTTCGAGTAGCGTGGTCAGGTGGTGAGTGCAGCTTAGCGCGGTGAGTCGGAGAAAAGGAGAAGGGGAGAAGAGCGTGACGGACGTTCACGAAAGCCGCCACATTCCGGTGCTCCTCGAAGAAAGCCTCCGGTTTCTCGAACCCCGGTCGGGAGGACACTACCTCGACTGCACGGTCGGCGGAGGCTCCCACGCCGAAGGAATCCTCGAGCGGAGCTCCCCCGGGGGACGGCTCACCGGCATCGACCGCGACCCCCAGGCTCTCGAGCTCGCCCGCCGGAGGCTGGCGCGCTTCGGCGACCGGGTCAGCCTCATCCAGGCCAACTTCGCCGACCTCACCGATTACATCGAAAGCGACCGCTGGTTCGACGGCATCGTCGCCGATCTCGGCATGTCGTCGATCCAGCTCGGCTCGGACCGCGGCTTCTCGTTCATGCGGGACGAGCCGCTCGACATGCGGATGGGAACCGATGCCGAGTTCACGGCGCGGCGGCTCCTGAATCACCTGAGCCGGGACGAGCTGGCCGGGATCTTCCGCGACTTCGGCGAGGAGCGCCGGAGCAGGCGGATCGCCGACGCCGTCGTCAGGGCCCGGGAAAAGGCGGAGATCCGGACCACGGCGGATCTCGCACGCGTCGTGGAGAAGGCGGCGGACCCGCGCTACCGGATCAAGTCGCTCGCCAGGATCTGGCAGGCGCTTCGCATCGCCGTCAATCTCGAGCTGGCCTCGCTCGAACGGGGTCTGCCGATTCTCCTGTCCCGTCTCTCTCCCGGCGGTGTGCTCGTCGTCATCTCCTACCACTCCCTGGAAGACAGGATCGTCAAGCGATTTTTCATAGAAGCCGAAAAGAACTGCCTCTGTCCCCCTCCGGAACGAAACCCCTGGTGTGACGGACGATCAGAGGGTGATCGACTCACGAAGAAGGTGGTGAGGCCGACCGGTGAAGAAACACAGGCCAACCCGCGTGCAAGGAGCGCGCGGTTGAGAGCGTTCAAGCGGTCCTTGGAGGGGAGGGCCTCTTGAACCGTTACATCCGCCGCTATCGGGAGATCAAACGGAGGGGGATCAGAGGCAGGTTCGAAGTCGTCCGGCTCGGGTTCGTGATACTCATCGTCGTCGTCGTTCTCACGTGCTACTCCGTCTGGTCGCGGAGCACCGTCAGACGTCTCAACCGGGAAAAGGAGGCGCTCAGGCAGGAGCTCCTCGCCCTTTCCGACGAGGTCGACGGTCTCCGCCGGGACCTGGGAGAACTCACCTCCCGGTCCGCCCTCGTGCGGCGCGGCGTGCGCGAGCTCGGCATGGTCTTCCCGGGCCAGGAAGACATCGTCTACGTAATCATCGACAGCACAGCACGGACGGGTACCCGGTAACGGGTCTGCCGGCGGTCTCCGTCACAGAGGCACCGGCGGGCCGCACCCGGCAACGGCCGCCGCCCGCGGGCTCGAGCGACACGATTCGGGGAGGAAGAGAGCATGTCGAGGGATGACAAACTCGCGAACCGCCTGCGCCACTTCATCTATTTTGGACTGGCACTGTTCGTCATCCTCCTTGCCCGGATGGTCGAGCTGCAGCTCATCCACCACGCCGCCTACCGCGATCGGGCCTTCGATCAGCACTACCTGAAGAAGACGCTCCTGGCCGACCGGGGAACGATCTTCGACCGGAACGGCCGGTCGCTCGCCGTTTCGCGCGACATCGTGTCGGTGTGCGCCGACCCGCAGCAGATATCCGACCCGGCCGGGGCGAAGATCGCCAAGGTGCTCGGGCTGTCGTCGTCCTCGGTCCGCAGGAAGCTCTCGTCGCCCCGGAAGTTCGTGTGGCTGTCCCGCCGCCAGCCCTACTCGACGAAGAGGGAGCTCTCGGAGCTGGGAATAGAAGGCCTCGACTGCCGCGAGGGGAAGGGCCGCTACTACCCGGCCGGCAGCCAGCTGGCCCAGGTCATCGGTTACTGCGGCATAGACAACACCGGCCTCTGGGGCCTCGAGCTGAGCCTCGAGGAGTACCTGCTCGGCACCAACGGCTGGGTATACATGGTGAGGGACGCCTGGGGCCGGATCTACGTCGACCTCGGCCTGCAGAAGAAGGATCCCGTTCCCGGTCACGACGTGTACCTCACCGTCGATACGAGGCTCCAGGAGATCATGGAGCTCGCCCTCAGGCGGGCCGTGCGCGACGCCGGTGCCGAGGGAGGCTCCATCGTGGCGGTCGATCCCCGGACCGGCGACATCCTGGGCATGGCCAGCTACCCCACGATCGACCTCTACCGGCTCAGGCCGCCCTTCGGTGATGGCATCAACGACCTGCTCCGGAACAGGGCCACCATGGACCTGTTCGAGCCCGGCTCCTCCTTCAAGCTGATCTCGATGGCCTCCCTGGTGGAACAGGGGGCCGTGGAGCCCGACGAGCTCGTCTTCTGTGAGAACGGCTCCTACCGGATCGGCGGGCGCACCATCGAGGACCCGCACCCCGAGCAGTGGCTCACCGTGAAGGACGTCTTCGCCCGGTCGAGCAACATCGGCATGGTGAAGCTCATCAGCCGCACGTCGGAGGAAGGATTCGTCCGGCTGGTGAAGGACTTCGGCATCGGAAGCGCCACCGGGATCCGGTTCGTCCCCGAGGAGAACGGCATCCTCAACCAGCCGGGTGATCCGGGCTGGTCGGGCTACAGCGTGCAGAGCATGTCCTACGGCCAGGAGGTGTCGGTCACCGCGCTGCAGATGGCCATGGCCTACGCCGCCGTCGCCAACGGCGGCGAGCTCCTCGTGCCGAACATCGTGAAAGAGGTAAAGAGCGTGGACGGCAGGACCGTCTGGTCCTCCGGGCGCAACGTCCTCTGGAACCCGATATCGCGGCAGACCTCCCGCACACTGAAGGACTTCCTGGCAGAGGTGGTCAAAAGCGGCACCGGCTCGGGAGCAGCCGTCGGGTCGTTCCCCGTCGCGGGCAAGACCGGTACCGCCGAGCAGGCCGTGCCTGGCAAGGGCTACGTCGACGGTCTCTACGTCTCTTCCTTCGGCGGATTCTTTCCGGTGGACGACCCGGCGGTGGTGATCTTCGTCGCCATACACAGACCGCAGGAAAAGT
>CAZMKB010000119.1:0-10197 GCA_964566685.1 uncultured Gemmatimonadota bacterium | reverse complement strand
ACGAAATCGACGTGCCGGTGGATGTCCCGGTAGAGCCCCCGCGTACCGCGGAACAGCCTTCCGGAGCGCTCGTGGAGGGTGGCTCCGACGACGGCGAGCCTCACCCCGCGCTTCGAGGATTCCCACGCCAGATTGGGCCAGACGTCGTACTTCGAAAACAGGATGATGTCCGGCCGGGCGGCGGTGAGGAGCTTCCGGACCCGCATCTTCGTGTCGCCGGGGAAATAGAGGGAGATGTCCTTGTACTCGCACTCCCCTGCCAGCTGCTCGGCAGAGTGCGAGAAGAACGTTGCGAGGAAAGCGCCTCCCGGATAACGGTCGCGGAGCTTCGCCATCAGGGGACGGATCTGGAGAAATTCGCCGGCTGAAGCGGCGTGGAACCAGAACCGCGGGTTCTTCCCCCCGGTCCCGGCGACGACCTCGGGTATCTTCCGCAGAGCCTCTCTTCGTCCCCTGCGTGTCCGCCGGGCCTTCTCGCTGAAGAGAGAGCCGATCATGAGCGCTGCCTGCATGACGGGAATGCCGAGGACGTTGTAGAGGACCGGCCAGCGGAGAGGTTTCGGCATCGAGTCACCCGTCCGTTTTCTCGAAGAGGGCTACGGCTTCTTCCAGCGCCTCGTCGACGGGAATCCCCAGCATGCACTCGTGGGTTCCGATGGGACAGGAACGGCTGCCCTTTGTCGTGCACGGCCTGCAGGGGAGATCCCGCTCGAGGACGCGTGCGAGCTCACCCGGCGGGTAGAAGCCGAGTTCTCTCGTGGTCGGTCCGAAGATTGCGAGAGCGGGTGTCCCCACGGCCGTCGCGAGATGCAGGAGCCCCGTGTCGTTGGTGATGAGAAGGCTCGAAGCTTCGAGGATGCCCGCCGCCTGTTCGAGCGATGTCCGGCCGGCGACACTCTCCGCTTCGGATCCGATGCTCCCGGCCACTCCTTCACAGAGCAGTCGGTCCTCCGGGCCGCCGAGGACGACGACCCGGACGGCGAAACGACGGGCGAACCGGCGCCCGAGCTCTGCGAACCTGTCGGACGGCCACCGCTTGGTATGCCACCGGGCACCCGGCGCCAGGGCCAGAACGGGGATCCGGCCCGGGGGAAGTTCCGGAGACGTCGGTCCGCTGCCCGCGAGAATCCGTTTCGCCTCGGTTCGCACGGATTCCGGCAGATCGATGCGCGGCACCCGGTCGATGTCTGCGGCGCCCGCGCCGTCCGGCAGGCACGCGAGGTATCGATCGACCGTGGTCGGCCACTCTCCGCCCTTTCCCGTGCGGAACCGCACCAGGAGAAGCCTCCTGAACCGGTTCTTCCTGATAGTACGTGCCGGTACCCCGGCGAGCAGGAGCCTCGTGAAGCGGCTCCGTGTGCTTCCGTGGAGATCGATGATCATGCGATAGGACCGCTTCCTGAGCAGGCTCGCCGTGCGGAGGAGACCCGTCAGTCCGGTCTTTTCATCGTACGGTATCACCCGGTCGACCGATTCGAACCGGCCGACAATCCCTTCGTACATCGATTTCGTGAGGTAGTGGATCCCGGACCGGGCGAACCTCTTCCTGATCGCCCGCGTCGCGGGTTCGGTCAGGACAATGTCTCCGAGGGAGGAGAACCGGATGACCAGGATCGTTCCGGCCGCCGATGTCCGGGGTGTCCTCAAAACAGTTCCAGCTGCTTCTGCGCCGGTTCGGGCTCGATGTTCCTGTCGAGAAACTTCCGCAGGTTCCGGAAGTCCTCCCGCACTTTCTCCATCATGTCGCCCTTGTGGAGGGCGGCAGCCGGATGCAGCATGGGAAAGATGAAGTGCCCCTCGTGCTCCTGCGCCTTTCCTCGAATCTTCGTGATGCTCACGGGACGTCCGAGCAGCGTCCTGGTCGCGTGATTCCCGAGCGTGCACACAACGGCAGGCTTCATGACTTCCAGCTGTCGGGCCAGGAACTGCCGGCAGGTTTCGATTTCCTGTGTGAGCGGATCTCTGTTGTCGGGAGGACGGCACTTGACGATGTTGGTGATGTAGACCTCGGAACGTTTCAGGCCGATCTCTTCGAGAAACCGGCTCAGGAGTTTCCCCGCCGATCCCACGAACGGCAGCCCCTGAACATCTTCATGGAAACCGGGGGCCTCGCCGACGAACATGACGCGCGCCCGGGCGCTCCCGTCACCGAACACGATGTTCGTTCTACTCTTCGAGAGAGAGCATCGCTTGCAATCGCCAAGTTCGTTCTGCACGGCCTCGAGCTCTTTTTCCTTATCGGCAGTCATTCTGTCCTCCGTGCAAGGGGATCTATTCAGCGGGCCCGGTGGAGTGATCCGGGACACTGTTTTCAATTACTATCACGCTCGTATTCCTTTGTCAACCCATTCGGGATTCTGGGAGGTGGGGTGGTTGGGTTTCATCATGCTCGTCGCCGGGAAACACCGCCGTGCGAACGGTCTTGTCCCCGGGGGCGGATCGTGATAACTTCATCCCATGTACAAGGATCAGCAGATCGAGACGTTTCTCCGCGACCTGGCCGGTTCCGAATCGGTCCCCGGAGGCGGTTCGGCCTCGGCTCTGGCGGGTGCCCTGGCCTGTGCACTGCTCGCCATGTATGCCAATCTCACCGTCGGGAAAAAGAAGTGTCGGGATGTGGAGGATTTCTTCAGTTCCCTGAGCCGGACCCTCGACACCCAGATGGTGAGGTTTCTCGAGCTCATGGATGCCGACTCCCGGGCTTTCCGGCGGCTCATGGATGCGTATGGCCTCCCGAAGGAGTCCGAGGAGGACCGCGAGCAGCGGGATGCGGCGGTCCAGGACAGGCTCAAGACGGCGGCGGCCGTACCGCTCGAAACGGCCTCGCTCGCCCTGGAAGTTCTCGAGTCTGCGGTAGAGGCTGCGGGGAAGGGCAACGAGAATGTCGTCTCCGACGCCGTGTCCGGCGCACTGCTGGCCGAGGCGGCCATCAGGGCGGCCCTCCTCAACGTGTTCGTCAACATGAGCAGTCTCAGTGATCCCCGGGTAGTGGACGACATGACCGAAGTCGTCGAGGAGATCGTGGCGAGAATGGAGGGAAAGGCGGAAAGGCTCTTCACCGAGGTCATGGAAGGAACACTCTGAAGAGGGCCCGGGTCTCTTCCATCTCCCGATCCGTGCGCTGCGGATCCCATCCCAGCTCGCCCGCCATGATACCCGCGCAGATCCGGAGGGCCTGCTCACCCGGGTACCCCGTCGAACCCAGCTCGGTTCTCCGCATGACCGCATCCGTCAATTTCACCGCCATCTCCTCCCGGACGGCCTGGAGTACCTGTGCCGGGATCACGGGACAGCCTTCCTTCAGTCCCCCGGCCAGCTCCGGCTTCTTTTCGGTGTCGATCAACGCGAGGACCCGGACGTAGTCCGTCCCGTGGGAGCGGAGCAGATGATCGAAAACCTCCTCGGGCATGGAGGCTGGCTTCAGTCTCCTGCTGTCGGCCGCGAAGGAATCGAAGTGTTCGATGTCGCCTCCTGCGAGGGGGCGACGGGTCGAAACGGAGGCGGTCGGGGAGTATTCGAGCTTCCTGAACACGTGATCGATGGCCTTCTTCGACACGTCACGGGCGGTGGTGTACTTGACGCCGAGAACCGAGACCAGCCCGTCGAGCGAGTCTTCCTTTCCGTGGTCGTGGATGCGGTAGTGCTTGACGAGGTCGACCCTGTCACGGTCCGCGCTCTCCCGTGTCATGGGGAGGATGCCGCCGTAGGCGAACAGAACGTCCTCCGGCCCGAACTCCAGAGACGGCAGGGCTCCATTCACCTCTTCGAGGAACTGTCCGATGTCCTCCTCCGTCACTGAGAACCCGTCCGGCGTGCCGTCGTAGTACAGGTGGGTCGTACCGATCAGCGTGTGGCCCCGCCAGGGGATCGCGAAGAGGTACCGCGAGCCCGTCTTCACCCGGCGTGTCCCCACGCGGTAGGTGTGGCTGCTCGGCAGCCCCACGGCACGATCGTCGAAGAGCTTTCCCACCACGATGTTCATGGCCTTGGAGGGGAAGAGCCTCTTCCGGGTCTTCACTCCCGCCGCACGTCCGATGACCTCGTCGAGCCAGGGACCGGTCATGTTGAGGCAGACCCTCGCCCTGACCACGAAGGTGTCGCCGGTGAGAACGTCCCTGACCTCGGCTCCCAGCACTTTCCCGCCTTCGATGATGAAACGAAGCGCTTCCGCGTAGTTGGCGGGAACCGCACCCTCCCGCTCCGCGGACAGGAGAAACGAGAGGAGCAGCCGCTCGGTGCTGTACATCAGGCAGTCGTGCCACAGGGCTCCGCCGGTGAGGCCGCGGTGATCGATCCCGGGTATCGCCGACCGGCACTCCTCCCGGGACAGCATTCTGCCGGACGGGATGTGCCGCGAAGGATCGAGCCCCCTGTTCCGGTCGTACCCGACGATGTCGTTGATCATGAGACCGAGCGCGAGGGCTTCCCTTCCTTTCGTCCCGTGGCCGTACGTCGGTATGAGGAAGGGGAGCGGTTCGACGAGATGGGGAGCGATGCGGAGCAGCGTGCTGCGCTCCCCGATCGATTCGCGCATGCGTTTGAAGTCGAGCTGCTGGAGATAGCGGAGGCCGCCGTGGACCGTTTTGAGGCTGTTCATCGAGGTCGCGCCGCCGAAGTCGCCTTTCTCGACAAGCGCCACGGAGAGGCCGCGCGAAGATGCGTCCCGGGCCGCGGTGGCACCGTAGATGCCTCCTCCGATGATGAGGACATCGAACTCCCGTTCCGTCAGCCGCTCGAGATTCCTGATCATGCACGTGCCTCACCGGTGTGTGGAGACCCCGGGTCCGCCCCGGCCGCCCGCCGCGCTCTCAATCAGCACGTTTCGGGCCATGTTTCGCTCAAGTGTATCTCTGAGACAGAGCGGTGTCAAGAATCGGCGGGAGTGATGAAAGTCCGGACCGTGCCGGAAGGCCCGGAGCTCGACCAGGCGAGGAAGCCCTTTTCCCGGACCCGTTCGATGAGCGGGGCGGGCACGAAGGGAGTCACGAGCTCGTAGATCTGGCCCGGTTCGAGACGCCCGATGTCTTCCATGACCGTACCCAGGGGCTGGCCGCCGGAAGTGATGACGGGCCGGGCGTCGAACGTCTTCACCACCGCCTCGCCGGAATACCAGGCGGGAGGGCCCGCGGACTCCGAAGACGAGCTTTCGCCTTCCACCGTGATCCCGCCGAGCCCCGCCTCCTGCCGGAGCCGGTTGATGAGCGTCCCCAGGTCCACGTTCCCGACATCCGCCACCTGGCGGAGCGTGGCGACGCGGGCCACGGTCTTCCGGAGCACCGGGTTCCTGAGCTTCCGGAAGGCAGGAGACATCTCCACGAGGACATCCTCGAGACCGGGCCAGCGTTCCAGGATCCGGCCGACCTTCGATTCGGGAGTGATGTCTCCCGGATCGGGGGCGGTCCGCTCCCGGTTCCTGTCTCTGTCGGAAGGCATCATGTGGTGCCTCTCAGCACTCTCCGGCACGGGTTGTTCATACGTTTTCTGACTGATTCCCCGTTCTCAGCGCCTGTTGTAGCTCAGGAGGCGCTGCTCGCCCTCGAGCTTCCTCTTCTCCGTGAGGTCCTGGGTCACTTCCAGCGTGCCGAGATACGTACCTTCGGGGTCCCGCAGCGCGAAGTACTCGATGTGCACGAATTTCCCGCCCAGAGTGATCCAGAACGCGGCCCGGTCCTCGCGCCCGGCCCGGAAATCGTCGACTATCCTCTGAACGACGTCCACGCTGGCAGGCGGATGGCACTGCTGCACCCGCCGCCCCAGGATGGCCAGGCTCCGCTGGAAGATGCGCTCCTCCCCCTGGGAGAACCAGCGCACGCGGTCGTCGCGGTCCACGAATGTGAGATCGACCGGAAGCGTGTTCAGTATGGCGGTCAGCTCGTCCAGGCTGAAGCTGCCCGAGGGGAGCGTGATGCGCCCGTCGCCTTCCCCGGTCTTCTCCTCCTCCGCTGCCTGTGCGGGACGCCACTGCTCGTCCGGCGAGAACAGGCAGTACCCGATCTCGGGGCTCTGGAGTGCGATCTCGTACCACTCGAGCTCGTTCAGCGTGTCCAGGCTCATGGGGAAGAGGATCTCCTCCTCCTTGAAGATCATCTCGTCGACCGCCCGGGCGGCTGGTTCGAGAACCAGCTCCGCGGTCGACCGGAGCTCGTCGGACGTCGGCTGCTCCATGGCGTCGAGTGCCTCGACGGCCGCACCGAGGAGCTCGCGCGCCTCGTCGTGCTTTCCCCACATCACCGTCGACGGGCCGGTGATGCCGTATTTCTCGAGATAGGGGAAGAGGAGGTTCTCCTTCCTCGAGTAGTGCCTGTCCACTTCCGCGAGCTCCCGGAAGCAGGCGCGAAGTTCCTCGAGCGTCTTTTCGACCGCCGGCGCCTCTCCGCCTGCAAGCCCTTCGAACAGCGAGCCGAGCTTTTCGAGCCGCTCCTCCAGCGCCCTGTTCTCCTGCTCGAAGGTGTGGACGGGATGTCCCGGCGGGATGTCCTTCGAACCCGAGGTGTCGATGATACCTTTCAGCGCCTCGCCGTGGATGTCGCAGAGCTTCAGGACCTCTTCCTGCGGAAGTCCCTCGGCGATGAGCTCCTGTTCGGCCTCAACCACCACGCCGTAGGGCACGTTCCCCATCAGGCGGACGAGCTGTTTCCTGACCTCGCCCGGCGCTTCCCCCCGGTGAAGCCGGAGGATCATGTGCTTCAGGAGTTCTTTACGTTTCCGGTTGTTGTCGATCAGTTCGCTCACGTTTTCCTCCCCCTCCGCCGGACCACTCGGAGCGCAGTTCATAGTCGGGAACTTCGCCCCGGTTGTGCTGGTACTCCGGCTGATCCAGTCGCTCGACGTGATAGAGATACTCCTCATGAGTAATAGTATTCTGCCAGTGACCGGTCAACCGTGCAACTCCCGTCCCGATCAGGAACAGGAGGACCAGGACGGCGGCGTAAGCCGGGCGGGGGATTCTTCCACGGCGCCCGGTGAAGGAGAGGGAAAGCGTGTCTTTCACGGGGCAGGCATCCACGCAGCTCAGACAGCCGTGACACTCATCGGAGAGGACCGTCGACGCCGAGTGGACCTCGACGTTCACGGGACAGGCTTTCGTGCAGAGTGTGCAGTCGATGCAGGTGGATCTGTTTCTTCTTATCTTGAGCGGGCTCAGAATGCTGGTACCTCCCAGGAGCGCTCCGTAGGGGCAGAGGTAGCGGCACCAGGCGAAGGGGATGACGATCGAGAGAACGGCGAGGGCGACGATCGTCCAGAGGGCGGTCGGCGAGATGTCGGCGAAGAAGGTGAACATCTTGATGTCGGCTATGCGGTTGTACGGACTGTAGATGAAGCGCTCTATGCTCTCGAGATTCATCCCGAAGAAAACAGACCAGAGGAAGAAGGCGAGCAGGAGGTACTTGAGACCGCGCAGCGGATAATCGAGCCACTTCGGCGGATACCGGAGCCTGCGGAAGACGGCCTGGTGGAGCCGTGCGAGGTACTCGCTCAGGAGCCCGAACGGACAGACCCAGCTGCAGAATCCTCTCTTCAGCAGGAGACCCGTTCCGACGGCGATGAGCAGGATGACGAGAGCCGCGGGGTGGATGGTGTTGATGACGCCCGTCCGGATCCAGTAGTTGAGACTGATCAGTGCGCTGATCGGCAGGAAGGATTCCACACCGGGCGGACGTGTCACGCTGGGACCGGCACCGATTTGGAGTTGGTGAACGAAGAGGGCAAATTCGACACCGATCCACAGCGTGATCAAAAGGAAACCAAACTGTATCAGCTTCCGATATGGCCGTATACGAAACCTGCCGGCTCGTTGTATCCGGTCTCTCTCCATAATTGATTCAATGACTGCCCCGCCCGGCCGCTGCTTCTCGCGAGCCCCGTGCCGGAGCGCCCGTGCAGGATGCCGTTTCAGCCGTCATTCACTCTCACTTTCTATATGGTAATCGCAGGCTCACGGGTCAATACTCGCGGCGCTGCCGTATTGTTCCTGCGGAAGCGGCAGGAACGGAAGAAGGGATCGCGAGTGCTGTCCGGCGGCCTCCCGGGCCGTTCACAGCCGGCCGCTCCTCTCCGTGATGCTCTTCACCGGCCCGTGTCCGGGGCGGGCGGTACGGAAGTGTTGAAATTGCAGCCGCCGGACACTACCATTGAGAGTAAACCGGTGACTCCCGTCGTGATACGACGGCATACATCGATGCTGGAGCCGCAGCCGGCATCCCGGATATTCTGTCAGAACGTACGATGGCCCCGCTGCGTCGAGGGTTTTCGACCCGGGATCGAGGAGCGGGGTTGACATTGTATGAAATACGATCCGTCACGCGTCGCAGGTGTCGGGGACCGTCGCCCGGTCCGGAAAAAGGAGGAAGACATGATCCGTTCGAAGTCACTGGCCGTTCTCCCGCTGCTGTTCGCGGTGTGCGTGTTGATCGCCTGCAGCCGTGCTCCCGAAACGGGCCGCCTGCAGTTCATCGCCGTCGACGAAGAGACCATGAACCAGCTCGGGGCCGAGGCGTTCCAGGAGGTGAAGGCCGAAGAGGATCTGTACGAGGGTGAGGAGATCAACCGGATCGTCCGGCGCGTGGGCGAACGCATCGCCCGGGCCAGTGACAGAACGGATCTCGAGTGGGAGTTCGTCGTGATTGATGAGCCCGAGATGGTGAACGCCTTTGCGCTTCCGGGAGGGAGGGTGGCCGTGTACACCGGCATCCTTCCGATCGCTCAGACCGAGGCGGGCCTCGCCGTCGTCATGGGACACGAGGTCGCGCACGTGATCGCCCATCACGGAGCCGAGCGTCTGACGCAGCAGATGGGGACGGCCATGATTCTCGAGGCCGCGAGCATCGGTCTGGCCGGAAACGAGAACCGCGAGCTCATCATGGCCGGTCTCGGCATGGGGGCGGCGGTCGGTTTCCTCCTGCCGTACAGCCGCACCCACGAGAGCGAAGCCGACAAGATCGGGATCAGGTACATGGCGAGGGCCGGCTACGATCCCCGGGTGGCACCGGAATTCTGGGCGAGGATGAATGAGCAGGGAGGCGCCCGCCCTCCGGAGTTCCTCTCCACGCATCCCGCACCCGAGGAACGCTCGGAAGAGCTCAGGAAGCTGGCAGGGGAGGCGATGTCGGCGTACCGGGATTCCCCGCAGTACGGTCTCGGCGTGGAGATCCCTCCCATCGAATGAGCGGGGGAAGACCGATTCGGTGGTCTCCTTCAGAGGACGGTAACCGGCGGGGCCGTTTGGTTGTACCCATCACGGGGCGCGGAAGAAATTACAGCAACGGAGGAGGAGAGCATGACTGTATCCCTGAGATCGGCTACCATCACCATCGTGCTCGCGGTTCTGTTCTGTCCGCTCAGTGTGCCGGCGGCGGAGGTCGATCGGCGGGAGGTCGGCAATCTCGTGATCGAGGGGATTCCGGATATACCGGAAGAGCTCGCTGACCGCATGCGCCAGTACCAGAACACCCGGTCGGCCTCTCTCAACGGGTGGGACCCGGCGGGCGCCGGCATCCTGATCTCCACCCGTTTCGCCGAGACCTCACAGGTCCACTTCGTCGGGATGCCGGGAGGTGCCCGCAGGCAGATCACCTTTTTCGACGAACCGGTGAGCGGCGCCGCCATGTGCCCCGACCCCGACCGGCGCCGGTTCCTCTTTCTGAAAGACGTGGGAGGGAGCGAGTTCTACCAGGTGTTTCTCTTCGACATGGAGACCGGCAGCCACACCATGCTGACGGACGGAACGTCCCGGAACGGAAGTGTGCTCTGGTCGAACGACGGCGACAGGTTCGTCTACTACAGCACGAAACGGAACGCCCGCGACTGGGACCTCTACGTGAGCACCGTCGAGCGTCCCACGGAGGCCCGTCCGGTCATCCAGGAGGGAGGCAGCTGGGCGCCCGTCGACTGGTCGCCGGACGACAGCCGGCTCGTCGTCCTCAACTACGTCTCCATCAATGAAACGTACCTGCACGTTCTCGACCTCGCCTCCGGCGAGCTCACCCCGGTGTACACCGGTGAGGAGAAGATCGCCTTCGGCGGCGGGATCTGGGCGAAGGACGGGACGGGGATCTACCTGACCTCCGACCGGGGAAGCGAGTTCAAGACGCTCAGGTTCTTCGACCTGGAGGAAAGAACGTTCACCGGGATAACCGGTGACATTCCCTGGGACGTGGAGTCCCTGGAGATGGCCCCCGACGGGTCGACGCTCGCCTT
>CAZMKB010000118.1:0-10417 GCA_964566685.1 uncultured Gemmatimonadota bacterium | reverse complement strand
CTCTCGCCGCGATCGGCGCCGCCGGCATCCCGGAGGCAGGGCTGGTGACGATGGTGATCGTCCTCAAGGCGGTCAACCTGCCGGTGGAGGGGATCGGGCTGCTTCTCACCGTCGACTGGCTCCTGGACAGGTTCCGCACATCGGTGAACGTCTGGGGCGACAGCGTGGGCGCCGGCGTGGTGGAGACGCTCGAGGCCCGCAGGGAGACGCTTGCCGCAGGAGAATCCCCCTGAGCTCCTTCCCTCCCGTGACGGGGGACACTGTTCCGTCCCGGCAGCACATCACCGTGATCGGCGGCTCCCGCCGGTAACTCCCGCAACGGACACTAGAACTCGTAGTTCAGGGTGGTGAGGAAGGTCACGTCGTTCTTGTCGAGCTCCTCGCTGAAGGGCGTGCTGTCGTACTTGTCGATGAAGGCGACCTTGAGCGAGACGTGCTCCATGACGTCGGTGGTCACCGACACCTCGAAGTCGATCAGGTAGTCGCCGAAGTCCTCGAAGTTGTTCTGTATGGAGAAGCTCTGCTGCAGCGTGGCGGCGTCGGAGAGGGCCGTCTCCAGGTTCTCGGTCAGCGCGAGCATGGCGCGGGTGTCCTTCGTGTCATCGGAGAAGAAGTCGGTCACCGCGTCGGCCCCTGCGCTGCCCGAGAGCGTCACCTTCTCCTGTTTCACCATGTCGTAACCGGCACCGCCTCCCGGTGCGGTCCTCAGATCGAGCTGGGCGAACCTGTCGTAGGAGATACCGAACTTCCCGAAGTAGAAGAACCGCTTGGTCGGCATCAGGTCATACTGGGTTTTGAGCGCACCCTTGTTGGCCGACTCGTCGCCCTCGGTGGTGGCGTAGGTCAGGTTTCCCGAGGAGGTCCACTTCGACGATGGCCGGGTGTACTCCTTCTGGAACGTGATCGCAAGGTTGTCGGTGTCGGAGTTGCCTCGCGTGGCGGAGTAGCCGAGACCGACGCTGGCCTTCCATGGGCTCTGCTCCGCCTCCTCCTGGGCAGAAAGCGACGGGGGAGCCATGAGAAGGATACAGACCGAGAGAACCCCGATTGCGTAGTTCATGCCGACCTCCAGGTGGAAAAGTTCACTAACCCGAGTTATTCATACGATTTCGAGCAGGAGGCTTATCTTGATCGATAAGCCACTAGAAGTTACGGATCTCAACCAGGCAATCGAATAACACATTTGGCGAGTCTATTTCGTGACTGATTCGAGGCCCGAGGCGCGAGCAACCCGGAGGCGTACCCGGAGGGTACGTTGAGGATTGCGAGCGCCGAGAACGAAGAAGCAGTCTGAAAGCGGCCGCCAAAATCGAAAGCGTATGAATAATTCGGGTTAACAGTAGGCATCCGGAGCCGGTTCTGCAAGAGCATTCGGACCAGCGTGCGGGCGTGTCAGTAGCCCAGGGAGAAGAGGACGACGCCGAGAAGGAGACCGATGGAGAGGTTCACCAGCTTGATGAAGAGGGAGTCCCTGACGGTGTAGGACAGGAGCGGCAGGATTCCGTGGCCGTCCTGGACGACGGCGTTGGTGAGCAGCACGGAGAACGGCACCACGCCCTGGGAGAACATCATGATGAATATCAGCTGGGGCCCGAACTCCGGGATGAGCGCCACCAGCCCCGAGATGATGAGGACCCAGATCATGTGAGACCGGACGAATGTCTCGAGATCCCAGAAGGTCATGGCGGCATTGACCACCAGCAGAACACCGAAGCTCCAGAGGAATATCTTCCACAGGTGTTTCCGGGCGATGTGGTTCCAGACGTGATCCTCCAGGTAGTGCTCGGGCACGGACAGGACCATCAACCCGGCCAGCGTCAGGAGAACCAGGAAGGTGATCCGCTCCCACCCCCACTCGCCGTGGAGGATGTGCCCGGCGGCGGCCGCGTAGATGCCCCCGGCAAGGAGCACCAGGATCAGAAACCGGGAGAGGGAGAGGTCTCTCAGCTGCGCCAGGGCCTCCCCCGGCCCCAGGAGGCGGCAGACATCCGGGGAGTGGACCTCCATGTACTGGCACTCCTTGCAGGGAACGATTTCGAAGAGGTGCACGAGACGGTCGACGATGAAGGCGGCGCCGATGCCGAGCACGAAGAGAACGGCGAACAGGACCAGCGCCGTTCTCGGGAACTCTGCGAGCATGACGAACGCCGTATCGCCGCTGGTCGCCAGCATGCCGCCGGTGATTGCACCGAGGGAGATGAGACCGCGGACATAGAAGGACACGTTCACGAACGAACCGAGACAGCCGGGGGCCGCACCGAGCGAAGCGGCGATCACGTACTGCCTGAGGGTTCCTGTTCCGAAGACCGCTTCCATCTTTCCCCTCATCATGACGCTCAGGTAGTCGATGAAGAGCATCATGACGAAGACGAACAGGCTGATCGTCAGCGCGTGCCCCAGGTTTTCCAGGATGAGCGTCATCGGTCACCCGCGCGGTTCGGAGACGGTTCCCCCCGGTCCGGGCTCCGTTCCTGCCCGACGGTCCTGTTGTCGATCAGGAGCATGTCCCCCAGCTCGCATCCCAGGTACCGTGCGACGACCCGGCACTTGGCCATGAAGAGGAAGAAGATCGGGCCGTCCTCCTCCGACAGCGTCTCGAAGTTCCCCTGCCCCTTGCTGACCACCGTGTCTGCCCTCTCGAACTCCTCGAGGAACTCCTCCCTGGCCCCGCTGAGCACCGTCCCCGGGAGGTCGGAGCCGGAGGAGATGACCTTCACGATGGAGTCGATGCCGCAGGCACGGGCGTCCTCCAGGAGGGCGTCGTTGATGATCGGCTTCTCCTTCACGGCGTAGGTGATCTCCACGCCGGGCCGGAGATCGAGCATGGTCTCGATGAGCACCCGGTCGAAGACCGTCTCTCCGGCGTTGTCGGCGAGAACGAGAATCCTTACGGCGCCCTGGAACGCCTGCTCGAACCGGGAGTAGTGCCAGATCGACCGGCGGGATGACCGGCTCCGGCCCGCTCCCGGTCCGTCGCCGTCCAGGATCCCCTCGAGCGCCTCCTCGATGTCGACGGTGTCCGTGATGCCGTAGTCGATGACGTTCCCGGCGATGGCCAGCTCCACGGCCGTCTCGAGCCCCTTGCCGGCGGCGACCCGTTCCCTGAGACTGTCGTAGTGAGCCATCGCCCGCTCGTTGCTCATCTGCTTGATCTCCCTGAAGGGATCGTCGTTCTGACTGATTTCCCTGATCAGCCGGTACATGTGGCGGGTCAGCTCGGGAGGTGTGGCGTCGAGCGAGAACTGCGAGAAGAGCTTGGCGAACTCGGCGAAGATGCTTTCCTGCCGGCTCCGGTCCGCGCCGGCGAGCCTCGATGTTTTGAGCGCCTGCCTGAAGAAGCAGGGCACACATTCCATGCTGGTTTTCATGACGGATCTGCTTCCTCGACTGCCGGGTGCACCCAGCCGGTCGACCTGCTGAAAGGCCCGACCGTTCGCGGCCCTGCGTCCCGAAAGCGCTCCGTGCCGGGCCCGGAAGACTCAATATGCGAGAGGTGGAATTCCCTGTCAAGGACGATCGACGGCGAGGTCATCGGCCAGGCGCTCGAGCGCCTGCCGGTTCTCCCCGGGACCGGCTTCGGGCCGGTAGCCGTGGTCGGTTCCGAGCTCACCGGCGAGGAGTGCTGCCGACCGGGACCGCAGGAACACCGGCACGTCTTCGTTCGCCATGAGCTCGATGAGCGCGCGTCCTCCCCTCTTCCTGTCGAGCTCGAAGAGAGAGGAGGCCATCTCGAACCGCACCCACTCGTCGGTCTCGTCCTGGAAGGCCCGCTCGAGCTCGCGCTCCACCAGGGCACTCGGAGCGACGAGGGGAAGGACCGAGGCTGCGCGTTCCCGCACCTCGGCCGACTCGTCGCGGAGGAGCCCCATCAGGTCCTCCGTGTGGTTCTTCAGGTCGGACAGAGCCTCCTCCTGTGCTCCCGTGTCTTCGAAGTAGTGATCGAGCAGGTGTTCGGCGTGGGAACCCTTCGGGTGGCCGGTCTCGTCGAGCTCGTCGGTGCGGTGGAGCTCCACTTCCGCCTGCAGGTCGTGAACGTGGCCCCGTCCGCTCGTACCGGCGGAGCCCGTCCCGACCGGGCTCACGCGATAGAAACCGTAGAGCGTCAGGACGAGGACACCCCCACCGCCCAGGATCCTGAGGAGAGCGAGAGCCGGACGGCTCGAGCGGACGACGTGACTCCCCAGCCCGGCGGCGAGGAGGAACAGGGTCAGGACGGTCACGATGGCGGGACCGGCCGAGAAATCGAGGGTATAGGAGATAACGAGGCCCGCGACGCTCGCCGCGGTTCCCAGAATCCAGCCGAGGACGAGGCGGCTTTTCGGGTTCTCGAAGAAGAGAGAAGAGATCACGGCGGGTATGACCAGGAACGAGAACACCAGGAGGACGCCGGAGACCTCCACCGACTTGGTGATGACGACGGCGAAGGTGGCGTAGAACACTACGTCCCAGAGGGTGACATTGAGACCCCGCCGTCGTGCCTCCTCGTGGCTGCGGCTGATGAGGGAGAACCGGCCGGCGTACAGGATGTGAAGAACCGCGACCGCTCCGTAGATGCGGGAGGTGGTCACGACGCTGCCGGGTGTCACCCACAGCATGCGGCCGGTCAGGGCGTTCTCGATGAGCTCCATGCCTTCGGGGTTCCTGTCGACCAGGAGCATCGCGGCCGCCGAGGCGACGGCGTACACGATCCCGATGATCGCCTCCTGGGGGATGCGGCCGTTCCGCGGGCGGCTGACGGCGAAGATCACCGCACCCGAGAGGGCGAAGGCGAGGGAGGAGAGATAGGCTTCCTTCGTCCCGAGAGCCGCTCCCACGGCGAATGCGAAGACGGCGCCGAGGGATGCCACCTGGGCGAGCGACAGGTCGACGAAGATGATGCCGCGGGCGAGGACGTGGATTCCGAAGTAGGTGTGAATCCCCACGAGGAGGGCGCAGGCCAGGAAGGGCAAAAGGAGCAGGGCCGGGCCCTTCCCGCCCGCGGAAAGTTCCACGAGCACGGGGACGACGAACGTACCGAACGAAAGGACGAGGGCGACCGTGCCCGGGAGGGCCGTCTCCTCCTTTCTTCGCCTGACGAGGAGCAGCGATATGATTCCGAGTGCGATCGAGATCAGGCCGGGAACGAGGATCAGACCCTGCGGCCGGACGGGCAGGACGAAACAGAGACCGGCCGCCGCCGCCCCGATCCACCCGACGGTACCCGGTGACACCCTTTTCATGATCTGTCCCTGCCGGCTCTCCATGCTATCCGCTCCTCCCTGTAACCCTTCTCACGCCGGCGGCGAGAACGAGCGCGGCTCCGAACACGGTGACAACGGCGGGTCCGCTCGAGAAATCGAGCGTGTAGGAGATGACGAGGCCGAGGACGCTGACGACCGTGCCCGCCGCCCAGCCGATCAGGAGCCGCCTGCCGGTGCGCCGCGTGAACAGCGCGGACATGACCGACGGGATCACGAGAAACGCGAAGACGAGGAGCACGCCGGCGACGGCCACCGAGGAGGTGATGACGAATCCGAACGACAGGTAGAACAGGAAGTCCCAGGTCCGGATCGAGAGCCCGGAGGCCCGGGCACCCGCGGGGTCCAGGGAGATGAAGCTGAAAACCCGGAAGAGCACCACGTGGAACACTCCCACGAGACTGTAGATCCTGGCCGTCTCGACGACGGTCCCGCCGCTCACCCACAGGATGCTGCCAGTGAGCATCTCCTTGACGTGCTCTGCCCCATGCGGCGCCCGTCCGATCAGGAGCAGCGTGATGGACGAAGCGCAGGCGTAGGCGATGCCGATCACCGCCTCCTGTGGGATGTCCCTCTCCCCCAGCCGGCTCAGGGCGAAGACGGCGGCCCCGAAGACGGTGAAGACGAGCGATATCGCGTACGACATGCCGGAACCCGTGTGGAAGCCCAGGATGAAGGCGTAGGTCGAACCGAGTGCGGCGATCTGCGCAAGGGAGAGATCGACGAAGATAACCTCCCGCTCGATGACGTGGAGCCCGAGGTAGGTGTGTATGCCGGTCAGGATGAGGCAAGCCAGAAACGGGAGCGCCATGAAGGCGAGACTCTCGGGCAAAAGGGGCACCAGGCCGATGAGGGCCGGCACGCCCAGAAAGCCGATCGCCAGGATGAGGAGAGAGTAGAGGACCACGCGGGAGGCGGGAAGGAACAGCCCTCCTCCACGGGAGGCCGGCGAGCCGTCAACCCCGCTCTTCCCGTCCTGCCTGTCGGGTTCCTGTCTCATCCTCTCACTCGCCCACACCCTCGAGCAGACTGTCGAGCCAGAAGTCGATCAGCGAGAAGTAGTCGTCGACTCCCTCCTCACCACCCACGTCGAGCGTGACGAACAGGGCTTTCGCCCCCGTTCTCTCCTCGATCCTCTTCGGCGTGGTTTCCTCGAAGTACTTCGCCACCAGCATAGCCGGTATGTTCCGGCTCTCGATCAGTTCGATGACGGAGCTGACGTGTCTCGCAGACGGCGGGATGCCGGGCTTCGGCTCCACGTACCCTGCGATCCTGACGCCGAAGGTGGTGGTGAAGTAGATCCAGTTCTTGTGGTAGGCGATGATCTCGGTTCCCCTGAGCGGCTCCGCTTTTGCGAGCCAGCCCCCCAGCCGGTCGGTGAGCGGCTCTCCGCCGGCCATCCTGTTGATCTTCTCGTCTCCCAGGAACGAGAAGAAATTCCCGCTCTCGAGGAGACGGGCGAGCTTCTCTCCGCCGAAGAGCTCCACGAGCTCGTCGCCGAAGAGCGCCCGGTGAATCCTGTCCCTGAAATCCTCGTAGCGCTGCCCGAAGGTGTCGGTATGCCCAGGGGAGATCTTCTTGAGCCCGATCATGATGTTCTCGGCTATCTTCACGGCGTTGAGCGGACCGGTGTGGATGTGGGGGTTCCCGTAGAGGTGGACATCCCCCTCGGCTCTCGTCACGCCGGTCGCCGGTTTCTGTAGCATTTTCACGCCGCGCGATACGCTCACGTAGCCTTTCTGGCCTTCCCGGATCGAGGGATTGCCCGACTTGTCCACCACTACGGGCACCCAGAGCTCGAGATCGAGGCCGGTGGTGACGAACAGGTCCGCCTCCCTCAGCATCAGGGAATAGCTCGGTTTGGGGCTCACGAAGTGGGCGTCCTGGTTGACCTCGGCGATGTGCGAGACCTCCACGAGGTCGCCTCCCACCTCCGCGGCGATGGATGCGTAGGTGGGCAGCGAGGCCACGACCCGGATCGGCGGCTCGTTCCCGGCAGCGTCGGTTCCCGCCGGCGAGAGGAGCACCGGCAGGATCATGAACGGCAGCATGCTTTTCTTCATATTCATCGTTCACTCCTTGTGTATTCGACCATTCAGCATGTCGGAGCTTTCCCCGGCCCGATGATCAGTACTTCTCGTGCTTGTGCGGTCCGAGCGCGAAGGTGGCCTGGAACACGACCCGGTGGTCCCGGTCGAGACCGGTCTCTTTCAGGGTCCGGTAGTGAAACCTGAGCCTCACGAACTCGCTCTGCCAGAAGGTGAGAAACGGCGTCACGGCATGGGTCGTGTGATTCCGGTCGAGCGTGTCCTCGGTGTAATCGAACTGGAGCCCGGCGGTCCACCTCCTCGAGAATTTGAAGTCGGCGAACGAGAAGAGGTGGAACGAGTCGCGGTCTCCTTCCTGGATTTCCCGGCGCTCGAAGAAGGCCTCGGCCCGCAGTTCGAGCGAGCGGTACTTCGCCCGCCGGGGAGGCGACCAGACGAGAGCGAGGTCGATTCCTCCGATCGCCGTTTTCCGGTCCGTGTCCGGGTCGTTCTCGCCGAGGGTTCCCGAGAGCCCCGCTTCGAAGTAGGTCGCGGTCGAGATATCGTAGTAGCTCTTCAGGTGAATGACGCCTACGGGCTTCTCGAATCCCTCTCCGGAAAAGGCTCTCTCATTGTCCCCGTTGACGACCTCCACGACGAGGTCGTTGTAATCGGCCCAGAGAGCCGGGAGCAGAAAGGTAGCCGAGGCACCGATCCCGGTGAGGCCCTCGGGACCGAACAGGCTCTCGAGGGCGAGCGGCGTCTGAAACGTCGGATAGGCGTGCGGGTGCCACCGGTTTATCGTTCCGAACTGATTCCGGAACTTCCCAAGCTTGAGCTGCATGCCGAGCGGGAGGTTGTACCACTCGGCGTATGCCTCCTCCACCTCGACGTGATCACCGTGGAATCCGATGAAGAACTTGGCGGCGGAGTAGGGATCGAGCGGTGCCTGAAATGACAGCTCCACCTCTTTCAACTCGAAGCCGTCGTCGATTTCCGCGTGTTCGTGCTCGTGGCCTTCTTCCTCGTGCTCGTGCTCCCCCTCCTCACCTGCGCGCTCTTCCTCCGGCGAGGCGAACGAATAGATGCCCAGGAAGTCGCCGAGGATGCTGATTTCCGGATTGAGCTCGCTCAGCTGACGCTGGGGCGAGGTGAACACCACCTCTTCAGGAGGAGGCGGTTCCTCCTCCTCGGAAAAGCCTTCCAGGTAAGCATCGATTCCCTCGGCGAGCCCTTCCTCTGCCGGTACCTCCCTCTCTTCCTCCTGCTCCCCGCCGACGAGCTCCTCCAGGCGGGACTCGAGCTCACGGAGGAGCGCCCGGTCGGCTTCCTCCTGTTCCTCGAGCGCCCGGATCCTGGCTCTGAGCTCTTCGACGACCCGTTCGGGATCCCGGCCGGCGGACTGGGCTCCGCCTGGGGTGGGCGCCGCGAGGAAGATGCCCGCGGAGAAGATGAGGAGCGGTACGCACAATCGACGATATGATATCATGGCTACCTCCCTGATGTAATGTGACCCTGCACGATCGGCTCGAGGAGACTGTCGTGCAGTAGAGACGGTCATGGATGATCGTCAGAGAATCAGGAGGCGGGGGGCGCTCTGCCGAGCGAATCGGGGAAGACGCGCAGGGGGCGGATCGATCCCGGGATGGAAATCCCGTGGAAGAGGTGTTCACGGATTGTGACCTCGAGAGTGTTGTCGCCGGGCACGTCGGGCTGGAAGTGCTGTCCGATGAAACAGATGGTGCAGTCGCCCGTGTAGCCGTCCGTCTGATGAGCATGGGCGGAGAGGAGTGCGGGGCCCGCGAAGAGATAGAAAAGCAGGAAGAACGGGAGGAGAGTGTGTCTCGATGTGCGAAGAAGATTTTTCATGGTCGAAGTACCGGGAAGCTCTTTCCTCAAGAGAATACGACTGGTTCCCGGATTTGTCAATACGAGCAGTGCCGCTCGCTCACATGTGGAGCTCGACGACGTCCCCGTCTTCCAGCACGTAGTCGCGCTGCACGTTCTGGCCATCGAACTTCCCCGAGCCCCAGACCCGGGCGAACTTCAGGCTGTCGGTGAAATCACGGTGCACCTGCTCGGCCAGCTCGATGACCGTGCTGCCCTGCGGGAGTACGTAGGGCTGGTCGAGGTCCGCCTTCTTCCCCGGCACCTTCGTGTAGACCCGCATCAGCTCGAGCCGGTCGTAGAGAGCCCTCGCGAGCACCGGGATCCGCTCGTCATTGTAGCAGGAGAAGGGAACGACGGGGAAACGCCCCTCCAGCCGCCGGCCGAGCTCCTCGTACCGCTCGTAGGCGCCCTCGATGTCAACCCTGTTCGCGATGACCAGCGTCCGCTTGTGGGCGACGGGCGACCACTCGTCCACTTCGGGCAGCTCGCCACCTTCGAGCGAGATCTTCTTCTCCTCGAGGAGCTGTAAGATCGATCCCACGTCCCTGCCGGGATCTTTCCCGGCGGCATCGACCACCAGGAGCACGGCATCGGCGTTTCGCACCAGGCTCACGGCCCAGTGCTCGATGTAATCCTCGGTGACCGGCGGCATATCGATGAGCTGGAACTGGATGTCCTCGTAGGGCATCATGGCCGGCATGGGCTTCCGGGTGGTGAAGGGGTAGTCCGCCACCTCCGGGACGGCGTTGGTGACGGCCTCGATGAGGGAGGACTTCCCCGAGTTGGGGAGGCCGACCAGGACCATCTGGGCGGCACCCTCGCTCTCGATGGAGTCGAGCCCTGATTTCCTGCGCGCTCCCTTCGCCCGGCGGTCTTCGGCTTCGTCCTTGAGGCGCGCGATCTTTCGCTTCAGGTCCGCCTGCAGCTTGTCGGTGCCCTTGTGCTTGGGCATGATGGCGAGCATTTCCTTGAGGACCTGGATCTTGTCATCGGGCGTCTTCGCCGACTTGATCTTTTTCTCCGCCTCGAAGTAATCGGGTGGCAGGTTCGCAGGCATGGTTCTCCTCCGTGGACAATGCTCTAAAAATATATCAGGCCGGGGACCGATTCAAGAAACGAGCTGCCTACGGGTGCGCTCGAGCGGGACGGAGTTGAGCGTGTGCCAGAAGAGAACGGTTTTCCCTGTGAACCGGCCGTATCCGGCCGGGCCCAGGAGGGCGGCCATGGCCTTGGCCGTGTACGTCCGGTCCAGCGTGAGCCCCT
>CAZMKB010000117.1:5121-10431 GCA_964566685.1 uncultured Gemmatimonadota bacterium | reverse complement strand
GCACCCATCGAGGGGACTCCCGCGGACCGCCTCGGAATCCAGGCGGGTGACCGGATCGTCGGAATCGAGGGCGAATCCACCGAGGGCTGGAACACCATGGATGCCGTGAAGCGGCTCCGGGGGCCGAAGGGAACGAACGTGACGATCACGGTTCTTCGTGAGGGGCTCGAGGAGACGGTGGACTTCACGATAACGCGGGACATCATCAACGTGAAGAGCGTCCCCTATGAATTCATGGTCACTCCCGAGATCGGGTACATCCGGCTCTCGACGTTTTCCGAGCACAGCGCGGACGAGATCATGGAGAGCGTGGAAGTACTGAAGCAGAAAGGCGCCGGGTCGCTCATCCTGGACCTCAGGTACAACCCGGGCGGACTGCTGACCCAGGCGATTCAGGTGTCGGAGATCTTCCTCGAAGAGGGGCAGGCCATCGTCTCCACCCGCGGCCGCATGGAGAATCAGAACAACGAGTACTCCGCCACCAGAGACGACTCGGAGACGGAGCTTCCGCTGGTCGTGCTCATCAATCAGTTCAGTGCCAGCGCGTCCGAAATCGTCGCCGGGTCTCTCCAGGATCACGACAGGGCGGTCATTCTCGGGAAAACCTCCTTCGGAAAGGGCTCGGTTCAGACTCTCTTCGGGCTCGAGGGGAACTATGCCCTCAAGCTGACCACGGCACGCTACTACACACCGAGCGGCAGAAGCATTCACAAGTCCAACGACCTCGCAGCCCTCGCGGATGAAAATGACGAAGAATCCACGGTCGGGTACCTCACCGACAGGGGGAGAACCGTTTACGGGGGCGGGGGAATCAAGCCCGACCTGTTCGTGGAGTCGAGGACACTCTCCCAGGCCGAGCAGAACCTCCTGAAGAAACCGGTGTTCTTCAATTACGCCGTGCACTACAAGAGCCTCCACGACGATCTTCCTCCGGACTTCTCGGTCGACGATGAGGTCGTGAAAGAATTCCTGGACCGGCTCTCCACGGTCGAAGAGATCGACCTCACGGACGAGGAGGCCGCCGAAGCCCGGGATTTCATCGAGCTGCGGCTGACCTATGAAATCATCCGTGCCTTCGAAGGCGAGGGAGCGGCGAGAAAAAGCGTCATCGATCAGGACACCGAGATCATGAAGGCGGTCGAGGTCATCGAGAAGGGTGAGGATCTGGGGGGCATGTTCGCTCTCGCCGCGGAGCTGCGTGAGGAGGCCGGGAAGCCGGTGGAGCAGCAGTGATTATCGGAATCGGCATCGACATCGTGGACGTCCACCGTGTCGGAGAGCTCCTGAAAGGGCACGGTCAGCGCTTCACCTCCAGGATATTCACCGAAAAAGAGCTCGCGGAGTGCAAAACGGGCGCGGGACAGGTGAAGAAGCTCGCCGCCCGGGTGGCTGCGAAGGAAGCGCTGTTCAAGGCTCTCGGTCATGGCGTGGCGGGCGGCCTGTCTTGGAAAGACGCCGAGGTCGTGAGAGGTGAACTGGGCAAGCCCGAGCTCCTCGTTCACGGGAAGGCGGAAACGCTCACCTCGGGGCGGGGAATCAGGAAAATACACTGTTCACTCTCGCACACAGACGAGCTCGCATCCGCCTACGTGATTCTCGAAGGGTGAGACGAGACCTCCCTCCGGCCCGAATTATTCATACAGTTTCGAATCCGGCGGTCTCCGGTCATGCTCCGTAGCATTCCTTCCTGGCACCGTTGAAGAACGCGATCATGTCCGGGTCCCGGTAGTCACGGTAGGTGTGGAAGAAGGGCCTGAAGCTCTCGTCCCTGAAGAAGAGAGTCACTTCGGCGAAGACTCCCCTCCCGAGGTAGATCCGGTGTGAGTGGTCCTTGCAGGAGGAGAGCACGAGCTTGGCCGGGCTGATGTAACCGGGGTCGATGTTGATGTTCCGGAAAACCATCTCTCCCTCTCTCCTCCCCAGCGCCTGCTCGATCTCCCTCGCACGGAGCTTCACCTCGACGATGTCGAGGGGATCGCGGGGAGTGGAGAAGAAGGTGAACTTCCGCAGGAGGCCCCTTCCCATTTCCTTCTCGTAGTAAGTGCTGTGAGCCCAGGGAGAGATTCCCGTTTCCATTTTCACCCGTCCCACGAGCGGCGCCAGGTCCCGTTCAGCGATATCGAACAGACCACTGTCCGGCGCGAGCATCGCCGTGAAGTAGTACACGGGGGCCGGCGTCTGGAGACTCCTCATCGTTTTAGCCCGAATTATCCATGCGCTTTCGATTGTGGCGGCCCGGGCTGCCGTCGCACACCCTGACACAGATGCCGCAGATGTAGTGCCCGACGTTGGCGCGTTTGCACATCTCTTTCATGGCCGCGAGACACTCCTCCTTCCGGTACATCTCATGAATCTCGCCGATCGCGCCGGCGGGGCACACGGAAAGGCAGGCCCGGCAGGAACCGCAGTCCCGACCCTCCTCTCTTTTCCGGGTACTCTCGATGTCCGCGTCGGTGAGAACCGTCACCAGCCGAACCTGTGCTCCCCAGTCGGGCGTCACGAGGAGGTTGTTCCGCCCGATCCAGCCGAGCCCCGCCCGGACGGCGACGGCCTTGTGTGACAGGTGGCCCAGCTGGTTCTCCCAGTCGATCGTCTGTGATGCAGGGATGGGAACAGCGTCGTGACCCTCCGAGAGGAGCCGGGAGGTGACGGTGTGCGCGGCCAGGTCGAGCAGGTGATTGAGGCGCCTGTAGTGATGGAGGTAGAGTCGGGTCGGGTGATCCTCGATCTCGTCCAGAATCCTCCCCGACACGCGGACGGCGATCGCGATTCCCCTGTCGAGGCCCCGGGTGAGCGAGGAGGAGAGGAGCGGGAATCCCGGAAGGATGTCGGAGACGGGAGCCACCGCCAGCTTCAGATCTCCGAACGGTCTCACGATGTTCGAAAGCTTGCCGACGTTCATCGAGCCTCCTTCCGAAGGGCGGCAGCCGAACCGCAACTCATTGACTTTACCGGAGTATAATTATATGATTTATTGTGTCGTTCTACAACATGAACCTCAGGGTGCCCCTGTCGCGGCTCGACGCATTCCGGCACATGATGCCCTCGGTCCGCATTTTCCGTGTCGTGTCAGTTGCCCGTGTGTTTTTTCAGGTCCCTGATCCATGAGGTGATGGAATGTGAGAAACACTGTTCCTGTGAGCATGATACTCGTGCTCCTCTCACTCTTCCTCGCAGAGACCCGCCCGCTCTATTCCCAGCTCGGCTACCAGTTCGGCCGCAACAAGGTCCAGTACCGCAAGTTCAGCTGGAAAGTCATCAGGACCCCGAATTTCGACATCTACTACTATGAGGATGAGGAGGAGGGAGCCCGCCTCGCCGCCAGGCTGGCCGAACGGTCCTACGACATGCTGAGCACCAGGATCGGCCACGAGATCGACGCGAAGATTCCGCTCATCCTGTATGCCTCCCACAACGACTTCCAGCAGACAAATGCAATCGGAGGGCTCATTCCGGAAGGAGTGCGGGGGGTCACCGAGAGTCTCAAGCGGCGGGTCGTCCTGCCCATGGGGGGATCCATGCGGGAGTTCACCCATGTCCTGACCCACGAGCTCGTTCACGCGTTCCAGTACGACATGTTTTCCATTGGGCCGACCGGAGGCTCTCTGAAGTCCATTCCCCCGCTCTGGGTGATGGAAGGGCTCGCGGAGTACTACAGCCAGGGGCTCGACGAGTCGACGAAGAGCTGGCTGCGCGACGCCATCGACAACGACAACCTGCCGACCATCGACCAGCTCTCCCGGATCCAGGACATTAGGGTCTACAAGATCGGAAACGCCGTCTGGCAGTACATCGGCGCCGCATACGGCGACGATGCCGTGGGAAGGATTTTCCGGGCCATACCGGTGACGGGAGGTCTCGGGCCGGCGCTGAAGAAGGAGATCGAGAGGGACAGCGAGACGCTCTCCCGGGAGTTCGCCTCGTGGGTCGAAGACCGGTTCGAATTCGAGGGGCCGCCGCTGGAGAGGGTCGAGCTCACCAGGATTACCCGGCACGGGGGGTTTTACTACAATCTCAATGCCGCTCCGGCTCTCTCGCGCGATGGGAACAGGGTCGCATTCGTTTCGGATCGCTCGCTCTACAACGACATCTACGTGCTCGACCTCACCGGGGACCACGATCCGAGGAGGATCGTGGAGGGTTCGAGATCCGGAGCGCTCGAGGTGCTTCGGTTCCTCGACACTTCACTCTCCTGGTCTCACGACGGATCGATGATCTGCTTCGTCGCGAAAGCCGGGAAGCAGGACGCCGTTTACCTGGTGGACGCTTCGAGCGGCAGCGTCCGCCGGAAGATCACGACGGGCCTGAATGGATTGATGTCACCGGATTTCTCCCCCGACGGCCGGTACGTCGTCTTCTCGGGCATCTCGGGGGGCCTGTCGGACCTGTTCCTCTATGATCTCGCAGACGACCGGCTCATACGGCTCACGAACGACATCTATGCCGAGCTCAATCCCCGCTGGTCTCCCGACGGCACGGTCATCGCCTTCATCACCGACCGGGGACCGCGGACGGATATCGACAGGCTGCTGTTCGGCGACGACAACATCGCGTTCTACACTCTCGAAACCGGGGACATCCGTCTCGTTGTCGATTCTCCCAGGGACGAGTCGAGCCCGACCTGGATCGACGAGGGGAGAACGCTCCTCTTCACCGCCGAGTACGAAGGGATCCCGGCCGTGTACGCCTACGACACGATGGACTCGACGGTCACCCTGCACGCCCGTCCTTCTCCTCCCGTCTCCGCCATAACGCGCTACACCCCCTCGATCAGCGGGTCGAACAACGGCGTCGCAGTTTCGGCCATGGACAGGGGCGGCTGGGACATCTTCTTCCTGCCCGAGATGGACGATGTCTTCACCGATACCGGGGAAGCCGTGGATTCTGTGGATCTCACCGCGGGGGTGGAAGCCGACTCAGGTCTCGTCCACCGGCTCGAGCAGTACGCTCTCCCGGAGGGCCTCGAGTTCCAGGAGGACTCCTACCGGGTCACGTTCGCGCCCGACTACCTGGTCGGCGGGATCGGCTTCAGCTCCAATCTGGGTTTTCAGGGGGGAGGTGCGCTCCTCATCAGCGACATGCTGGGTAATCACAACTTCATCGTCGCCACCAGAGCCTACGAGGATCTCGGTTCTTCAGACGTCTTCATCTCCTACCAGAACCTGGCCCACCGGATCAATTTCATGACGAGCTTCTTCCAGTTCAGGAACGACTACGGCCTGTTCACCGCCCCGAGCGGCGACGAGATCGAGTTCCAGAGTCAGGTGTACCGCGGGGGCGGGATCCTCGCCGGCTATCCTCTCGACGTCT
>CAZMKB010000117.1:0-5111 GCA_964566685.1 uncultured Gemmatimonadota bacterium | reverse complement strand
CCGCCGGATCGAGTTCGGCGGAACGTTCACCACCGTCAGCGAGAAGATCGTCACCCAGAGCTTCGTCACTCCCGGCGTCGTCGAAGTGGAAGAGGAGGCCCTCGGCACGGCGAAGTACCTGACCGGGAACGCGGCATTCGTGTACGACAACTCGATCTGGGGCTTTACCGGTCCCCTGTCCGGCCGGCGGGCCCGCTACTCGGTCGAGCAGGCCGCCGGTGATCTCGATTACACGACGGCAATCATCGACTACCGGCGTTACTTCAACATCAAGCGGCGCACGCTCATCGCACAGCGGTTCATCGCCGCAGGAAGCTTCGGCACGAACCGTCAGATCTTCCGTATCGGCGGACCGTACACGTTCCGCGGTGCCGATTACGGAGAGCTGATCGGCACCCGGCTCCTGATCTCGAACACGGAATACCGGTTCCCGCTCCTCTACTTCCTCGGACCCCAGCTCGATTTCTTCCAGGGGATCTTCTTCTGGGACATGGCTTCGGCCTGGTTCGACGGGTTCAGACCATTCTCCGGTTCCGGACCGACGGGTTTCCACCTGGAGGACCTGTCGGCGGCGTTCGGCGGCGGGGTGCGGTTCGGGATGGGATACCTGGTGCTGAAGTTCGACGTGGCCTGGCAGACCGATCTGGACAGCGTTCCGAGAAACTTCTCGTTCTTCTCCATAGGAACCGATTATTGAGGAGGTACCGTCGTATGAAACCGGCTGCCCGGGTATTTCCGTTCTTCGCCGTCATCGCCTCCGTCGTTCTCGTCACGCCGGCTGTCACGGAAGCCGGACACACACCCCGGATCCTGAATGACCGGCTTCCCGACACGGCGGCGGGGAGAGCGATTTCCGCCGCCGACCTGGCAGGAAGAAACCGGCTTCAGGGTGATGACTACGACGTCATCGACTACGAGCTCGATCTGACGCTCACCCCCGACTCGATCTTCATCCACGGAAGCGTGAAGTTCGAATACGTCGCCGGTCCCGCCGGCGTCGTCCTGGTCGACTTCAATCTCGACCAGCCGCTGGTCGTCGATTCCGTCGTGGCCGCGCTGCCCGTCGCGGGCTTCGACCACGTGGAGGATGTGGTGAGCCTGGAGCTCGGCTCCCAGGTCGCTCCGGGGGACACGTCCTGGTTCAGGGTTTACTACCACGGCGTCCCGCCCCCGCCGGGGCAGTACGGCACGCTCTACTTCAGGTCGCATGCGCTCTCCCCCGTCATCTACAGCATCAGCTGGCCCGACAACGCACGGTCCTGGTGGCCGTGCAAGGACGCCATCGGGGACAAGGCGACCGCCACCATCGCCGTGACGGTGCCGGAGGACCTGGTCGTGGCCTCCAACGGGGTGCTGACGGGAACCGTGAACAACGGTGACGGGACGAAGACCTCGACCTGGCGGGAACTTCATCCGGTAACCACCTACAACGTCTGCGTCGCAATCACGAACTACGAGATCTTCCTCCAGCACTACGAGTACGCGCCCGGCGACACGATGCTCCTCCCCTTCTACGTCTACCCCGAGGACAGGGCGGACGCGGAGGAGGACTGGAGCCTGATCCCCGAGATGCTCGCGCTGTACGATTCCCTGTTCGGTGTGTATCCCTTCGCCGATGAGAAATACGGCATGGCCGAGACCCAGACCGACCCCTTCGCCGCAATGGAACACCAGACGCTCACGAGCTGGGGAAATCTCTTCATCACGGGTGATCACCGGTACGACATGATCGTGGCCCACGAGCTCGCCCACTCCTGGTACGGAAACAGCGTCACCCCCGCGGAGTGGGCCGAAATCTGGCTCAGCGAGGGATTCGCGACATACAGCGAGGCGCTGTGGGCGGAGCACACGGGCGGCATCGGGGATTATCTCGCCTACATGACGATCCTCGACACGAACGACTTCTCCGGGAGCGTCTACGATCCCATCGATCTGCTGGGGAACACCGTGTACAACAAGGGAGCCTGGGTGGTCCACATGCTCCGGCACGTGGTGGGCGATTCGGCCCTGTTCGAGATCCTCCCGGCCTACGCCAACGACCCCGGATTCAAATACGGTCACGCGTCGACCCCCGAATTCATCTCGCTCTGCGAATCGATCACAGGCGAGGAGCTCGACTGGTTTTTCGACCAGTGGGTGTACGGAGAGGGTGAGCCCAACTACCTGACGACGTGGGAGGTGAGCAACCCCGGGGACTGGGAAGTGACCGTCACGGTCGATCAGGTGCAGCCTGGACAGGTCTTCCGGATGCCGCTCGAGCTGCTCTTCACCGCCGGCGCCGATTCGGTGTACGGATCGCTCTACGACTCGACCGGATACACGCAGCAGGTCTTCACCCTTCCCTTCGAGCCCGAGGACGTCGTTCTCGATCCGCACAACTGGATTCTCAACTCCTGGACCAAACCCCTCGAGATCACCACCACGGAACTCTCCGAGGGGTTCACGGGGCAGCAGTACATCGATGTCCTGCGGGCAGTCGGTGGAGTCGGGACCCGCGGCTGGTCCATCGCGGGAGGCAGCCTGCCGGACGGAATCGAACTCGATCCCGTTTCCGGTGTCCTCAGCGGGACACCCGCCGTCGCCGATTCCTTCTCCTTCCTGGCCAGGGTGACGGACTCGGGAGATCCCCAGCACATCGACGAGAAGTGGCTTTCGATCCTGATCCACCCGGGCACCGGCATCGAGGATTCGAAACCCGGGGCGGACCTCCCCCGGCAGTGGTCGCTTGCCCAGAACTATCCCAATCCCTTCAATCCGCAGACCGTCATCGGGTTCGACGTTCCCGGCGGGAGCGCGGACCAGCGTGTCGGGGTGACCCTCGAGATCTTCGACCTGCGGGGAAGGTCGGTCCGGACGCTCGTCGACCGGGATCTCGCGCCGGGAAGCCACCGGGTCACCTGGAACGGGATGACCCGGGACGGCAGGAGGGCGGATTCGGGGGTCTATTTTTCCGTCCTGACCGCCGGAACAGACCGGGTTCTGGTGAGAAAGATGCTCCTCCTCGAGTGAGTCCGCGGGTTCCAATTCCCTGGTCTGAATTTTGCTCCTTCTCCCGGGAAGAGGCCCGCCGTGCGCCTTTCAGGGCGTCGCTGACGGGTGAACGATCCCGGGAAATATTGATCTGGTGCGGGAAAAGTGATATAATTTGAAACTGTACTCGAATTCGATGCCCCGGAAGGCCCGGACCGCGAGGCACGAGGGAGAACGGCGAATCAGGCCACCGGGGCAATTCATGGAAAGGGGAACACGTGAAGAGAAGAGTCGTCATCACCGGAATGGGGATCGTTTCGCCGTACGGTGTCGGCACCGACCGGTTCTGGGACGCCGTGTCGAAAGGAGTATCGGGAATAGGCCCGATCACTTCCTTCGATGCACACCTCTACACGACGACGATCGGCGGCGAGGTGAAGGATTTCGACCCCGCTCAGTACGTGAGTGCGAGAAAGTCTCTCAAATACATGACAAAGGCGTGCCAGCTCGGCATCGCGGCGGCCCGCCTGGCGGTGGAGGACTCCGGGATCGATCCGGAGCGTGACGACAGCTCCCGGTTCGGGGTCATCACCGGGACGGGCACCGGAAACATCGTCATGTTCAACGAGCTGGATCAGGACGGCTTCACGGAGAATCCGCAGTCGCTGTCGCCCCTCAAGCCGCTCCGCGGCATGCCGAATGCTCTTTCGACGCACATCTCGCTCCAGTTTCATCTGCAGGGGTACAACAACACCATCGGAACGACCTGTGCCGCCGGTACGCAGGCCGTCGGCGATGCGTTCCACGTCATCCAGCGCGGCCGGACCGATGCCATGATCGCCGGCGGGACGGATGCCTCACTGAATCCGATCGTCTTCGGCGGCTACTGCGCGCTGGGAACGCTCTCCCGGAGGAACGACGAGCCGGAGAAGGCGTCCCGGCCGTTCGACAGGGAGAGGGACGGCTTCGTTCTCTGCGACGGAGCGGCCATGTTCGTGCTCGAAGAGCTCGAGCGCGCGAAGGAGAGAGGAGCGGACATCCTCGCCGAGATCATCGGCTACGGGGCTTCCAGCGACGCCTTCCGTCTCACCGACCCGCCGCCGGACGGGAAAGGAGCTCTCCTCGCCATCGAGCAGGCATTCGAAGAGGCCGGAATATCCCCGTCCGAGGTCGACTACATCAACGCCCACGGAACCGCCACGCAGATGAACGACAAGGTCGAGACGACCGTGATCAAAACGGTGTTCGGGGACGATGCGAAGAAAATTCCGGTGAGCTCGACGAAGTCGCTCATCGGCCACGGGATCGGCGCCGCCGGGGCGATGGAGCTCGTCGGGGTCCTTCTGACCATGCGGCATTCACTCATCACGCCCACGATCAACCTGACCGATCCCGATCCGGAGTGCGACCTTGATTACGTTCCGGACGAGGCACGATCCGCAGAGGTGCGGACGGTGCTCAAGAATTCGTTCGGTTTCGGCGGGCAGAATGCCGTCCTTCTTCTCCGGAAGGACGTGTGACCGGAACGAGACGATCGCGTGGATCATTCGATCAGAAAGGGGATCTGAATATGGCAGGATCGAATGCGAATCAGGAAGTCGTGTTCAGGAAAGTGGCGGCTCTTCTGTCCGAAGCTCTCGGGGTTCCGGAGGAAGAAATCACGCTCGAATCGCACCTCGACCGTGATCTGGGAGCCGAGTCGATAGACTATCTGGATGTGATCTTCCGCATCGAGAAGGAGTTCGGGTTCAAGATCCCGACGCAGATCGCGCCGGCTGAATCGAAACAGGTCGACTCCCTGCCGGGAGACAGGGACTTTTCCGAACTGGAAGGAAAAGTGGACCTGGAATCGGTGATGAACATCGCCACTGTTCAGGCCATCGTGGATTATGTCCAGTACAGGCTCGGGAAGGGGGGCGAGTGAACGGGGAACCTTCCGGACTCTCCATCGGCTGGTTCGACGGAAAAGAGGAGAAAGAAGTGGAAGCTCTCTACCGGGAGACGTTCGGCGTCATCCCGGTCGAAGGATATCTCTCCTGGAAGTACCTCGATCACCCACTCCCGTTCACTGCCGCGACCGTCGCCTATCACGACGGGAAACTGGTCGGCGGCCTCGGTGCCGTCCCGAAGAAGTACAGGGT
>CAZMKB010000116.1:8710-10460 GCA_964566685.1 uncultured Gemmatimonadota bacterium | reverse complement strand
GAGGGCGAGAGCGAGATCGTGGGATATTTTCTGGAATACAGCGGTATGCGTTTTCTCATGTTCTGGATGGGCGAGTTCGTCGCCATGAGCGTCGCCGCCGCCCTCATCACTACATTCTTCTTCGGCGGCTGGCAGATTCCCTGGCTCATGGCCGACGGCTTCCACTTCCCCTGGGGATCGGTCTGGGAGCTGGGCCACTACACGGTTGTGGTCCTGCAGGTGGTCTCCTTCGGGGTGAAGACGGCGTTCTTCGTATTTCTCCTGATGCAGATCAGGTGGACATTCCCCCGGTTCCGTTTCGACCAGGTCCTCGATCTCGGCTGGAAGCAGGTCCTGCCGATCGCGATGGTCAACCTGGCGGTCACCGCGGCCGTCGCCTGGTTCCTTGGACCGGGGAGCGGGTAGGAGCAGCCGATGGCATACAGAGTGGATCGCGAGATAAGCTGGCGGCATCGCATTTACATCATCGAGGTGGCGAAAGGGCTCATGCTCACCACGGGCCGCTTCTTCGTGAACATCACGGGTCACATCCTGGGTCTCTTCGGCCTGAAATTCGGGAGGTCCCGGACCGTGACGGTCCAGTACCCGGATGTGAGACGGGAGATGCCCGAACGGTATCACACCATGCACCGTCTCACCAGGCATCCCGACGGCAGCCCCCGCTGCGTCGCCTGCATGTGCTGCGAGTCGATCTGTCCGGCGGACTGCATCTACATCGTCGCAGGCGAGTACCCGGAGCGGCGCATCGAGAAGTACCCGGTCCGGTTCGAGATCGACTTCGCGAAGTGCGTCTGGTGCGGCTTCTGCGTCGAAGCCTGTCCGGAAGACGCCATCCGCATGGACACCCACATCATAGAGACCGCTGAGTACGACCGGAAAGACATGTACTACGACAAGGAGTTTCTCCTCTCCCGGGACGGGATCTTCCAGAAGAAGGTCACGCCCGGGCGGGCCGGGGAGAGCGTGGAGAAAAGAAAGGAATGAACACGTGGTTCTGACGTTCTTCTTCGTCCTCTTCGCCGTCACCGCAATCGTTTCCGCCTTTCTGGTCATCACCAGACGGTCGCCCATCTATTCCGCGCTCTTCCTGGCCCTGACGCTCGCCGCGCAGGCGGGGCTCTTCACGCTCCTGGGAGCATTCTTCATCGGCGTGATCCAGATTCTCATCTACGCCGGCGCCATCATGATCCTCTTCCTCTTCGTCATCCTCTCGCTGGATCCCACGGAAAGCCTGGGAGTGCTCAGGAGCCCCGTGGTCCGGGTGGCCAGCGGCTTCGCCGTGGTGGTTCTCGTCGTCCAGCTCGTTCTCGCTATCCGCCGTTCGGCCATCGCCTGGAAGCCGGTCACGCTCTCGACGGGGGAGGGGGCGGAGGAGTACGTCGCGGCACTCGGGAAGGACATATTCACGACCTATCTGGTACCTTTCGAAATCGGTTCCGTTCTGCTCCTCGTGGCGGTGCTCGGCGCCGTGGTTCTGGCGCAGAAGAAGAGAAAGGACGAATGATGGGAATCGGGCTGTTCGTCATCGTCGGCGTCGTCCTGTTCGGGATCGGCCTCGCCGGGGTCCTGTTCTGGAAGAATCTGCTCATCATGCTCATGTCCATCGAGATCATGCTGAACGGCGTGAACCTGGTACTGGTGGCGTACGCATCGTACTGGCAGCAGATGACGGGGCAGGTGTTCGCGCTCTTCGTCATGCTCGTCACGGCCGCCGAGGTGGCAGTCGCCCTTGCCCTGACGCTGATAGTGT
>CAZMKB010000116.1:3454-8700 GCA_964566685.1 uncultured Gemmatimonadota bacterium | reverse complement strand
TGAAGAAGTGAGGAGGAGAATTGCCCGCGATGAACATCCTGCCCTGGCTGGTGCTTCTGTCGCCTGCGGCTGCGATGATCCTGATCACCGTCTTTACGCTGGAAAACAGGCGGCTGAGCGCCGGCCTGTCGGTGGCGGCGTGCGGGGCGAGCTTCGTCTTCTCCCTGCCGCTCATCGCCGAAGCCCTCCGTCATCCCCACGGCGTCGCCGTGGGGAGCAGGGTCACGTGGATCGACGTCGGCGGGGTGAACATCCAGATGGGCGCGGTGGTCGACACGCTGACGGCGGCCATGCTCCTCGTCGTCACCTTCGTCGGGCTCCTGATTCACATCTATTCCATCGGCTACATGCACGGCGACACGGGGTTCTCCCGCTTCTTCGCCATGCTCTCGCTCTTCATGTTCTCCATGCTCGGCATCGTCATCGCCGACAACTTCGTGATGATGTTCGTGTTCTGGGAGCTGGTCGGGCTCTCGTCGTATCTCCTGATCGGGTTCGATTACGACCGCCCGGCCGCTGCGGATGCCGGCAAGAAGGCGTTCGTCGTGAACAGGGTGGGAGACTTCGGCTTCATCGTCGGCATCGTGCTGCTCTTCAGCGCCGCGGGTACGGGGGACTTCGGCTCGATCGAACGGGGAATCGAATCGGGATCGCTGGCCACGGCACCGCTTCTGGCGGGGGCCCTTCTCGTGTTCGTCGGAGCACTCGCGAAGTCGGCGCAGTTTCCCCTCCACGTCTGGCTGCCGGACGCCATGGAAGGCCCGACCCCGGTCAGCGCCCTCATCCACGCGGCCACCATGGTCGCCGCGGGCGTCTACCTCCTCGCCAGGACGTTCACGCTCTTCGCCGCGGAGCCCGCCTCGATGACGGTCATCGCATACATCGGGGGATTCACCGCACTTTTCACCGCCACGATCGCCGTGGTGCAGAACGACATCAAGAGGGTGCTCGCCTACTCCACGCTCTCCCAGCTCGGCTACATGGTGATGGCTATCGGACTCGGATCGGTGACGGCGGGCATGTTCCATCTCACGACCCATGCATTCTTCAAGGCGCTCCTCTTCCTCGGCGCCGGTTCCGTGATCCACGCGCTCCACACGCAGGACATCCGGGAGATGGGAGGCCTCATGAAGCGGATGCCGGTGACCGCCTGGACATTCGTCATCGCTTCGCTGGCTCTGGCCGGCGTTCCTCCCTTCGCCGGCTTCTTCTCGAAGGACGAGATCCTGGTGGCGGCCCACCACGCGCCGCTTCTCTACGCCGCAGGCCTGGTGACGGCCTTCCTGACGGCCTTCTACATGTCACGTCTCGTGACCATCGCATTTCTCGGGAAAGCGCGGAAAGAAGATCACGCCCACGAGTCGCCGCCGGTCATGACCGTGCCGCTCGTGATCCTGGCGGCAGGGTCGCTCCTGGCCGGCTGGATCGGCGTCGGAATGCCGGTGCCCTTCCTCCACGAGGGGACCACCGGTTTCGGCACCTTCGTCTACGCGGGCGAGCACGGACACGCCCCGGAGTTCCACCTGGACATCATGGCGCTCTCCACCATCGTGGCCCTGGCGGGCATCGGGGCCGGATATCTCATCTATGCGAAGAAGCTGGTCGACACCGGGATGCTGAGCGAAAAGCTCGGAGCGGTGTACCGGCTGCTCGTCAGGAAGTACTACATGGACGAGTTCTACGACTGGCTGGTCCTGACCGTCCAGCAGGGCTGGGCGTACCTCTGCGACTTCTTCGACCGCCGGGTTCTCATCCGATCGATGGTGAACGGCCTGGCCGGAGCCACACGATGGACCGGCGACCGGCTGCGATCGATGCAGACCGGCCAGCTCCAGATCGAGCTCCTCATGCTCGGCGGGGGCACGGCGATCATTTTCCTCATCATGCTCCTGGGAGGGAAGTGACCGATGTACTTTCCCATCCTTCCCGCCATCATGCTCGCACCCGCCTTCGGAGCGCTCGTCATTCTTTTCATCCCAGCCGGCAGCAGGAATGCCGTGAGAACCGTGGCGGCGGTCTCGACGGCGGTCAGCTTCCTGCTCGCTCTTCTCCTCCTCTTCCGGTACGACACGGAAGCGGCGGGAATCCAGTTCGTCACGAAGATCACCTGGGTCGAGTCTCTCGGCATCAGCTATCACCTGGGGGCCGACGGCATCACCGTTGCAATGGTCCTTCTGACGGCGGCGGTCATCTTCGCCGGCGTTTTCGTCTCCTGGACCATCCAGGACATGGTGAAGGAGCACTACATCCTGCTCCTGATCCTCGTCACCGGCGTCTTCGGCGTCTTCATGACCCTGGACCTCCTCTTCTTCTACCTCTTCTACGAGCTGTCGGTCGCCCCGATGTACCTGCTGATCGCCGTCTGGGGATCGCCGGCCAGGGACTTCACGAAGGAATACGCCGCGATGAAGCTCACCCTGTACCTTACCCTCGGCGCGCTCTTCGCCCTGATCGGTCTCCTGATACTCTACACGGCGATGGGCTTCGAAACCGGCGTCTACACGACAGATCTCCTCGCCATGAAAGCGCACGGCTTCGAGCCGGGTCTTCAGACCATCGTGTTCCCGTTCATTCTCCTCGGCTTCGGCGTGATCGTACCCATGTGGCCCATGCACACCTGGTCGCCCATCGGTCACGCGGCGGCGCCGGCGGCGGTGTCCATGCTGCACGCCGGCGTGCTGATGAAGCTCGGGGCATACGCCATCATCAGGATCGGGCTCTCGGTCCTCCCCGTCGGCGCCCACACCTGGCTGCCCATCGTGGCATACATCTGCATCTTCAACATCATCTACGGTGGCTACGTGGCGATGAACCAGAAAGATGCCAAGTTCATCATCGGGTACTCCAGCTCGAGCCACATGGGATACGTCCTGCTTGGTATGGCCGCCATGAGCGTCGTCGCCCTGAACGGGGCGGTCTTCATGATGTTCGCTCACGGCATCATGACGGCCCTCCTGTTCGGAATCGTCGGATTCTTCTATGATCAGACGCACACCCGGATGGTCGGAGACCTCGGCGGGCTCTCGAAGCAGATGCCCTTCCTCGGCGTCGCCTTCACCATCGGGGCCCTGGCCTCGAGCGGCCTGCCGGGTACGGCGAACTTCATCGCCGAGCTCCTGGTGATTCTGGGTTCGTGGCAGAGCTATCCGGTCCCGACGATCGCCGCCGCCTTCGGGATCGTGATCACCGCGACCTACATGCTGCGGGCGGTGGCCCGGATCTTCTTCGGCCCGGCGGATCCGAGGTGGGAGGGCCTCGACGATGCGTCGAGATTCCGTGAGCGGCTGCCTTTCGTGTTTCTGATCATTCTTCTCATCGTGTTCGGTTTCGCTCCCGGTCACCTGGTCGACGTCATCGAGACGGCGGTGGTGCCGGTGATCAGGGAGCTCGAATCGGCGAAAGCACTGGCTGAAGCGCACACCTTCTTCTGAGGCGGGATACGAGGGAATGGCTGGAGCGACGAGTCTGGGGCTCATCTCGATCGAAGTCGCGGTGTTCTGTCTGGGGATACTGATCCTGGCCCTCGACATGATCTCGGGCGGACGGCGGCCGGGCATCTGCCGGTGGACGGCCCTCACTGGCATCAGCATCATCCTGGTCCTGAGCCTCTTCACGGACCGCAGCGGCACCGGCTGGCACGGCATGGTCGAGATCGACGCCGTGACCCGCTTCTTCGAGCGGTTCTTCCTCGCGGCGGCGGTTCTCGTCTTCATCATGATGGGGAGGTCGAGGGAGCTCGGCGGCAGGGACCCCGCCGAGTACTACGCCCTCGCGGTTTTCGCCACCCTCGGTATGATGTTCATGGCCGCATCCCGCAACCTGATGGTCCTCTTCATGGCTCTTGAGCTCCTGACGCTCTCCTTCTACGTCCTCGTCGCCTACAATCGCCGGCGGGCTCACGGGCTGGAGGCGGGCGTGAAGTATCTCATCGTGGGCGCCGTCAGCGCCGCGTTCATGCTGCTGGGCATCGCCTTCATCTACGGGGCCACGGGTACGCTCGACTACGCGGAGATCGCCGGGAAGGTCGCGGGGGCCGGGCAGCTCGACCCCGTTCTCATCCCCGGCGTGGTGCTCCTCGTCACCGGGCTCGGGTTCAAGGTCTCGGCCGTGCCGTTTCACAGCTGGGCCCCCGACGTGTACGAGGGGGCGCCGACGCCGGTGGTCGCCTACCTCTCGGTGGGAAGCAAGGCGGCCGGCTTCGTGCTCCTGCAGCGGCTCGTGTTCTCGGTGTTCCTGCCGACCCGTCCCGAGTGGGTGTTCATCCTGGCGCTCGTCGCCGTGGCGAGCCTCTTCTACGGGAACCTGGGGGCGCTTCCGCAGACCAACCTCAAGCGGCTCATCGGCTACTCCGGCATAGCCCAGGCCGGCTATCTCACGCTGGGGCTCGTGGCGGGAAACGTCGACGGAGGGGCCGCGATGCTCTACTTCCTGGCCGGCTACCTCTTCACGAATCTCCTGGCCTTCCTCGTGATCGTCGTCGCGAGCCGCGCCGCCGAGCGCCACGAGATAGCCGACTACTCCGGTATCGCCCGCCGCTCGCCCGTTCTCGCCGCCTCGCTCCTCGTGGCCATGCTCTCGCTGGCCGGGGTACCGCCGATGGCGGGGTTCTTCGGCAAGTTCCTCCTGATCGATGCCGTCATCAGGGCGGGCTACTGGTGGCTGGCCGTCATCGCCGCCGTCAACGTGGCCATCGCTCTCTACTACTACATCTCGGTGGTGAAGGTGGCCTACGTGGAGAAGCCGGCGGACGACGAGCCGCTGATCGTTCCCGCTTCGCTGAAGGCCGTGATGTACGTCTGCATGGCGGCCATCCTCTTTCTCGGCATCTTCCAGGGCCCGCTGTACGAGGCGGCCCGCACCGCCGTCGGAGCGCTGTTCTGATCGTTTCTCTTCACGCCGTCGTTCAGGGTTTTCGGATGATATGCCTTTTCGAATAGTTCGGGCGGCCCTCCAACTGTAAGAAATGATAATTGCCGGGTCATTGCCGATGGAATCCGGAGGAAGGGACTTCCTGATTCGGGGAGGCTCTTCCGGGTGGCGGGATTCGAATCGTGAGATTCGAACCGGGAGGCGGAGTCTATCGCGCGAGGAGGAGCTTGCGGCGGATCGTCCCGCTCCCGGAGTTCAGCACCGAGAAGTACACTCCGGAGCCGGCGGGACCTCCCCGGTCGGTCGTTCCGTCCGGCAGGGACAGTTCGTACGAGCAGATGCGTGCGCCGCGTTTGCCCGTGCCACGCGGTGCGACG
>CAZMKB010000116.1:0-3444 GCA_964566685.1 uncultured Gemmatimonadota bacterium | reverse complement strand
ACCGGGCGCGCGGAAACCGTCCGCGAGAGTCTTCACCCTCCGCCCTCTCGCGTCGTAGATTTCGAGCGACACCGGGACCTTCTCCCGGCCGTCCGTTCCGGGGACCGAGAAGCCGATCACCGTCCGGGGATTGAACGGGTTCGGGTAGTTCTGGTGGAGCACGAAAGAAAGAGGCGGCTTCGGGCCGCTCTCCCCCGTTTCTCGATCGATGCCCACCGGCTGAACGACGACGAGCCAGGAGGCCGAGTCGGCGAAGGTGCCGTCCGTGACGATCACGTCGACCGTGTTCGTTCCCGCGTGAGACGGCGTGAATGCGTAGGATGAGTCGACTGCGGCCGTGTCGAGCAGGCCGTCGACGAACCAGGAGTAAGCGAGCGAGTCTTCCGGGTCGGGATCCCCGGCCCGAACTGAGAGTGCGAGCGTGCTGTCGACGGCGATGGTGCATGGTGAGGCCGGGTAGGTGCCCGTTATCCGGGGAGGATAGTCGACGGGTTCCACCAGGATCTCGAAGAGCGAGGGCCAGAGCTTTCCGGTCACGAAGAGCCTCACCTGCCGGCTGTCGAAGGCAATGCCGTTGAGAACCCCCTGGTGCTCGCTGCCCGGCCCCCCGGCTCCGAGGAGGCCCTCCAGGTCGAGCCAGCCGGTGACGATGCCGGTCGCCGGCTCGATGATGGCAATCCTGTCCGAACCGAGGATGTTCGCGTAGATCTTCCCCTGGACGTACTCGAGCTCGTTCAGGGAGAAGACCGGCCCGCCTTCGGACTCGACGCGGATGCTTCCCTTCTCCTCGTGGGTCTCCGGGTCCAGCCAGTAGAGCCTCGCACCGCCGGTGCTCATGATGAGGCAGGAGTCGTCGTTCGTGAGCCCCCATCCGTCGTAGGCGATCGGAAACGTGTCAACGACGGTGAAGGTGTCGAGCTCGATGTAGACGAATCCGACGCCGTTCATCCAGGTGATCTGGTGGATCTGATCACCGAAGAAGGTGATCCCCTCGCCGAAGTACTCCTCGACGAGGTGGAATATCTTCCTGATTTCGCCTGTCTCCAGGTCCACCTTCCTGAGTGAGGATTCTCCGTAGAGGCCGGTCCCTTCGTAGAGCCACGCGTCTCGCCAGACGAGACCCTGGGTGTAGGCGTCCGGGTCGTGGGGATACGTGTTCACGATCTCGTAGCCGTAGACCGGCGTGCTGTCCGGATAAGAAGGACCGGCCTCATCCTGCCTGCCGGCGCTCTCCATCGAGACCGGGGCTGTTTTCTCCGCACTGATACGGGAATCCGGGATTCCCGGCGCAGCCGCTGCAGTCCCTCCCTCCGGTCCTGAAGAGAAAACCGGAGCGTGGAAGAGGGCGGGCAGGAGGGGGAGTATGCTGAGAAGGCGACAGTGTTTCATGAGTTCGTTCCCATGGTCACGACAGAACTGTTGGTTTCAGTCGATATTTTGACCCTGATTATACGATTTCGATTCTGGCTGTCGCTTTCGGACTGCTTTTTCGTTCTCGGCTCGGGCTAATTTTCAAGCTAGTCCTCTTCATGCGCGACGTCAAGCTCCGAGGGAATGCCGGACGCACCCCATCGCATTCCGGCGGTGAATCGGACCGCCTCGCCGATTCTTGACCGCACCGGAGCAATCTGCTATAATCGGGTGCGTTCGAGTGATTCCCTGATGCCGGTCTCTGCCAGCGGAGGTGTCTCATGCGATATCCCTGTTTTCTCCTTGTTTCAGTCGTGCTTCTCTTTTCCTTCTCGGCTCTTCACGGGACGATCATTCACGTCCCGGACGATCAGCCAACGATCCAGGACGGCATCGACGCCGCTCTCTACGGCGACACGGTGCTCGTGGCCCCCGGCGTCTATGAAGAAAACGTGCTCATGGCCGACGGTGTCAGCCTCATCGGATCCGGCCCGGACCAGACCGTGGTCGACGGCGGGGGCCTTGCCGATGTGATTTCCGCTCTCTCGGGCGTCACCGACTATCTCATCGACGGCTTCGAGGTGAGGAACAGCCAGCAGGGCGGGAGCTCTCCCGGCAACATCGGCATATTCCTGAACCCGATAGCGTCTTCCGGCATGAAAATCGTGAGAAACTGCTACGTCCACGGAAACGGCCACGGCATCCAGATCTGGAACGACTTCGGCGGGACGGCTATCATCGAAAACAACGTCATCACCGGCAACAAGTACGACGGCTTCGATCCCTACCTGGGGACTACCTACCTGTCGAACAACGTCATCACCGGAAACGGCCGGGACGGCTACCACGACTGGTCGGGGGGTGGTGTGGTGTACATCGAGAACAACATCTTCGCCGAAAATGCCCGCTACGGCATCTTCAAGCACCGTGACACCCCGGTCTTCATCTCCTACAACGACGTCTGGGGGAACGTCGAAGGGGCCTACTACGAAGGATATGCCGGCGACCCGACTCCGTTCGAGCCCGATCCCGGGACGGGTGAGATATCCGAAGATCCGCTGTTCCTGGACCCGGCGGGTGGAGATTTCTCTCTCATCTGGGGCTCCCCCTGCATCGATGCCGGCGATCCGGCCTTCGATGTTCCTCCCGGCGGAGCTTGCATCATCGACATGGGGGCGTTCGAGTTTTTCCAGGGAACCGACTGTCACCGGGAACCGGTCGAGTGGCCGGTGCGAAGGTAGGTCATTACTCAGGAAGGCGCAAAAAGGGAGCCGGCGAGATAAGAAAATTCGCATCGTAATCGATGGAACTTCTGAATCGGAGGCCCCGCCGACTCCCTGTGCGATCCTGATCCTGAACGCGGCGTTCTCTGTACATCGCCGTGTTCGTGAGCAAAACCACCTCGATCTTTCGAACCGGAGAGCCCTGTTTCAAGGGCTCTCCGGTTTTCTTGCCTTTTACCGGGCCATGGGAGGAAGACCGTCGATCTCCTCGACCGTGAACCCTCTGATGGGCTCAGGTACAGGAGGCGGTTCCCAGGCCGGGAGCAGTGTCACGTTGAAGCAGCAACGGCCGGTTTCTTCCACCGGATCACCGGCATCGCACGTCCACGCAGCGACTTCAACCGCAAACGGATTGAGGTCGAGCAGGGCGTTGTTGTCGGGGACCATCACCCTGTAGTAGTGGGTGTAGACGCCGTTGGGCTCCAGCGTGCCCTTGCACTCGGGGCCGAATGCGTCAACGGGATTCTCGGGGTTCGGACAGCTCTGACCGGCGTAGAAGTAGTGCGCCGCGCCGTAGTCGACGAACATGTCTGTCAGGTTGATGAACGTGGCAGTGTAGTACAGGTACTCGCCCACGTGGACGTCCCTGATGCCGTCACCGTCGCAGTCGCAGTTGACCAGCTGGCACTGGACCATGACCGCCGGGACCGAACCGCCCATCATGCAGATGTTGTCGATGACCGGACCGGTGTAGGCAACGCTCGAATCCGACTCGAACAGGAACCTGATCATGACCGTCGTGTTGGGATAA
>CAZMKB010000115.1:0-10585 GCA_964566685.1 uncultured Gemmatimonadota bacterium | reverse complement strand
CGCACGCGCCAGGGGAACTCGATTCCCTCGAGCAGGTTATAGCCCCGTACCGGGTGATCCTTCGCGGCGTCCGGACTGCCCTCCGCCGGCCGCCCGCTCATCGACCGTGCAATCCTCTCCCGGCCTATCTCGAGCATGCCGATGTCGTGGAGAAAGCCGGCGGCGAAGACACCCTTCGCCTCCTCCTGCGTCATGCCGATCTCCCGGGCGAGCTCGTACCCGAAGTTGGCGACCCGCTCCGAGTGACCGGCCACCTGGCCGCACCGCACTTCGACGAGCTGACCCGCCGAGCGGGCGACCACGAAGAGGTCCGCCTCTATGTCGACGAGCTTCTCGCCCACGAGCCAGTCGTCCCCGCCCTGCCTGATCCCGGACATTATGCGATGGGCCCGGCACAGGGAGTGGAGCGCCTTCTTCCAGTGGCCCCGGGCCGCCGACAGCAGAGCCGTCTCGTGGTGAGCGTCGGAGTGACAGACGGAGGGAGGCAGAGCCTCGAGCAGGCGCCGGGCCTTCTTCAGAGCTTTTTCCGCCCGCTGGAGCGCTCCGGCGTCCCGCTCGATCGAGCCGAACACGACCAGGGCCCGGGCGATCCTGGGCGGATCGCCGAGCCTCGACGAAGCGGCCAGTGCCCGCCTGATGAAGTTTCGCGCCTGGTGCGGGCGTTCCATTCTGATGAGCACCTCAGAGACGGCCACACAGCTCTCGTAGAGGAGCTACCGCTCGTCGGCCCGCCGAGCCATGCGGATGCTCCTCGAGTAGAACCCGATCGCCTCATCCTGCCTGTCCTCTCGCCTGAACGTGGTACCGAGCTCGTGGTACAGCCGTGCAGCCTTCTTCCACTCGCGATCCTCGTCCGACGAAGCGACCCGTGTGTCGACCCCCTTCCTCCAGCGGCGCTCGAACCTTCCGAGGAGGGAGTTCAGGTTCCCGAGACTCCGGAGAACGCTCCCGACGATTCCGGTGTTGCTCGTTCTCCGGGCGAGCTCGAGCGCCTTGTCGAAACACTCCTTCGCCTGATCGTACCTCCCTTCCTGGATCGAGAGGTTGCCGATTTCGTTGACCGCCGAAGCCATCACGGTGAAGTCGCCTTCCAGCCACGACGTTTCGAGACATCTTTCGAAGTACTCTCTGGACTCCCGCAGGAGGCCCTGTTCACGGCAGGCCCGTCCCTTGAAGAGCAGATTCGCCAGGAGGTCTTCGTCCATGTGCGTATTTCCCCTGTTCAATCCATGAACCTCCGCTCAGTCGAGGACGAGTGCGTACCGGGAGAAGTGACTGATGCTGAATGTCACCGTCACCCACTTTTTCCCCACGTCCTGCTCGTGCGGGAGGATATCCAGAGCACCCCCCGGCAGAACGTGAGCGACGGCGAGCCGGTCGAGGTCTCCCTCATCGAGGTCGTTCGCATCGACGATGAACGACACCGTGACCGGTACGAGAAACGAGGTTCCGTCGGGACCGAAATCGACGGCGTAGTAACTCCTGTCGGCGCAAGCTTCGATGTCGACGGCTTCCTCCACGCAGCCTTCGGGGAACTCGAGCCGGATGAACGCCAGGTTGACCCTGGTGATCATGTCGGGACGGACGGTCCTCTCCTGACACTTCTCGCCTCCGGCGGGCTGCAGTTCGGCGGAGAGCGGAACGAAAGCGGGTGAAATGCCGGAGTCGTCGATTTCCGTCGGCGTGGCGGGAGTTTCTCCCCCGGCCGAGCATGCGAGAAGGGCGAGGAAGGAGATGGCGAGTAGACGGGAGATCCCTCGAGCCCAGGTCATCGGCTTCACAACGATCGTCACCTTCCTTTCTCTTACAGCCATGCGAGCCATGAGACCTGGAGTCGTGTCAGCGTTTTGCAGGAAAATCAGTTATGCAATTCCCATGCCCGGGGGTCGGGTTCCCGCGGAAAACCGGCTGCGCCTCTATTCGACTGGTACACATTACCTTACTGGAACAGGTGCGGCCGTCCACAGGCTGTTCTTTACCCTAACATGTTCGGTGAGAGGCAACTTTTTGCGGGGAGAGGAGTGGAACCGGCACGCAGAACTCCGCAAACCCAAGCCTGACAGCACATTGCTGGCCTGTTACTTTATTCACCGCAGGCCTGCAATTCCTGCAGAGACGCCGGAAGCGGCGGAAGCCGGTAGATCCCGTCGTCCTCGGTGCCGTTCGATGAGAAGAAATCGGGGTCGAAGTCCCAGCGGACGACGGTGTATGCCCTCGTCTGGTTCGCGTTGATGTCCACGAAAAAGGGCGACGCCTCGGTGTAACCGTGCTCCGAGACCGAGAGGCCGGTCGCCCATCCACCCCCCCAGCTCGTGCCGCCGTTGAGGGAGAGGTAGACGTTGCTCGCGTCGCTCCCGGGATCCCCGCTGTCCGCGTCGATGACACCGACCAGCATGATGTTCGGATTGACCGGGCTCACCACCACATGATTGGCGTTGATGGAATCGATGTTCTCGTCATCGTTGGCGACGGGAAGCCCGGTGTTGACCGGCTCCCACGGGGCGAGGCGGTTCTTCCGGAACACCCCCAGGCTCCTGGTTACCGTGTCAGTGTCGAGCTGGGGATAGATCGTGGCGACGCTTGTCGCGCCGGTGTGGGTGGCCACGAACAAGAAATCCGTGCCGGTGTTGGTCGCGAGCGACGTGAAGGAGATCGCCACCCGGGCGAACACGTATGGTCCCAGCCTGTCTTCCTCGATCAGGGGAAACCCATCGCTCGCTTCGTTCCAGCCGGTCTCACCGCCGTCGAAGGAGTAGAAGACCCGGGAGCTGGTACGTGCGACCTGGTCGCCGCCCAGGTTCGCATTCGCCTCCATGTCGACCATCCCCAGGAGCACGATGTTCGGCCGGTTCTGGAGGATGGCGATCGTCCACACCGACCCGGTGTGGCTGACGAGATCGAACAGGGTGAACGGGTCGCTCCGGTCAGGCAGCCCGTCGTTCCGCTCAACCCACGTCGACCCGCCGTCGAAGGACTTGTAGAGCCCCGGGTGCTCGCCGGCGCCCTGCTCGAGCTCCACTCCGTAGGTCTGCATGATGCCGGCGTAGAGAACCTGCGGGTCGTCCGGCCTGACGGCAAGCGCCACGACTCCCCACCGGCTCTCCGGAAACTGGGCGCCCTGGTAGCTGATCCCCTGGTTCGCCGGAAGCCAGCTCTGTCCGCCGTCGGTCGACTTCACGATGCCCAGCGTGTTGGTCCCGAGGTAGACGACGTCGGAGTTCGTCGGATCGATGGCGATGTCGAAGACCGGGATGTCGGCGGTGAGCAGCGTGTCGTTCATCTGCGTCCAGGTAACACCCGCGTCGGTGCTCCGGTAGATGCCATTTGCAGGGTGAACGCCGTAGTCGGGATTGGGGTAAGGGATGTGCGCCGTGAGCGCCCACACGACGTCGGGGTCAGTGGGATCGGTCCTGACCCGCATAAACGGCCGGTCCTGGTCGGGGTTGAGGAGGCCCGTGGGACCCCACTCGAATGCCGCCAGCGATTGTACCGTAACCAGGCAGCCGACGGCGACGAACATCATGACTGCTTTCTGCTTCATGGACTCCTCCGAATCGAGAGAACGACGAGTACCGTATCTTCGAAAAAACTTCAGCACTTCGGATCGGCGCTCCGGCCGATCCGTATCATTGTACCACACATCGGGTATGGCAGTCAAGGAGTTGGAAGCTCCCCAAGCTCCCCGGGGTACGTTGAGGATTGCGAGCGCCGAGAACGATGAAGCAGTCCGAAAGCGGCCGCCAAAATCAAAGCGTATGAATAATTCGGGCTAATACTTGCCCGACCCGCATTTCCTGTATTAGGTTGAGGGGAAAAACCTGTTCGGACCATGGTTCTCCGATCGAACAATTCTTCCATGAGGAACGAATCTCATGCTGCAGGAAAGACAGAGCGGAATACTGCTACACCCGACATCGCTTCCGGGTCCCTACGGCATCGGGGACCTGGGACCACAGGCGTACCGGTTCGCGGATTTCCTGGCAGAGACCGGGCAGAGCCTGTGGCAGGTGCTTCCCCTCGGCCCCACGGGATACGGCAACTCTCCTTACATGTCTTTCTCCGTGTTCGGTGGAAATCCGCTGCTGATCAGCCCGGACATCCTCACCGGCGAGGGGCTCCTGGAGCCTTCGGAGATCGAGACTGCACCGGAGGAACACTCCGGACGAATCCGCTACGAAGAGATCATCGAGCCCAAATTCAGGATGCTCGATAAGGCGTACCGGCGGTTTCACCGGAACGCTGCCGGAAACCCCCCATCGGAATTTACGGCATTCATGGAACAGAACAGATTCTGGCTCGAGGACTATGCTCTCTTCATGGCTCTGAAGGAAGCCCACGGCGGGCGTACCTGGTCCGAATGGGACGGGGACGCGATGCGGCGGGTGCCCGGAGCACTGCGTCGGTGTGGGAGGGAGCTCGATGGGCGGATAGAGTTTCAGAGGTTCCTGCAGTACGCTTTCTTCAGGCAGTGGAACGCACTGAAGGAGTACTGCCACGAAAAGGGTATCCACATCATCGGCGACATTCCCATCTACGTCGCATACGACAGCGCCGACGTGTGGGGAAACCGCGAGCTCTTCCACCTGGACGACGAAGGGAAACCGCTGGTCGTTGCCGGCGTTCCGCCCGACTACTTCAGCGCGACCGGCCAGAGGTGGGGTAATCCGATCTACCGCTGGGACCTGATGGCCGAAAGAGGATTCCGCTGGTGGATCGACCGGTTTCGGACGAACTTCACTCTTGCCGACATCGTCCGGCTCGATCACTTCCGCGGCTACGAAGCCTACTGGGAGATTCCCGCGGCGGAGGAGACGGCTGTGAACGGAAGGTGGGTGGAAGGGCCGGGGACGGAGCTCTTCGACATGGTGAGAGAATCGCTGGAAGCCCTGGGCATCGGTTTCGACGTCATCGCCGAGGACCTCGGAGTCATCACGCCGGAGGTGGACCGGCTCCGGGACGACCTCGGGTTTCCGGGAATGCGCATTCTGCAGATGGGATTCGGGAACGACCCGAAAGCGGCGGAGTACCGCCCGCACAACTTCATCCGGAACTGCGTCGTCTACACCGCGACCCATGATCACAACACGACGGTGGGCTGGTTCACGGCAGAGCCGGGCACGCAGTCCACGCAGAGCCGCGAGGAGATAGAATCCGAACGGTCCTTCGCCGTCCGCTACACGAACAGCGACGGAAGCGAGATCCACCGGGACTTCCTGCGGATGGCTCTTGCCTCTGTCGCGAAAACGGCGATCTTCCCGCTCCAGGACGTTATGGGGCTCGGTACCGAATCCCGAATGAACCGCCCCGGCAGCCCCGGAGGGAACTGGGAGTGGCGTTTCAGAGAAGGCGACCTGACACCTGAAATCTCCGGGCAGCTCGCTGAGCTGGTGCGGCTCTACGAACGCGATCCACGCACGAAGCCGTCGCACGCACCAGTAGCGATATCGACGTCGGAAATCCACTGACCGAGCGAAGCATCCGCCCTGTCCGGCTGCAGATACCCTGGACGCCCCCGTTCTCGGATCGCGGTGCCGGGGATGCAGGGGCGTTCCCGGCGAATCGAGGTCCAAGTGAGGAATGAAGGCGGCTTTCCTGCCCTCTCGGCCTACTCCCTCAGCGGAGGAAGCCGGTAGATGCCGTCGTCCTCGGTACCGTCCGAATAGATGTCTCCGGCCGAGAAATCCCATCTGACGGCGGCGTAGGCGGCGGTCTGCGTAGCGTTGATGTCGACGAAGAACGGAGAGGCCTCGGTGTAGCCCAGCGGCGACTCCGACAGTCCGCTCGCCCACGACCCGCCCCACGACGTTCCGCCGTCCAGGCTCAGGTAGACGGCGCTCGCGTCGGAGAGAGAATCGCCGCTGTCTGCGTCCATGATTCCGACCAGCATGATGTCGGGATTGAGCGGACTCACGACAACGGGGCTGGCATTGATTGAGTTCACGTTGTACTGGTCGTTCGCCGCCGGCAGGCCGCTGTTGGCTGGCTCCCAGGGCGCCGCCCGCACCTTCCGGTAGACCCCGCGGCTCTGTATGAGATTGTCGGTGTAGAGATCGGGATAGACGATGGCGATGGCGGTGACGCCGACGTGGGAGACGATGAACCGGAAAATCGAGCCGGTGTTCTTCGCGACGCTGGTCATCGACACCGAAACCGTCGCGAACTGGTAGGCCTCCTGCCGGTTCTCCTCGACCACCGGGAACCCCTCGCTGGCTTCTATCCAGCCGCTCTCGCCGCCGTCCATGGAGTAGAACAGGCGGGGGCTCGACCGGGCGGCGCGATCGCCCATCAGCCGGGCGTTGACTTCCATGTCGACCATTCCGAGGAGTACGATATCGGAGTTCTGCGGGAGAAAGCCGATGCTCCAGACGGAAGTGGTGTGGCTCAGAAGATCGAAGATGGTGAAGGGATCGCTCCGCGCCGGAAGGCCGTCGTTTCGCTCCACCCAGGTGGCGCCGCCGTCAGTGCTCTTGTAGAGACCCGGATGTTCCGCCGCCCCCTGTTCGAGCTGGACGCCGTTCGCCTGGGCGATGCCCGCGTAGAGAACCTGCGGATCGTCCGGATTGACGGCGACGGCCAGGACCGCCCATCTCTCGTCCGGGAAGGTGGATCCCTTGTAGCTGATGCCTTCATTCACCGGATTCCAGCTCCCGCCGCCGTCGGTCGACTTCACGATGCCCAGGGTGTTCGTTCCCAGGTACACGATGTCGGAACTCGTCGGATCGATCGCGATGTCGTAGACCGGGATGTCGGGCGTGAGCAGGGAATCGTTCACCTGCGCCCAGGTGACGCCCGCGTCGGTGCTCCGGTAGATCCCGTTCGCCGGGACATAGCCGTAATCAGGATGCGGGAGCGGGATGTGCGCCGTGAGGGCCCAGACGATGTCGGGGTCCGACGGATCCGCCTCCACCTTCGCGAACGGTTTGTCCATCCCCGGGTTGGTGAGCCCCGACGGTCCCCACTCGAGGGCTGGGGCGGATGCGGCGGACAGGATAACGCCCGCGCAGAGTGTGAAAAAGAGCTTTTTCTCCATCGATACCTCCTGCAGGATGAGGAGAAGCGGTTCTCCGGCAGGAGTGTGCCGGAACAATGTTGTACGATGACGTGTCTGGTCACCGCATTGTAGCACACGAGCGGCACCTGAGTCAAGCGGGCAGCGGATTCCCCGGCTCGGGGCCGGCCCATCCCGGAGACAGGCGGAACCCGGCGGGCCGGGCAATGATCCTCTGGAAAAACAAATCCGTTCTGCATACATTACGGGAGAGCATTCCATCCGCAGCGCAGACCGGGCCCAGGGACCCGGCACAGGGAGGTGGTGACCATCGAAAGGCTCGAGGGAAAAACAGCACTGATCACCGGAAGCTCCACCGGCATCGGCCAGGCAATCGCCGTCCGGTTCGCCCGGGAAGGCGCCCGGGTCGCCCTCAACCACCGACCGCTCGATGACGAGGCTGATGCCGTCAGGGACATGGTCGAGAAGGCGAAGGAGGACGTGATCGCCGCAGGCTCGAAGTGCCTGCTCCTCGAGAAGGACGTCTCGAAGGAGGACCAGGTCATGGAGATGTTCGAGAGCGTCCTCGGGGAATTCGGCGACCTGCACATTCTCGTGAACAACGCCGGCATTCAGAAAGGCGGTCCCAGCCACGAAACCACGATGATGGATTTCGACCGGGTCATCGCCGTGAATCTCAGGGGAGCGTACCTCTGCGCCCGCAGGGCCATCCAGCACTTTCTGTCGCGTCCCGGCGGCGGGGTCATCGTCAACAACTCGAGCGTGCACCAGACCATTCCCCGGCCCAGGTATCTGAGCTACGCCATCAGCAAGGCCGGCATGGCGAACTTCACCAAGACGCTGGCGCTCGAGTACGCCCACAGAGGCATCCGCATCAACGCGATCGGTCCCGGCGTCATCGACACGCCCATGAAGAGGGAGGCGTTCGACGACCCCGCAGCGTGGAAGGAGCTGAAGGAAAGGATCCCGATGGGACGCCCGGGAACCCCGGAGGAGATAGCGGCCGTCGTGGCCTTCCTGGCCTCGGACGACTCCGCGTACATCACCGGCCAGACCATCTATGCCTGCGGCGGTTTCTCGCTTCACCCCGACTTCACCACACCCATCTCTTCTGGCGAGTGACAGGGCGGATACCCGAATGCAGAACGATCTGCACAACCACGGTACCGGACACCGGTTCGTCATCGTCGACGTGTTCGCACGCTGCCCCTACTCGGGGAATCAGCTGGCGGTCTTCCTGCCCCGCGCCGGTCTCACCGGCCAACGGATGCAGCTCCTCGCGAAGGAGATGAACTACTCGGAGACGACCTTCATCCTGACCGGAGAGGAGCGCGACGGCGGGTACGGCGTGCGGATCTTCACGCCGGAGAGCGAAGTACCCTTTGCCGGCCATCCCACCCTCGGAACGGCCTTCGTCCTCAGGGAGTACATCATCGAAGAGCCGGTCGAGACGGTGACCCTCAACCTGGCGGCGGGAAGGATCCCGGTCACCTTCGCCGAACCGGGCGAGGGCCTCGAGACGCTCTGGATGCGGCAGCTCGAGCCGTCGTTCGGGTCGGTCATCACGACGGCGGACATGGCCCCCGTACTCGGGCTCGAGCCGGCGGACTTCGATGCACGGTTCCCGGTCCAGGAGGTGTCCACGGGACTCCCGTTCGTCATCGTGCCGCTCAGGTCGCGGAGCGCCTTCGAGCGTGCCGGGGTCGACATGCACCGCTGCCGCGAGCTCTTCCGAGCGATCGAGGCCAGGGCAATTCTCGTCTTCAACAGTGAAACCGGACAGCCCGAAAACGACCTGAGCGTCCGCGTGTTCGCGGGCTGGTACGGCGTGCCGGAAGATCCCGCGACGGGCAGCGCGAACGGATGCCTGGCAGGCTGGCTCGTCAGGCATCGCTATTTCGGGGAAAGCTCGATCGACATCCGGGTGGAGCAGGGGGACCTGATCGGCAGGCCGTCGATCCTCTTCCTGAAGGCGCACGAGGACGGCGGGAGGATCGAGGTCACGGTCGGCGGGAACGTGATTCCCGTCGCCCGTGGGGAGCTCCTCTGAGCGATCACGGCGCACGCCTCCCACGGCCAGGACGTACGCTCCTCAATCCGAATTGTTCATGCGCTTTCGATTTTGGCGGCCGCTTTCGGACTGCTTCTTCGTTCCCGGCAAACGCTCCTGTAATCTCCGGGTTCCCGTCGAACGCCGGCGGCGTTGCTTCTGGAGTCCTCTCCCTCTACTTGACGACCGGGGGAAGCCGGTACACCCCGTCGTCCTCCGAACCTCCCGACCAGAGAACCGATGCGAACGCTTTCGTCTGATCGGCGTTGATCGCCAGGAACAGCGGATTCGCCTCCGTGTAGCCCATCGTCGGGGACTCCGAGAGCCCCGCGTCCCAGCTCTTCAGCCACGACTGCCCGCCGTTGAGGCTCACGTAGACCTTGCTGTTGTCCGACTGCGGGTCGCCGGCGTCGCTCATGTTGATCCCGACCAGGAGGATGCCGGTGTTCACCGGGCTGATGCTGACCGGTCCCGCGTTCGTCGCTTCGTCGTTGTCCGCGTCGCTCACGACCGGAAGCCCCGAGCTCTTTCGCACCCAGCTGCCGCTCTGGACTTTGTACACGCCTCTGCTCTGCGACTGGAACACGAAGTCTGACGTCTCGACGCTGGCACCGCCGCCCTGGTGGGTTCCGTAGAGCGTGAACTGCGGGCCGGTGGCGTCCGAGAGGAACATGTAGGAGAGAGACACTCGCGCGAGATCCGTTCCCGACGACTCCCAGCTGATCTGCGGCAGGCCGCTGTTTCGCTCCTGCCAGGTGGCCTCGGCCCTGTTGGTGCTGAAGAAGACGCGGCCCCGGGTGGACGCGGTCTTCCCGAAGAAGACCTCGGCGTTGATCTCGATGTCCATGAGGCCGATGATGACCACGCTCGGGAACTGGGGAGGAACCACGATGCTCGTGATGGCCACCGTGTGGCTCGTGAGGTCGAAGAGATCGATCGGATCGTACATCGCCGGAAGCCCCTGGTTCTTCTTCGACCAGTTCGCGCCGCCGTCGGTGCTCTTGAAGAATCCCGGATGGTTCCCGGATCCGGCCTCGAGGTCGACCATGTTGAGGTTCGCCACCCCGCAGTAGGCGATGTCCGGATCGCCGGGATCCACCGCCACCGAGAGAACCCCCCAGGAGGAGTCGGGGAAGCTCTTTCCGTCGTGGGTGATGCCGCCGTTGACCGCCGTCCAGGAGCCGCCGCCGTCGGTCGTCCTGAAGACGCCCAGGACGTTGGTGGCGAGGTAGACGATGTCGGGATCACCCGGAAAGACGGCGATGTCGATGACGTTGGTCTCGGCCGGAAGCGCCGCATCGTTCACCTGGATCCAGGTCGCGCCGCCGTCGGTGCTCATGTAGAGTCCGTCGGCCGGGGGGACGCTCGTCGCGGTGGGATCGGGGAAATTCCCCGTCGCCGCCCAGACGACGTCGGGATCGAGGGGATCCGCGACCACCTTCGCGTAGGGTTTCTCCTCACCCGGTCCGTTGACGAGCGGCGTGGGCCCCCACACCAGCTGGCAGGGGGCCAGCTCGTACCCACCG
>CAZMKB010000114.1:0-10599 GCA_964566685.1 uncultured Gemmatimonadota bacterium | reverse complement strand
CCGTTCCGCCAGAGGTCCGCGGGTGCCCGCTCTGTCTTCTTCCGGTCCGCCGAAGAGATCCATGGTCACAATCTTTCCCCGCCGGGAGGGTCCGCTCAGCGCTCCCTTCCGGCGTGAATCGCACCGAGAAAATCTATCGCCGTCCGGGCGGCAAGCTGCGCCGTTACCCCGGCCGGGTCGTACAGCGGATTGACTTCGACGACGTCGAAGCCCACCACGTCATAGGCCGCCGCCACGCTCTCCAGGATGGCCCGCACCTCACGGAAGCTCAGCCCGCCGGGCTCCGGCACCCCGGTGCCGGGAGCGACGGACGGGTCGAACACGTCGATGTCGATCGACACGTAGCAGCGCGGCACATCCGGCAGGCGGGACAGGAGCGCCTCGATTCCGTCCCGGAGGATCCGGCCGGTGGTGACCACGACGTTTCCCCGGCCTCTCGTCTCCTCCAGCACATCCTCGTCTCCGAGGAGGCCGCGGGCGCCTGCGTGGACGATGCACTTCACGAACCCGAGCCCTCCGGCGTGCCTCATGGGGCTCGCGTGTGTGTATTCGCTGCCGTCGATCTCCGGTGAGCAGTCGAGGTGGCTGTCGAGCTGGAGTACCCAGAGTTCGTCGCACGAGCCGCCGAATCCCTCGATGACAGGATAGGTGATGGAGTGGTCCCCCCCCAGGACGAGCGGGAACAGGCCTCTGTCGAGCAAGGCGCCGATCGTCGCGGTGATGCGACGCATCGTCTCCCGGCCATCGCCCGGACTCACGGGAACGTCGGAGAAATCGATGACGGCGGTCTCACCGATGATGACACGCTCGGACTCGATGTCGAAAAGCCCGCTCCTACCCCTGCCCCGGTCGAGGGCTTTCCCGCCTTCCCAGTACGAGTAGACGGTGGAGGCCTCGCGGATGGCCCGGGGTCCGAACCGTGCTCCCGGCCGGTTCGTCGTCATCTCGTCGAACGGCACGCCGATGACGCCGACCGCCCCGCCCGGGATTTCATCGATGGAATCGGAGAAAGGAGCTTTCAGAAAGGTTGGAATGCCGCCAAACGGCAGAGACGTATACTTCCCCCACACCTTCATAGGATACCCCCACCGGTCGTCGGGGGAATGCCCGAAAACGCGCTGACCGATCAGCTGCTGATGAGAAGAACCGCCTTCTCCCGCGGATATTGCACGCATCCCCCACTGTGAACATAGTAACCCGGCGGGAATGTTATGTCAAGAAGACAAAGCCCCTGGCGCTCTCCGTTTCTCAAACTGCTTTAACCCGCCCGGTTCAATCCCTTTGTCCACAGCTTTCACCGGCTGTTGCTACTCCCTCATCCCGCAGTTCGCAGTCTCTTTCGCTCCGTACCGCGATCCTGCGACGGCTCCCGGCCCTCCCTGGATTCTCCCGCTTCTCTCCAGAAAACTGTCTTCCCCAATCGCTTGACGCTGGGTTCGGCATTCCGTATACTTAGTGGTCATGGGCAACGTATCGAGGGCGACGAGGCGCCCGAACCGCAAGGCGCGAGGAGGGCGAATACCCGCAGTGGTATTTAACCGACGAGCAACGCAGCGGTTCGGGATGCATCGGTGGCCGAATACGAGCGTATTTATGTCCAGGGCCACTCTGCCATCATCCCGGAAGCGGCGAGGCCGGACGGCGGCTGCATTCCGGGAATCAGAAAGTGCTTACGCACGTTGACCGGTCTTCTCGAGGAAGGGGGAATGTATCCATGGCGGATCTCGTGACACGCATGACCCGGGCGGCGAAGCTGGAGGTCGCCCTCTACGAGGAAGTGGAAGCCGACACGGGCGCCCTGGGACAGGCCACGCTCGTCGTCGTCCTCTCGAGCATCGCGGCCGGGATCGGAGCCATATCGCAGGCGGGATTCGGCGCACTCGTCTGGGGCACCGTCTCGGCTCTCGTCGGCTGGTATCTCTGGGCTTTTCTGACCTACATCATCGGTACGAAGGTGCTGCCCACCCCGGAAACGAGCGCAAACTACGGAGAGCTCCTGCGCACCATCGGTTTCTCGAGCTCGCCGGGTGTCATCCGCGTTGTCGGCATCATCCCGGGCCTCGGCATCCTCTCCTCCCTCGTCGCGTCGGTCTGGATGCTCATCGCCATGGTGATCGCCGTCAGGCAGGCCCTCGACTACACCAGCACCTGGCGGGCGATCGGCGTCTGCGTGATCGGCTTCATCGTCTATCTGGTGTTCACCGCGATCATCGTCGGGCTTCTGGGCGGTGCGGCCGGCAGCTGACGGGAGGATCAGACTCACACACATCACGAGACATTTCTCTCCGCTGACGGTGCTTGACTGCGGCTTCAGAGGGCATAGATTTTAATGTTATACCGGTGAGGAACGATCCGCCGCCGAGAGTGCCGGACAGCCGATATTTTCGACACAATTTCCCCTGACGACCGAGAAGCACAGGAAGCGACAACCGGACTGCGAATCCATGAGCGGACGAAGGCGTAACAGACGCGCGATCCTCCTGGGAATCGACGGGGGGACGTTCGACATTCTCGATCCCTGGGCGGCCGAAGGTCTTCTGCCGAATTTCGCCCGGCTGCTCGAACGGGGCACACGGGGCGACCTGGCATCGACGATCCCTCCGACCACCCCGCCGGCGTGGACGAGCTGCGTGACTGGGAAGCACCCGGGCAGGCACGGGGTTTACGATTTCCGGGAATACTCCCCCGGGGGAGATGCCGGTGCGCTCGTGAGCTCGGCCAGCGTGAGATCGGACAGGATCTGGGACCTTCTGGGCAGAAACGGCAAAAAGTGTGGAGTGATGAACGTTCCCCTCACCTGGCCGCCGGAACAGATCCGCGGCTTCATGATATCGGGCATGATGACCCCTTCCCGGGACGTCGACTTCACCCGCCCCTCGGATCTCAGGGCCGAGCTCCTGTCACGGTGCGGCGACTATGTGATCGACGTCGAGACCGCGCACTACGACACGGGCGTCCCCGGAGATGCGCTGCGGTTTCTCCGTGACACACGTGCCTGCCTCGAAAAGAGGAGAGAAGCCTTCCTGTACCTTCTGGACGAGAAGCAGTGGGACTTCTTCATGGTCGTCTTCGTCGCCGCCGATCGTATTCAGCACTTCTTCTGGAAATACCTCGTGCCCGACGACTGTTTCCGCCGTCTCGAGCATGCACCGATCCTCCGTGAGGAAATCCATCGGTGCTACGCCCTGCTCGACTCCCTGGTCGGGGACGTTCTGGCGCGGCTCGACGGCTCGACGGACCTGTTCGTCATGTCCGACCACGGATTCGGCTCCACCGAGAAGTGGTTCAACGTGGATTTCTGGCTGGAAGACGCCCTCGCAGGCTGTGCCGATCTGTCACGGGTCGGGGCCCGGTTCGCCGGCGTCGCCTCACAGGGCATCGTGATCAGCACGCGAGAAGACCCCCGGGAAAAGATCACACCGCGGGAGCGGGAGTACGAGGAGCTTCGCACCCGTCTCCGGGAGCAGCTCACGGGGCTCCGGGACCCGGCCACGGGAGAGGAGATCGTCGAACGCGTGCTCTTCCGGGAGGATCTCTCCGGCGGTTCCCATACCGGTCTCGCGCCGGACCTTCTTCTCATCCCCAGGGATTATGCGGTGCTGGGACGGAGCCACCCCGGTGCCAGGAACTGGCTCGAATCGAACGGGAAGCAGCCGGGCGGATTCCACCGGCCGAATGGCATCTTCATTGCATCAGGTAAGCACATCAGAAGCGGAGCTTGCATCGAGGGTGCGAATATCGTAGACATCATGCCCACCGTTCTCCACGCCATGGGAGAACCGGTACCCGACGACCTCGACGGAAGGGTACTGGAGGAGATCTTCGAACCCGACTACCGGCGGGGGAATCCGGTCGGATACCGTCCTGCAGTGACGACGTCGGTCGCCAACGGCAGCGACGGATACACGAGCGCCGATACCGAAGCGGTCAGGAAGCAGCTGGCCGCCCTGGGGTACATCGAATGAAAAAGGAGAACCGCGGACGATGAAGAAACTCCTCACACCACTCAAGGTGATCGTGACGGTGGGAATCCTCTACCTCATCTTCAAGAAGTTCCAGATAGGGTGGGCCGACATCACCCAGGCCCTGAGCGATTCGAGCCCGGCCTGGTGGGTCGCATCCATCGGCACGCAGTTTCTCGCGGTCATGTTCTCGATTTTTCGCTGGAACGTGCTCCTGAAGGGGCAGCAGCTCGTCGTTCCGTTCAAACATCTTGCGAGCACCTACATGGTCGGCCGGTTCCTCGGCACGTTCACGCCGACCGGGGTCGGTCTCGAAGCCTACAAAGCGTACGACATTGCCAGGTACACCAGGAAGGCGACCGAGTCGGTGGCCGTGGTGTTCATCGAAAAGACCGTGGTGACCTTTCTCTCGCTCAGCTTCCTGGTGATCGTGAGCCTCTTCTTCATCGACCTGGCCCCGCTGTTCCTCTATGCCTTCTTCGCCTTCTTCGGCGTTCTCCTCATCCTCGCCCTCGTGCTCCTGTTTCAGCCCGCTCTCATCGAGAAAATTCTCCTCATCAACTTCCCCGGCAAACAGAAGATCGAGGGGATTCTGAAAAACGCCGTCGAAGCGTTTACGATGTACAGCAGAAACCGTACACCACTCGCGATCTCGCTGATGTTCGGCATCCTCGTCTATCTCTCGCTCTTCAGCACCTTCTACACGAACAGCAGGGCGCTCGGGATCCCCGAACCGACGAGTGGCACCATCGAACACGTCGCCCTCACCGAGGAGACCCGGGACATGCTCCGAGCCGCCGAGGTGGAGTTCGTCGAGCTGAAGGACACTCCCGGCACTGAAGCGGGCGGCAGGAGGACCGCGGAAGTTCTCCTCGGCCCGGAGGAAAAGCAGAATCTCTCGGCTGCCGGCGTCAGCTTCGTCGAGCGGGGAGAGACCGTGAGCGGGAGGAAGGGCATTTCCCTGTGGGACGTCTACATCGTCGGTCCGCTCACCCAGATCGCGACCATGATTCCTCTCAGCATCGCCGGCATCGGCCTGCGGGAGGGAGCCTTCGCCGGGCTCCTCGAGAGCATGGGCATCTGGCTTGGTCCGAAGGCGGTCCTCGCCGCGACCATGTGGTATTTCGTGAGCATCTCGATCAACATCATCGGAGCAGTCCTCTTCCTGTTCCGGAAGACCGACTACGAGAGAACGATCGAAGAGATGAAGAAACAGAGATAAGGGAGGATCCCTTTTATGAACAGTGCTAACAGAGAGACCACAACTCCCCTTCGGCGGCCGATGCTCGGACTCCTGGCGGGGCTCCTGGGCGGAACCATCGTCGGAATCGCCGAATCGCTCGTCGTCCTCTCCGGAGGGGCCGACCTGCCGGAACTGGGTATCTTCCCCTACGCGGTGGTGTCGTACGGCATCCTGAGTGCTCTGATGGGGCTCGGGCTGGGCATCGCCGGCCTGATCGTGTCGAAGGTGCTGGGAATAGAACGCAGTCCCGCGCGCGTCTTCTCGTTCTACCTGACGGTCGTGATGCTCCTCGAAGGGATCGTCATCGGCCGGTTCCGGATCGTCAGGGACGTCTTCCACGAGAAGCATCCGGGCCCCGTGCTCGACCTCGGCCTGCTCGCCGGTGCGGTGGTCCTGTTCTTCATTCTGCACCGGTTGATCTTCACCCCGCTCATCGCACGGAGACCGCTTCGGGCACTGACCGGGGCGAAGGTCGCCGTGCCGGTCTATCTCATCATCCTCATCATCTCCCTCATCGTCCGGGCAGGAGCAGGAGAGCTCGGCGTCGTTCCCCCGTCGGAGCAGAGTGAGGAAACGCTGGCACGGCTTGCGGACCGGCCGAACGTCATCCTCGTGATCGTGGACACGATGCGCGCCGACAGGCTCTCGTGCTACGGCTACGAGAAAGAGACGAGTCCGAACATCGACCGGCTCGCGGCGGACGGCATCCTCTTCGAAAAAGGTTTCGCGCAGGCTTCCTGGACCCGCCCCGCGATCGCCACCTTGTTCACCTCGCTCTATCCCTCTTCGCACCGCGCGATCGGAAAAGCGGACCTCCTGCCCGACGAGGTGGTGACGCTGGCCGAGGCGTTCAAACGGGAGGGCTACTACACCATCGGGTTCGCGGACAACGTCAACATTTCACCTTCGTTCAATTTCGACCAGGGATTCGACGAATACCATTACCTTTCGCCGGATCACTTCTTCTTCGCACCGGAGTCGGCGACACAGCTCACCGTGTACAACCAGCTCCGGCTCATCAGGGAACGGTTCCTCTCGAAGAAGACCTGGGTCCAGTTCTACTACCAGGACGCCGAAGTGGTATCCGACCTGACGATCGACTGGCTGGAGGAGAACCGCGACAGCAGATACTACCTCATGGTCCACTACATGGATCCGCACGACCCTTACTTCCCTCATCCTTACACCGGTGAGGGCTACGCCCGTGTGTCGATGCCCAATCCGCCGCCCGAGCTCGCGCCGAAACTCTCGGACATCTATGACGGCGAGATCAGGTTCTTCGACACCGAGTTCGGGAGGCTGCTCGATTGGCTGGAGTCGAACGGCCTCTACGACGAGACCGTCATCCTGCTGACTGCGGACCACGGCGAGGAATTCTACGAACACGGCGGCTGGTGGCACGGAACGACGCTGTACGATGAACAGGTTCACATCCCGTTCATCCTGAAACCGGCGGTGCCGCTCGACAGCATGAGGATCTCCACCGAGCTCGTGCGCCATCTCGACATCCCGCCGACCCTGCTCGCTCTCGCGGGGGCAGACATCCCGCCGACGATGCAGGGCGCGGCGATCCTGGATTCGACCGGAGCGGTGGGCCTTGATGTCGATTTCGTATTTTCCGAGGAGGATCTGGAGGGAAACGTCCTCGAAGCGGTGCGGGACTCCGTGCACAAGCTGATCCTGGCGAACGAGAACAATCCGCGCGGGCTCGAGCCCACCGAGCTCTACAACATCCGGGAAGACCCCGCCGAGATGAACAACCTGGCCGGTGAACGGGAAGAGGTGGAGGCGAGCCTTCACACTCTCATCGAGAAGACGGAATCCTACGCTCTCGACCACTCCGTGGAGGGGCAGGAGGGAGAGATCGACGAGGCCACCCAGGAGAGGCTCAAGGCCCTCGGCTACGTGGAGGAATAAAGCAGTCGGGCTTCCTGCCCCCTCTCCGGCCTGCCGAGCCGAACATGAACGCAAGGAACAAAGTACTGATCGTAGGCATGGACGGGGCGTCGCCGCAGCTCCTTTTCCCCTGGGCGGCTGAAGGAAAGCTGCCGAACCTGGCACGTCTCATGGCCCGCGGACGGTACGGAACGCTCCTGTCGACCATGCCGCCGGCGACGTTTCCCGCCTGGTCGTCCTTCATGACCGGAACCAATCCGGGCAAGCACGGTCTCTTCGATTTCACGACGCGCGTCGAGCACGCCTATGCCGTTGAGTTCGTAAACTCCACCTACCGGAAGATGCCCACCATCTGGCGCCTGCTCGATGAAGCGGGCCTTCGGACCGGCGTCATGGGAATGCCGTCGACCTATCCGCCGGAGGAGCTCGACGGTTTCATGATATCGGGATTCGATTCTCCGGTCGCCACCGGCATCGAGGGCTCCTTCGTCAGGCCGAGAGGCCTCTACCGCGACATCAGGCGTAACGTCGGTGAATACCTGATCACCGACTTCCAGGAGCTCCGGATCGGACCGGGATGGCACGACAGGGCCGTGGAAGGGCTCCGGAAGACCGTCGACAGGAAGACCGACATCGCCTGCTGGCTGCTGGAGCGCGAGGACGTGGACGTGTTCTGCGTCCTCTTCGGAGAATCGGACACCGTGTCCCACCACTTCTGGAGCGCCTTCGACGAGCGTTCTCCCCGGTTCAGCGGAGAGCTCGCGGAGAAACACGGCGGCGCCATATCCGACGTCTACCGCCGGATCGATGCTTCCATCGGAAGGATTCTCGAACACTTCCCGGACGACACGCAGGTCATCGTGGCCTCGGACCACGGGTTCGGCGGCTCGAGCGACCGGGTGGTCCACCTGAACAGGTGGCTGGAGGAGCGGGGGTACCTGGCACGGCGCAAGGGCGGCTCGCCGCTCGTCGAGACGCTCGAGGGGGTGAAGAGCAGGCTCCTCGACATCGTTCCGGTCCGGCTGCAGGAGCAGGTCTTCAGGCGGGCGGGCGGAATGGTCGCAAACACCCTGGAGTCGAGGCTCCGATTCGGAAGCATCGACTGGGGCGGAACCGCCGCCTTCTCGGAAGAACTCAATTACTTTCCGAGTGTATGGATCAATACGAGAGGCCGCGAGCCGGAAGGCCTCGTGAACCCGGGACAGGAGTACGAGGACTTCCGTGATGAGCTCATCGGGGACCTCGAGTCCTGGATCGACCCGGAGAGCGGCAACCCGGTCGTCGCACGTGCGTGGAAACGGGAGGAGCTCTACTGGGGGAAGGAGGTTTTCCGCGCCCCCGACATCATCCTTGAACTTTCCCTGGAAAGCGGATATTCCTACAACGTGCTCCCGTCGAGAACCGCTCACGGCGGGCCTCCGCTCCGGACGCTCGACCGGTCGGAGCTCATCGGCTCGAAGGGAAAGGGGATGAACGGCAGCCACCGAAGGGACGGTGTCTGGATCGCCGCGGGTCCGTCCGTCCCGCGTGAGGAAGAGCCGTTCGAACGGCGCATCTGGGATCCCGCGGTGACGGTGCTCGAGCACATGAACGTCGAAGTCCCGACGGACATGGACGGAACCGGCCTCGAGCCCGGAGATGAACACCGCCCGGCCGCCCGCTCCGTCACACGGGAACCGGGCGACAGTGCCCCGGCACCGCTCTCGGCGTCCGAACAGGAGGAGATCGCCCGCCGGCTGCGGAGTCTCGGCTACCTCGGTTAGGAAACGGAACATGAGTCACGGCATTTCACTGATACTTCCGGCATACAACGAAGAGAACAACATCGCCCGCTCGATCAAGGTGTCGGAATCGGTGCTGCGGGACCTCACGGACGACTACGAGATCATCGTCGTCGACGACGGAAGCCACGACCGGACGGAGGAGATCGTCTCCAGGCTGGCAGCCGACAGGGAAGAGCTCCGCTGCCTGGTTCACGACACCAACAGGGGATACGGTGCAGCGCTCAAAACCGGACTCAAGAGCGGCCGGAAGGAGCTCCTGTTCTTCACCGACTCGGACCTGCAGTTCGACATCAGCGAGCTCCCCGACCTCGTGGAGTGGATCGACAGCTACGACATCATCATCGGTTACCGGAAACGACGGATGGATCACCCGGGCCGGCGGCTCCTCGGGTGGGGCTGGACCACGCTGATCCGGCTCCTGTTCGGGCTGAGAGTCCGCGACATCGACTGCGCATTCAAGCTGTTCCGGAAAGAAGTCATCGACGACATCTCCATCGATTCGATCGGTGCCTTCGTCAACAGTGAAATCCTCCTCCGTGCCAGCCGGAAAGGGTACACCATCAAGGAAATTCCGGTGACCCATTTTCCCCGGCTCAACGGCCAGGCCAAAGGCGCGCGCCCGCGCATCATCGTCAAAGCCCTCCACGAGCTCTCGAAGATGTACAGGGAACTTTCATGACACCGGTGTCGCTCGCCCTCGTCGCCGCCTGCCCCTTTCCGTCCTGGCAGGGATCCCAGGTGCTCATCCGCGAAATGGCCGGAGAGCTCGCCCGGCGCGGCCACGACGTCCACCTGCTCGTATACGGCTACGGTGAGTACCAGGTGGAAGCTCCGTACCGGATTCACCGGATTCCCGACCTGTCGCTCCGGAAATCCTTCCGGTCCGGCCCCCGGCCGGGAAAGTTGGTTCACGACCTGCTCCTCGCGGTGAAGCTCGTTTTCCTCACGCTTCGCCACCCCATCCGGATCATCCACGCGCACAACTGCGAGGCGGCTCTGGCGTCCGTTCCCGCTTCACGTCTGTCGGGCATTCCCCTGATCTACCACAGCCACACCATTCTCTCCCGGGAGCTCCCCACCTACGGTGGTTCAGAATCGTTTCGGAGCATGTGGCAGGCACTCGGCCGCATTTTCGACAGGATGAGCCTCGCGGCGGCCGACCACGCCATCGCGATCAGCCGCGAGGAAGAAGAGTACTTCAGGCTCCTGGGGACCCCGCCCGACAGGATCAGCCTCATCGAGCCGGGAACGGCGCTCGCGGAAGAAGCGCTGCCGGAAGTCGGCGGTGAGGACGAGAGTATCTGTTACCAGGGAAACCTGGATGCCTACCAGGACCTCACCACCCTTTTCGCCGCGGTCCGGCTGGCCGGCGAGGAGATCCCCGAACTGCGCCTGGAGATCGTGACCAGATCCGGGTGGGGCCGCTGGGAGCAGTTCGCCGGCCGGATGGGAATCGGGGGACGGGTCCGTTTCACGAGGCCCGAGACGGTGGACCAGGCCCTCGACATCCTGCGCCGGTCGCGGATCGCCGTCATCACCAGGAACGTGCGTTCGGGTTTCCCCATCAAGCTCCTGAACTACATGGCCTGCGGAAAGGCGATCCTGGCGACACGATCGGCGGGAACGATGCTGGAACACGGCAGGAACGCCTACCTCGTCGATGACGGGGACGACCGCGCCCTGGCCGGGGGAATCCGCGCGCTCTTCCGGGACG
>CAZMKB010000113.1:0-10759 GCA_964566685.1 uncultured Gemmatimonadota bacterium | reverse complement strand
ACGATCCCTGCGTGGTGCCGCGTGCGGTGCCCATCGTGGAGACCATGGCAGCGCTGGTCCTCGCCGACCTCGCGCTCCTCCAGCGGGCCCGGACCGCCCGTCCCTGACCCGCCGAATCTGCTCGATCCATCCCTCCTCAGCTCTGCTGCTTCCTGAGATGTTCGACCATCCGGTCGAGCTCCTCCTTGAACTTGCCGATATCGTAATCGGTGCCGTAGATGTAGGAACTGGCACCTGTCACGCTCTGGACGACCCAGCTCGCTTCCCTGACCTGCTCGTCGGTGAATCCATTCAGCGCCAACTGCGCTTTGTGGAAGGGGATTCAGTAGCTGCAGCGAATGGCAGTTGCGGCTCCGTAGGCGACGAGCACCTTGTCGCGCGACGGGAGCTCCGTATCGTCGAGAACCCAGTTCAGTGTCGCCCAATACTGCTGGAGCGCAACTTCAGGCATCGTCTTCAACCAGTCTGGCACGAGGCCGAATGCCTCTTTCACCTGGTCCAGAACGTCCTGGCGGGTTATCGCCGCCTCTTTGGTGAGTGTCTCCGGTCGGTTCATATCATTCCTCCTCAGAACGGGAACAAGAGCAGTGTGGTGTTACATGAGTAGTGTATTCCGCATATCCGGTTTCGTAACCGGCGACTCTTCTGTCAACGGGAAAATTCGTTTCGATTAATAGAAAGGAAGGAAGGTGGTCGTACGGTGGCTATAACAGGAGGACCGGGGGCTGAGTCTCCCCGGTCCTCGATCGTTTTCTGCGGCATAATTTCTCGGGGCTTTGTCTATCAACCTACTGCCACTTGTAGCCCACCGAGAACTCGCCGATGTGAGAGTCGTAGTCGTCGAAGTCGAAATCGGTCTCGTCGAAGTCGACGAACCGGTAGCCCAGGTGGAGCAGGTACCAGTCACCGACGTCGAACTCCACCCAGGTCCTCAAGTCCTCACGGTCGATCCCGAAGCTGCCGTCGTTCTGGTAGTGGGTGAAGCTGCCTCCGACCGCCACGCGTTCGGACGCCGCGTAGCGGGCACGGCCGTCGATGAAGTGGGAATCGATCTCGTAGAAGATGTCGAAGATGTTGTCTTGGTTGACGGCCTGCTCGATCTGCCGCTCGATCCCCACCATCCCGTAGCCTCCCGACAGGCTGAGGGCACCCCGGTCGTAACCGACGCGCACGTTGACCTGCTGGTGATCGGCGTTCCAGCCAGAGTTCGAGTTCTCGTAGTCCTTGAACAGCCACGATCCGCTGAAGGACATTCCGTTGTCGAGCCGGTACCTGCCACGCAGGCGGTAGCGCTGCCGGTCTGTGGGCGAGGCGAGCGTGAACGGATCGTCGAACGAGTTGATCTCCAGGTCGAAGGTGACCTCAAGCATCCGGTCCGGCCTCCAGGCCGCCCCGGCGAAGAAGCCGGTGTTCGTCGTTTCCTCGTCTTCCTCGAGCAGGACGTCGGCGTCTTCCTGGTGATTCGCTTCCACGTCCCGTTTTTCGTACATCACGCCGCCGTGGACCGTCACCCGGGGTGAGACGTAGACCTCGGCACCCCCCTCGACGCCGGTGGTCTGGATGTCCCAGCGACCCAGGTTTTCGACATCGCCGAAGGTGAAGTTGCCCTCCTGATCCAGGTTCTGGTGCCGGACCCCACCGATGATCGAGACGCGGTCGGAGAGCGTGTAGGTGACGTCGGCGTCCAGGAGCGAGATGTCCCGGTCTATTTCACCGGAGCCGGTCACATCCGTGGTGAACAGGGAGTCGTTGAAGTCGATCCCCTGCGACTCCTCGGATGCCGTGCCGTCGAGCTCGAGGTTCTGGAAGCTGCCGGCGACCCTGATGTCGAGCTTGTCCATCGGACGGATGAGCGCCCGGCCCGTGTGCTCGTAGCTCATGAAGTCGTACGGCAGGCTCTGGAAGAAGAAGTCGAGGACCGTCGGGTCATCCTCCACGTTCTCGCCCTCCGAGAATCCGGGAAGGAAGATCTCGACCGAGTTCTCGTAGTCGCGGATCGTCTCCTCGAAAACCAGGGTCACTTTGTCGAAGGAGTACTCGAAGGCCCCCTTGTAAGTGTTCAGCGACTCGTCGATGAGATTGTCGAGCTCGAACTCGTCCCGCTGGATGTCGAGCGTCGTCGTGCTCTCGCCCGTCTTCGTGAACCGCTCGAAGCCGAATGTGGCTCTGGCATTCTGCGTGACGTCGATCCTGAGGGATGCGACGTCGCGGACACGGTCGAAGTTGAAGTGGTGGAAATCGCCCCCCTGGGACTTCTCCGGGTCCGCCTGGTCCGCCGGCAGGATGAGGTCGTTGTAGAAGTAGGTGGATTTCGTGCGGCGGTAGTCGAACTTGTACGCCCCGTACTTGCGAACGCCGACCCGGAGCGTCTCGAAGGGATCGCCGCCCAGGTTGTCCAGGTCGAAGTCGATCCTGTCGAAACCTTTTTTCATGCCCGCATCCGGAATGATCTCGAACTGCAGGTTGAACAGGCGCGGCCCGTCGTCGAGGTTGATGTCCTCCTGGTACTTGCGTTCAGCCCCTCCCACGTCGACAAGACGGAAGCCGACGGCCGCCTGGCCCGAGAATGCTCCCTCCTGGGCGTCGGCCCGGGGCACCGGACTCACGGCCAGCGCCAGGACGACGACGCCGATCAATGTGATTGCTGTCCTCATCTCGGCCTCCGGTCAGTTAAGGAAGAACGGGTGGATGTTCGAGCCGTGAATCGCTGAGTGACAGTTGGTGCACTGGGTCGTCAGGTCGAAGCGCGGCGGCCCTCCGCCGAAGCCGATATGAAATGTCGGTACTTCCGCGTGACAGCTGTAGCAGAGCTCGGCGACGTTCTGGTGGCGAAGCTGATGCCGGTTCACCGTGCCGTGCGGCTCGTGGCAGGCCGTGCAGCCTTCGACACGGACCGAACCGTGCTCGTAGACGTACGGTCCGCCCTTGTCGGTGTGACAGTTCACGCACATCTCGTGCTTGAAGCCGCCCAGGCGGGCTCTCGGCTGAGGGCTGTGCGGGTCATGACAGGATGTGCACTGGAGGATTCCTTCCTGGAGCCGGTGCCGCTCGTTGAACTGGAACTGCGCGAAGACGTCGGCGTGACAGCCCGCACAGATTGCCGATTCCCGGTCGGCCTCCACCAGGGAAGCCGTGGCCGAGGCAGACTGGAGCATGGGGGGCGAAGGCTTCTCGGAGTGGATGCCGTGACACCCCGTGCACGTGACACCCTGGTGGGCATGAGCGGAGAGAGCATACCGGGGATGGTCCTCATCGTGGCAGGTCAGGCACCTGCCGGATATGGCCCCCGGCGTTTCACCCATGAAGTTGAAGATCGTCCCCTCGCCTCCTCCCGCCTCCATGTGGGCGGTGCCGTCCCCGTGACAGGCGGAGCAGGAAGTCGACACGCCCTCCGGCAGCTCGAAGTCTTCACTCGCCAGCACGGAGTGGGGGTTGAGCGACATGGTCTCGGCTCGCTCTTCGTGACAGGCGCCGCACGTGTCCATGACATCTGTCTTTGCCGGCGGCGCTTCGGGGGCGGTCTCGGCGGCAACCCCGGCGCCTGCCGCGGCGAGCACGAGTGAGACCGCAATTGCAGCAGCAAAGCGGAATGTTACAGGCATAGAACCCTCCTCCCTCGGAATGCCCGTACGTGGTCTCTCTATGAGATCCGGTCGAGGAGAAGTGATCTCATGGGTAAGATGCGAGGAGTCCCGTGGCCGGTCACTCCCTCGATTATATCGAATCAAGTATTTTGGGGTACGTTTGTCAATGCTTTTTTCCAGGAAATTTTCGACCGTTCTTTTTGCCCCTTTCGCGCCGGAATCCGGAATTCCGGTTTCGTTGACAAACAGTCGCGGGAGTATCATTTATTTACCTGTGCGATCCCGGGTGAGCCCGGTGTTTCCGACTTCATGCGATGACTTTCTCCCGACAACAGTACATACTGAAAGAAGGGTTCCATGGCAGCGAAAGGTAAGAAGACCGGGGCTTCGAAGTCGAAACCGAAGAAGAAATCAGCCGGCAGGGCGAAAAAAACCGCCGGGAAGGAAGCGAAGCCGAGGGAGCTCACCCCCGACGAGTTCTGTCCATGCTGCGACCCCAGTCTGTTTCCCTACCGGACAACGAAACAGGTGGCGAAAAACGTGGATATCGTCGGCCAGAAGCGCGCGGTGGATGCGCTCGAATTCGGCCTTGGAATAGAGAGCCATGGTTTCAACATCTACGCCGCGGGAATACCCGGCACCGGAAAGTCGAGCATCATCAGGCGGCTCGTCCAGCGGGCGGCCGGGAAGGAGCCCGTTCCCGACGACTGGGTCTACGTCCACAATTTCAGGGATCCCGACCGGCCCAATGCCATCCGGCTGCCCAGCGGCCGGGGAAGGGAGCTCACGAAGAAGATGGAGAAGCTCATCGAGGATCTGAAGGAGCAGATCCCGAAGGCGTTCGAGAGCAAGATGTACGAAGAGCAGAAGAGCCAGTTCCTCGACGCGTTCCAGGAAAAGCGGGGCGGGGTGCTGATGAAGCTCGACCGGGAAGCCGAAGAGATGGGCCTCGCCATCAAGAGCACTCCCGCCGGCCTCATCACGCTCCCCATCAAGGACGGGGAACCCATGGAACCGCAGGAGTACGAGGAGCTCCCCGACGAGGAAAAGGAAAAGATCAGGAAGAAGCAGGAAGAGGTCAATGCGAAGATCAGGGAGACCCTTCGCGGGGTCAAGGTTCTCGAGAAGAACACCCGCGAGAATCTCGAGAATCTCGACCAGGAAGTGGCCGCCTACGTCATCAGCCCGTTCATCGAGGAGCTGAGCGAGGAGTTCAAGGACGTCGAAGAGGTGCCGGAGTACCTTCGTGATGTCAAGGCCGACATCCTCGAGAACGTGGCCGATTTCATGCCGGAAAGCGATGAGAAGGAGAGCGGAGTTCCCGCTCCCCTCCAGCAGAACAGATTTCAGAAGTACCGCGTCAACCTCGTCGTCGACAACAGCCAGACGAAGGGCGCCCCGGCCATCTTCGAGACCAATCCGACCTTCACCAACCTCATCGGCTATATCGAGAGGAAGGTGATGATGGGGGCCATCTACACCGACTTCACCATGATCCGGGCCGGTGCGCTGCTGAGAGCGAGCGGCGGGTACCTGGTCGCCAACGCCCTGGACATCCTGCGGAGCCCCTTCGCCTGGGAGGCCCTGAAGCGATCGGTGAGGAACAACCAGGTCATGGTGGAGGACGTCGCCGAGCAGATGGGCTACCACGCGGCCGGCGGCATGCACCCGGAGCCCATACCCATCGACGTCAAGATCGTCATCATCGGGAATCCCTACATCCATCATCTCCTCTACTCCCTCGACGAAGATTTCAGGAAGATCTTCAAGGTCAAAGCCGATTTCACCCAGATGATGGACCGTGACGAGGAGCGCATGCTCAAGTACGGCACGTTCATCGGGAGGCTGTGCCACGAGGAAGGACTCAGGCACTTCACCCGGGAAGCCGTCGCGAGAGTCGTCGATCACGGTTCGCGCCTCGTGGAGGACCGGGACAAGCTGACCCTCAGGCTCGGAGACGTCGCAGACCTCCTTCGGGAAGCGAGCTACTGGGCGGGCCTGGAGAATAAGAAGCTCGTCTCACCGGAGCACGTCGACCGGGCCGTTGACGAGAAAGTCTACCGGTCCCGTATGCTCGAGGAGCGCGTCCAGGAGATGATCAGCGACGGGACGATCATGGTCGACGTCGACGGCGAAGTGGTGGGGCAGATCAACGGCCTGTCGATCTACGACCTGGGGGACTTCAGCTTCGGTAAGCCCACGAAGATCACCGCCCAGACTTTCCTCGGCCGGGCCGGAGTGGTCAACATCGAGCGCCGTGCCAGGCTCTCGGGCAGGACTCACGACAAGGGGGTGATGATCCTCTCCGGCTACATGGGCGGGAAATACGGACAGAACATGCCGCTCACGCTCTCGGCCAGCATCACCTTCGAGCAGACCTACGAGGAAATTGACGGAGACAGCGCCAGCTCGACCGAGCTCTACGCCATCATGTCGAGCCTCGCCGAGGTTCCCATCAGGCAGGGGATCGCCGTGACCGGGTCGGTGAACCAGCACGGCGAAGTCCAGCCGGTCGGGGGAATCAACAGGAAAATCGAGGGGTTCTTCGACATCTGCAGGGCCAAGGGGCTCACCGGGGACCAGGGCGTCATGATTCCCGAGCTCAACATCAAGCACCTCGTGCTGCGCCGCGACGTCGTGGAAGCGGTCTGCGACGGGAAATTCCATATCTACCCGGTCAGAACGATCGACGAGGGGATCCGGGTCCTCACCGGTATCGAAGCGGGGGAGATGAAGAAGGACTACTCCTTCCCGAAGAAGTCGGTGAACGGCAGGATCATGGCGAAGCTCGAGGAGATGGGCGAGGAGATCAAAAAGTACCCGCCGAAGAAAAAGAAGAAGAAGCCCCCCGCAAAGAAGAAGAAAGCCACGAAGAAGAAATAAATCTATCCATATCAGGGAAGCTCTTCCGCCGCCTTCACCGAGAGACGGGCCAGGCGCTGGTCGGCCTCCACCAGGACCCGCCAGAGATTCTCGCTGTCCCCAAGCCCCACCTTGACGAGATAGTAGCAGATGCTGAGGCTCGTCCGTGCCCGGAAGAGCTCCACCTGGGAGAGGAAATCGGAGCCCACCTCTCTCGACTCCTCGAGGTAGGTGTGGAGAAAGATGTCTTCCGGGACGTTCTCCCGCAGTTCCCCGTACTCGAAAAACTGGTTCACGTACTGTGCGAGAAACGTTCCCACGTCGAAGGCGGGCGGCATGGTGTAGGAGCTGTCGAAGTCGATGGCGGCAACGAACTCCGAGCCGGGGTCGCCGGGTGTGTCATGTCCGATGAAGATGTTCTTCGGGTGGAAGTCGCCGTGTCCCTGGACGAGCCTCTCCGGTTGCCCGTCATAGAGAGCGTATTCGCGCTCCAGAACATTGTCGCTGATCTCCCGGGCTTTCCTGGTGTGGGGATGATCGATCCGGTAGAATGCCGAGAGGTACCGTTCCAGGCGCCCGGATTCAGCCTGGAGAAATTTCTCCGGAGGGGTGACCTGCAGTCCACAGTTGTGCAGCCGGGCCAGCCACCGTGCCGCCATTTTGAGATATCGACCGGCGTCCTCCGGCCGTGCCCTCACGAGCATGTGATGGAGTGTTTTTCCCTGTATACCCTGCTCGATTGTCGACAGACCGTCGCGGTCGTGCCCGAGCGGCCGGGGGATGCGGTACACGCCCCTGTCGAAGCCGTGTTTCGAGATCTCCTCCATGACCAGGGCGGTCTCGGCAGCGGAGTTCCAGGCCTTGATGTTTTCGTGCGTCTTGATGATGTATTTTTCCCGCTCGATGCCTTCCGTCTTCGTCCCGATGACGATTTCGGTAACCCGTGCGTTCGTCGTCCCGGAGCGGGGGAGTTCCTTGAAGAACGGCCGGCAGCGTCCCGCCCTGATCTCGCGTGCCAGGTCTTCCACGGACTGTACCGGATGATCGAAGATCGTTGGGTAGGCTCCGGCGTAGCTCACCGCATGGGCATCCGTGCCCGCAATGGCCGTGAATTTGTGCCGGTGCCAGTCGCGTAATCCTCGGCTGTTCTCGGTAACGGTGTGGTTCGAGTTGAATATCTCCACACCGTCGACGGCGGGATGAAACAGCTCCTCCCTGGTCGGGACGTTCTCCCACCGGTACGGATGAGCCAGGACGATGGCCGCCTCGGGGAAACGGGCGCGGATGTCGGCGACAGGCGTGCCTGTCTCGATCGAGACATCGGCACCGTAGACGAGGACATCCCCCAGATCAGCCGTCGAGACCTCCTGGCCGGAGAGGATGACGTAGTAGTCGGGGATCTTGAGACGGAGCCTGAGCTCTGCAAGCTCCTCGGGCGGCCAGAGATAGTGGTGGTCGGTGAGAACCGTTCCCGGCAGGCCCCGGTCGAAGTTATGCTGGACGAGCAGCGCCGCATTCACGGTGCTGCAGGACGAGTGTTCCTCCGAGTGGCAATGCATTTCCAGGATCACGGGGACCTCTCGTGGGGGTGAATCGACCCGCACGACGGCGATGGTGCCGCCGGGAGAGGGTCGTCGGATGACCGTGTAATTCCTACCGTCGATCACCGGCCGGTGTGACCGCGGCGTACTGCCATATTATGACCGGATACCGGGATGTCAAGGGGAGGGCAGGGAACAGTTCTGTTGACAGGTTCCGTGGCGCGGCCTATTATCGGGGAAATTCGCACCCGGCTCCGTTGCTCCAGGAAGGTGTCTCGATGGTCTGGTTCTTCCCCAAGAGAAAAAACAAAGAACGGAGGTCGTTCGTTCAGGCTTTCCTGAATATCGTCGAGAAGGCGGGCAACGCCCTGCCGCACCCCGCCACCCTGTTTCTGCTCTTCGCCGTGATGGCGCTCTTCGTGTCGTGGATCGGACACCTCCTCGACTGGCAGGCCGTGCACCCCGGCACGGGCGAGACCGTCTCCGTGAAGAACCTGCTGTCGGTGGAGGGCCTGCACTTCGTTCTCCTCACCACCGTCGACAACTTCACCGGATTCGCGCCCCTGGGAATCGTGCTCGTGGCCATGCTGGGGATCGGCATCGCCGAGAAGAGCGGACTGATCGGTGCCTGTATCAGGGTGCTGGTTCTCTCAGCTCCCACCCGAATTCTGACCTTCGTGCTGGTGCTGGCCGGAGTCCTTTCGAATGTGGCCAGCGACGTCGGGTATGTCCTGCTCATCCCGCTGGCCGGCATCGTCTTCCTGGCGGTGGGCAGGCATCCGGTGGTGGGAATGGCGGCCGCGTTCGCCGGCGTGTCCGGGGGTTTCAGCGCCAACCTGGTGCTGGGCACCATCGATCCTCTTCTGGCGGGGCTTTCAGAGGAGGCGGCCCAGATCGTCGATCCGTCCTACTCTGTCAATCCCACCGCGAACTACTACTTCATGGTCGTCTCCACGTTTCTGATAACCGCCGCCGGAACGTGGGTGACGGAAAAGATCGTCGCCCCCAGGCTCGGAGAGTACACGCCCGAAGAGGACGTGGAGCCGGAAGAGGTAGAGACGCTCAGCAAACGGGAAAAGGCCGGCCTCCTCCATGCGGCCCTGGCAATGGCAACTCTCGCGGCCGTCATGGTCATCGGCCTGGTTCCGCCCGACGGATTTTTTCGCGGTGAGGACGGCACGCTCCTGGGCTCTCCGCTGATACGGGGTGTCGTGACTCTCCTCTTCCTGGGTGCCGCGATAGCCGGGATCATCTACGGTTTCACGGTGAGGGTGTATCGCAGCGACAGCGACGTCATGAAGGGCATGGCCGAGAGCATGAAGAGCATGGCGACATACATCGTTCTCGTCTTCTTCGCGGCCCAGTTCGTGGCGTACTTCAAGGAGAGCAACCTGGGGATAATCGCGGCGGTGAAGGGGGCGGAGACGCTGAAAGCACTCGACCTGAACGTCTATCTGCTGATGGTCCTCTTCATCATCTTCGCGGCTTCCATCAACATGCTCATGGGCAGCGCATCGGCCAAGTGGGCGATCATGGCGCCCGTTCTCGTCCCGATCTTCATGCTGATGGGTTACTCGCCGGAGCTCTCCCAGGTGGTGTACCGCATCGGCGACAGTGTGACGAACATCATTTCACCCATGATGAGCTTCTTCGCCCTCATCATCGCGTTCATCCAGAAGTACGACAGCAGGGCGGGCATCGGGACGATCATATCGGTCATGCTTCCCTACTCCATCGTGTTCTTCGTCATCTGGTCGGCACTCCTGATGGTCTGGATCATGCTGGGGCTGCCGCTGGGTCCCGGGGCGGGCCTCAACTATTCGCCGCAGTGAAGGGTGGTCTTCGCCGGCCGGACCGGTCCTTCCTCCGGGTGCCGGCCGCCCGTGTGCTATCCCGCGCAGGTGCGGCACTCGCCAGAGTACTCCGATTCCGCCTCCAGGTAGTGGTGTGACTTCGTAAGGCCCGGCTGGATCCGCATCGACTCTGGTTCCGGCTTCCCCTTGCCGTCGATGGTGAGCACCTGGCTGTCCTGGCTGCCGTAGCGGTAGATGGTGATGCCCTTGCACCGCAGCCGGTGGGCCAGGAGGTAGGCGTCGCGGACATCCTTCTGCGAGGCGTTCTCGGGGAGGTTGACGGTCTTGCTGACTGCGTTGTCGGTGTGTTTCTGGAACGCCGCCTGCATCATGACGTGCCAGGTGGGCTCGATGTCGAGGGCGGTGACGAAGAGCCGCCGTATGTCCTCCGGGATCTCCCTGATGCTCTGGATGCTGCCGTACTGCGTCACCATGGCCATGAGCTCATCGGAGTAGATCCCCCGCTCGAGCATCATCCGTTCGAACACCGGGTTCATCTCGACGAGCTTGATTCCCTCCAGGACGTTCCGCACGTAGCTCACGGCGAAGAGCGGCTCGATGCCGCTCGAGACGCCGGCGATGATGCTGATGGTGCCGGTGGGGGCGATGGTCGTGACGCAGGCGTTTCGCATGGCGGGATACCTGTCCTTCCAGATGCTTCTCTCGAAGTTCGGGAAGGACCCGCGTTTTTCGGCCAGCTCGAGCGACGCTTTCCTGCCGGCGTCGGTGATGAACGAGATGATCTTCTCACCCAGCTTCAGCGCCTCGTCGCTGTCGTAGGGAATTCCCAGCTCGATCAGGAGCTCGGCGAAGCCCATGACGCCCAGGCCGATCTTCCGGTTCGCCCGGCTGACCTCCTTCGTTTCAGCGGTGGGGTAGACGTTCACGTCGAGAACATTGTCGAGGAAGTGGACCGAGC
>CAZMKB010000112.1:0-10782 GCA_964566685.1 uncultured Gemmatimonadota bacterium | reverse complement strand
CGATCTCCGGGACCGGGAGATCACGGTTATCGTGGGCCCGTCGGGATCCGGGAAGACGACACTCCTCCGGGCGATCAACCGGCTCAACGAGCTCTACCCGGGTTGCCGGACGAGCGGGACGGTGCGCATCGACCTGGAAGGGAGGAAAGTGGACGTGTACCGGGACATCAGGGACGTCGCCAAACTCAGGAGACAGGCGGCGATGGTCTTCCAGACTCCACACATCCTGCCCGTCTCCATCGAGAAGAACATCCTCCTCCCGCTCCGGCTGGTCGACTCGCTCGGCAGAAAGGAGATGGAATCGCGGCTCGAGCGGTGCCTCCATGACGCCGAGCTCTTCGAGGAGGTGAAGGACCGTCTCGGCGAGAACGCCGCGACCCTGTCGGGGGGCCAGCAGCAGCGGCTCTGCCTGGCCAGGGCTCTCGCCCTCCGTCCTTCCTGTCTTCTCCTCGACGAGCCCACCGCATCGCTCGACTTCCGTGCGTCGAGAAAGATCGAGGCGCTCCTCATGAAGCTCAGGGAGTCCTACACGATCGTCGCCGTTTCCCACAGCCTCGGGCAGGCGAGCCGCCTGGCGGACAGGGTCATCGTCCTCCGGGAAGGCAGGATCGGCGAAGAGATCGGGCGGGAAGAGCTTCACGACCCCGAGCACTTCCTCCGGACCATGGAGGAGAATTTTTAGCTATTGTCACCGTACCCCTGGGACGGAACACGAGCCCGAATCATTCATGCGCTTTCGATTCCGGCGGCCGCTTTCGGACTGCTTCATCGTTCTCGGCGGCCGCCGGGTGGTCCCGGGTATGCCCGGGGCCACAGGTTCACCGAATGCCGATTGACAGCGGCGCCCATTTCCCCTATAATGGAATCTCCGGATACAGGCCTCGTGCCGCAGACGTTTTGCCTTTTCGAGGAGTCATATCATGAGAACCAGATGGTCGACCGCCGTTCTTCTCTGGGTATTCGTCATCCCCGCTTCCCTCGGAGCCCAGGCCGATTTCACCGACACGGTGACCTTCGGAAACAGCCTGACGCACAACGATCTCCTCTGGATCGCCTACGGCAACCCTCCCGACCTCTACGAGATGGACCCGATGGAGGCGGCGTTCTCGAAAGGAGCCGTAGCCGGCGACGAGCTGGCGAACTACGCCGTGGCGGGCTCCGAGTCGGGCGACATTTCCGCCCAGATCGACACGTACGAGCTGCTCAGGCTCTTCGGTATCCAGGACAAGGCGACCCTCATCTGCCTCGAAATCGGCGGAAACGACATCCTGAACAACGTGGGGCTTCTCGCTGCCTCCGCTCCTGGTGAGGATCCGGCGGCAGACGCGGTGATCGACGCCGTCATTTCGAACATGATCCAGGACCTGGTGAGGCTCCGGAGCTCCCACACCACGACGGAGTTCGTCGTGTGGACCGTCCCCGACGTCACGCTCACGCCGGATCTCTGGGACGAACTCACCCCCGGCGAGGCCGGCAACGTGAGAGCCCACGTCGAACGCGTGAACAGGCTGATCAGGAAAGCCGGCACGCGGTTTCCCTTCCTGATCGCGGTGGACATCTACACCCTGGTGCAGTACATCGTCGATCACCCACCGGTCATCTTCGGCCACCAGCTGGAGCCGCCGCCCGCGTACGGCGACTACGATCACCTCTTCGCCGACGAGATCCACCCGACCGCCGTCAGTAACGCCCTGATCGCCAATGTGATCATCGGCGTGATCAACACGCAGTGGAACGACGACATCCCCTCCTACACGCAGGAGGAACTCGCCGACCTGGCCCACATTCCCCACTGAGGTGCACGAAAGCTCCGCACGGGCAGGGATCCGGGGCTTGATATCCCCACGGAATCTGCCTATGTGATGGAGAACATCTCTCACGGAAGGAGGGCCGCGAGTGAACGGAAACGATGTCGTGAAAGCCTGGGGACGGATCCTCCAGGGACGCTGCTCCTCGCTCTCGGTCGAAATCACCCGCAGATGCCCGCTCCGCTGTCCCGGCTGCTACGCTTTCGAGCCGGAACACCTCCTTTCGTCCGGATCCTCGCAGCCGTTCACCGAGCCCCGGGGACAGGAGCTGGTGGACGGGATCCTCGATCTCGTTGCACGCTACCGCCCCCTCCACGTCTCACTCGTCGGCGGAGAACCCCTCCTCCGGCACCGGGAGCTCGGGGCGATCCTGCCGCGGCTGAGCGAGATGAGCATCCCGGTCCAGATCGTGACGAGCGCGGTCCGTCGAGTCCCTGCGGACTGGGCGCGCTTCGACAACCTGACCCTGGCCGTGTCCATCGACGGTCTCCCGCCGGAGCACGACGCGAGGAGAAGCCCGGCGACCTACGAGAGGATTCTCGAGAACATCGAGGGGCACTCGATAACGGTGCACTGCACCGTGACGGGCGGCATGGCCGACCGGGACGGCTACTTCGAGAGGTACCTGTCTTTCTGGTCGGAAAGACCCGAGACACACCGTATCTGGATGAGCCTCTTCACGCCACAGCGGGGATCGCGGGCCACCGAGGTCCTTTCTCCCGATCAGCGGATCCGGGTCTTGAGTGAACTGGAGATCCTGCGGACCCGGTATCCGAAGCTCGATCTCCCGGATCAGGTCATCGAGGCGTACCGCAGTCCCCCCTCCTCGCCCGAGGACTGCATCTTCGCCCGGACGACACTGTCGCTCACCGCGGATCTGAAGAGTGAGATCACTCCCTGCCAGTTCGGCGGCGATCCCGACTGTTCACAGTGCGGCTGCATGGCTTCGGCTTCACTGAAGGCACTGGGGGAGCACCGGCTGTTCCACCTCCTGTCCCTGCATTCGATCTTCTTCCTCTCCAGCCGTTTCGGCCGGCTTGTGAGCCGGTGTTCTGCAGCCCTGAACGAGAGGTGAGACTCTCCATGCCGCCGGGCGGCCGGCGGAATCTCCTTGACAGAAGCCGGCTCTCGATGCAATACTCCTCCCTGACCTCACCGACAGACCCGGACACGGCGATCGGAACATCATTCAGGGATCAAAACCGGCAGGGGTAATTCCGGAGGGAGACGACACGGCATGGACCCGCATGGCACACGGGAAGAGTGGAGCTCGAAGCTGGGCTTCATCCTGGCCGCCGCCGGCTCGGCGATCGGGCTGGGAAACATCTGGCGGTTCCCCTACATCACGGGGGAGAACGGTGGTGCGGCGTTCGTTTTCGTCTATCTCCTCTGCGTCATCTTCCTGGGCCTGCCCTACATGTACGGCGAGCTCGCCCTGGGCCGGGCCACCAGGAAGAGTCCGGTCGGGGCGTTCAGCAGCCTGCGGCCGGGTAGCGCCTGGATCCTCATCGGCTGTCTCGGCGTGGTCACCGCCTTCGGCATTCTCTCGTTCTACACGGTCATGGCCGGTATGATGCTCGGCTACATCTTCAAAACCCTCTTCAGCGCGGGAGGAACGTTCGAGGCATTCGCCGCGAACGCCTGGCTCCAGATCTTCCTCCTCGCATCCTTCATGCTGATGACGATCATGGTCGTCTACCGCGGCGTCACGAGCGGTATCGAGCGCTGTTCCAAAATACTGATGCCCATCCTCCTTCTCCTCATCTTCGGTCTCATTGTCTACGCCAACTCCCTCGAGGGCGCCGGCAGGGGGCTCCTGTGGTACCTGAAGCCCGACTTCTCGAAACTCACCGGGTCGGTCATCCTCAATGCCATGGGACAGGCGTTCTTCTCCATGAGCCTCGGCATGGGGCTCATGATCACCTACGGGAGCTACATCTCGAAAAACGACAACATCCTGAGCTCAGGCTTCTACGTGGGGCTCTTCGACACGGGGATCGCCATCCTGGCAGGCCTAATTATCTTCCCGGCGCTCTTCGCCATGGGCCAGGACCCCGCGGCGGGCCCCGGACTCGTGTTCCACGTGCTGCCGGAGATCTTCGAGATGATGCCCGGCGGCGGCGTCTTCGGCACGATCTTCTTCACCCTGATTTCGATCGCAGCTCTCACCTCGACAATATCGCTGCTGGAGGTGGCCGCCTGTTACTTCATCGACGAGAGAGGAACGAGGAGGAAGGTGGCGGTCTGGATCGGGGGCGGTCTGATCTTCCTGCTCGGAATCCCGTCGGCCCTCTCCCTGGGTGCAGTACCGGCACTCGGGAACATCTCGATCCTCCCCGAGAGGCTGACGGGAGACGGGGCGTTCCTGTCCTACATGGATTTCCTGTTCGGTGTCTGCGCGCTGGCGATCGGAGCGCTCATGACCTCCATCTTCATCGGCTGGGTCTGGGGAGTCGACAGGGCCGCTGCCGAGCTCACGGAGGGCTGTCCCGCATTCCGGAAGTACGTGAAGGTGTGGAGCCTCTTCATCCGCTTCGTCTGCCCCGTTCTCATCTTCATCATCCTGCTCCGGATCATCTGGCCCTGAAGCCTCCTGGATACTGTCCCGGAGAGTTCGAATCCCGGGAGAGATGTTCTTCAGAGTCGATCTTCCACGCACTCACGGTAGTATATTTAGCCTCATTCTAATTTACTCGCGTGTAAATTCAGCTGGACGTCTCCGGCCATCATCCGGTCTTTCCGTCAGCATCCCGGCCTGCTTTGCTCTTTCTCCCGATCAGGCCGGCGGCCAGCGCCAGGCACCATGCGAGCCCGCCGTAGAGGATCAGGCAGCCCGCGACGAGCATGATCCAGGCCGAAAGTGTCACCGGGGCTCCTCCTCTCCGCCGTTTCCGGCTCCGCGCTTCCGGTAGAGGAAAAAGCCCAGCACGGCGAAGGCGAAGAGCACACCCCAGCCGCCGAGAAGGAGGGCCCAGCGCGGATAGCCGCCGTAGGGATCGGCCATCTCCCGCCTGATGTTGGTGAAGAGGATAACGAGCAGCACGAGCGGCGTGAAGACCTTCACCATGACGTCCCACCAGCGCCCGAGCCTGATCTCAGAGATCGTGTTCAGGTACTCCCTGAGCCTCCTCGCTCCGAGCAGGTAGCCCACGATGACGCACTGGCAGAGACCGGCGATCACCAGTCCGAAGTCGGCGATGTAGTGATCGGCGATGTCCTGCCAGTAGTAGCCGCCGGAGGTGGTGAAAACGAGCGAGATGGCGAGGGCTATAACGCAGAAGGCGAGGTTCACCGAGCTCTTCGACAGGTTCCACTTGTCGATGATGCCGGCGGTGAAAGCCTCCTGAAGAGCGAAGCCCGAGTCGATTCCCAGGGTCACGAGCATGGCGAAGAAGACAACCGCGAAGAAGGTGTTGAGCGCAGGCAGCTTGAGGATAGCCGTGGGGTAGATCATGTAGGCCAGGCCCGAGCCGCTTGCCGTGACCTCCTCAACCGGCACCCCGGTCACGTACGCCAGGTATCCGAGCGTGCTGAAGACCGCGAAGCCGGCGAAGAAGCTCGTGCCGCAGTTGGCGAGGGCCGTGATGAAGGCGCTGTTTGTGATCTCGGGGTCCTTCGCCAGGTAGCTGCCGTAGGCGATCATGATGCCCGAGGCGAGAGAGAGTGAGAAGAAGATCTGGCCGTAGGCCAGAAGCCAGATCTCCGGGTCGAAGATCTTCGAGAAATCGGGGGTGAGGTAGAAGGCGAGCCCCTCGACGGCGTTGGGGAGGGTGACGCCCCGCACGAACAGGATGACCAGGCAGAGCCAGGGGATGGGAACCGTGAAGAGGACGACCTTGCCCACCCGCATGACACCCTTCCTGAGCACCCAGTAGATGAACCCCCAGGTCAGCACCATCCCGACGACGAGCGGAGCCTGCATGCCGCCGAGCTCCCCGGGCCCCGGGCTCCGGGCGAGGATGTCGGTGACGAAGAAGTCTTCGGCCCGGTCGCCCCAGCTGAGCGAGAAGGAGTGGTAGAGGTAGTTCCACGACCAGGCGAGAATGGTGGAGTAGTAGATCACGATGCCGGCGCTCAGTCCCGCGGCCCACCACCCGAACCACTCGAGCCGCCTCCTGACGGCGCCGAAGGCCTGCGGTGCGGCGCCGCGGAGGTACTGCCCCAGTCCCATCTCGAGCACGAGCATCGGGATGCCGGCCGTGAGGAGGGCGACGAAGTACGGGATGAGGAATGCTCCCCCACCGCCTTTCTGGGCAATGTAGGGGAACCGCCACACGTTGCCGAGCCCGATCGCCGACCCGATGGCCGCCAGGATGAAGGACGACCGCCTGTCCCACCGGTCACGCTGCTTCGGCATGGTTCTCCCTCCGTGGACTGATTCGAACGGAGAAACGTCGAGATGATTATACCCGCCGGCGGGTGGCGTGTCAACGGAGTGAGATCGAACGTTCAGCATATCCGTGGCCCACGAACGCTATGTCGGTTGATTGACACGCTCAGCCGGTCATGGTATAATCGGCTTACTGTGGAACTGGCGGCATCGAAAAGCATGACCCTCACGGGAGCCGGCATGCTTCCATGAGCAGGTCAACACCAGTGGAGGAACAATCATGAGGTATTCGAGCGTATTTCTCGCGATCACCACCGTTCTCGCCGGAGCCGCCGCCGGGACGGCCGAAACCATTCACGTCCCCTCCGACCAGCCGACCATCCAGGCGGGGATAGACGCGGCGGCGGACGGCGACACGGTTCTGGTGGCCGACGGCACCTACACCGGTGACGGAAACCGCAACATCGTCTTTCTGGGAAAAGCGATCCTCGTGGAATCGGAGAACGGACCCGAACACACCATTCTGGACTGCCAGGGAGGACCGTCGAACCAGCAGAGGGGATTCGTATTCGAGAACGGCGAGACCCACGAATCGGTCCTCAGGGGACTCACCGTCATCAACGGCTACGCGGTCGCCCCGAGCCCCTACACCGTTCCGCCCATCGGATGCGGAGGGGGCATCCTGTGCAGGGATGCGAGCTCACCTTCCATCGAGGACTGCGTGATCCGGGACTGCACCTCCGAGAATTTCGGCGGCGGCATCCACGCATACGGTCAGTCCTCGCCGGTCATCGCGAACTGCTCCTTCGAAAACAATTCCGCCCTCGCACTCACCCTCCTCGGCGGCGTCGGAGGCGGCATCTCGGTGTACCAGAGGTGTGATGCGGAAATCACCGGGTGCACGGTCTCGGGGAACTACGCGGAACACAAGGGCGGAGGAATCGCCGTGAACTTCACGAGCTCGCCTTCCATAGAGGACTGCGTGGTGCGGGACAACGAAGGAGGCGGCATCCTCTCCGGAGGCCTGGCGCACTGGGAGGGATGCTCACCCCTCATCACGGGCTGCACCATAATCAGGAACAGCTCGGGAAGCGGCATCGCCCTCCACGGGGCCTCCCCCATCGTCACGGGGAACTGGATTCGCGACAACGCCGCCGGCTACGGCGGCGGCATCTACATCTACCGGGGGGCCTTCACGGTCGAGGACAACGAGATAAGGAGGAACTCTGCATCGCAGGGAGGCGGGATACACGTGGACACCCACACGGAGACGTCCGGCACGATCAGGAACTGCAGACTGGTGAACAACTCGTCCGCACTGGGAGCCGGATTGAGGATCGCGGGCATCGGTTCGATCCTCATCGAGGGGTGCACGATCGCCATGAACACCTCCGACTGGGAGGGAGGTGGAATCTATCTCCAGGGAAACCACGAGTTCCTGAACTGCACGATTCTCGGAAACAGCGCGGCCCGGGAGGGAGGCGGCGTTCTGGCCGAGTTCGCCTCCGATCCGGAGTTCACGAACTGCATCCTCCGGGAATGCACGCCCGACGTGATCCATCCCGATCTCCTCAGCGATCCCGTCGTCACCTACTCCAATGTCGAAGGCGGCTGGGAGGGAGAGGGAAACATCGACGCAGATCCGCTCTTCATCCTCCCCGATGAGAACGATTATCGACTCCTCCGGGGATCTCCCTGCATCGACACCGGTGACCCCGGCATGTTCGACGACGATGGAACGCGGAGCGACATGGGCGCCCACCCCTTCGACCAGAACGACTACCTGACGGTCTACCTCACGCCGGACGAGCTGTGGGCAGCGCCGGGCGGACTGTTCGGCGTCACCTGCACGGTCATCAACCGGTGGAGCTGGCCGCAGACGTGCTGGGGAACGGCGACTGTCACCGTACCCGGCGGGTCACAGTGGATCGTCATGGAACCGGCCCGGTTCACCGTGCCGGCCGAGTCCACCGCAGAGATCCACATGACGCACGACATCCCCGCGGGAGCACCCGGCGGAGACTACGAGTACCGGGCAGGGCTGGGACTGCCGCCGGGCATCGTGTTCGGTGAGGACGGCTTCCGCTTCCTGGTCGTCCGTTAGGAAGCTTCCGGTTTCAGCTCCTTCCAGGGAGGGAGGAGCTTTATCAGGACGGCCAGGATGATGAAAGGAAGGATCGGCGACCGGGTCACTTCGAAAGATCCAGTTCGGACTCGCCGGCTGACATAACCTTCGACTTCAGCTTCGTGTAGACGAGCGAAACGATCAAGAGTGCCATGCCGACAACGAGAAACGAAATGATTCTGTAGACAGGCTCCAACTCCACCGTTCCGACGATTATTACGTATCCGACAGTCAACAGCAGCGTGAGATGGCCCATCCAGAGATATTTTTTGTTCTTCAACACGGCGCTCAAAAGATAATAGAGGACTGTCACGATCACCCATGAAAATATCAGGTAACCTCTCGGCACGGCATGATACAGCGTGTACGGGAATATGAAGAAAGCACACGTCAGGTAAGCATTTCTCATCTGTTCGGTCTGCAGTTCGAGGCGGTCCTTCTTCCAGTTGAGGACCCGGGCGCTCATGAGTGCGACGATGCCGAAACTCAGACTGACCAGACTGACCTTTCCGGCCATGGTGAGGAATGCAATCAGAATGACCAGGTACAGAAAGAAATTCGTCACAATGATGATTTTCGATCTGAACCAGATCGCGGTTGTTATGACCAGAATACTCTGCCAGCTGAGTGCCACGAAGAATTCGGGAGCGCCGAACCGATGGATTATCGCAACACTCAGGGTACCGTATGCGGTCATTGCATAGAAAAATGTCGAGTACTTGCTCCTGTGCCTGATCCAGAAGGCGATCGACAGTATCAGAAACATCACCGACGCCGCCAGGTGATAGGGCACCGCATTCTCCCTGAACGCAGCCATCGTTACCATCAGGTACAGTGCAGCGAATCCCGCCGTGTTCAGAAAGGTGCTGAGTACGATGGATCCAGTTTCCGGAGATTTTTTCTCTCTGAAGAGAGTTCCCGATGCGAACACGAGGGTGTAGGCGAGCAGGAAGAGAAGATTCACGGCAGGTTCTGTGATGAATTGAATTTTATTACCAACCATAGGATTATTGATCGCCCAGATGAAATGTGTGAAATAGACGAGAAAGATCCCGACAGGTGCAAGGTTGTGCCATCCCAGCTTCAGTCTGCAGGAAATCGTGACGAACGACAGGAGAGTCATGAGAAGAAATATGAAATGAGGATTCCTTCCGATAATCGCCGTGACGGAGATCAGGACGAGATTCAGAGCTGTAAGGTACACCGACCCTCTTTTCAATCCGATGTACAGATTGAAAAAGACGACGAAGAGCAGCAGGGACGACTCGAGCACGGAGCTTTCGACCGCCGCTCGAGCTCCGAAGAAATGCAGCCTGAGCGTGGCAAAGTAGAGGAGGAGCAACGCCCCTCCGAGCAGATATCGGGAGATCAGATCGAAGGACTTCCTGCACACATGCGAGAAGAGGAATAATAATCCGACGATCAGGTAACCGATGACACTGGGGAGAACCGGCGGCAGGCTTTCGAACGGCAGCGTCAACAGGAACACAATGCCGAGAGCCAGAAGCACGATTCCGGTTTTTGCGAACCAGTATTCGCCGATCCTCAGTTCGAGCGAATCCCTCGACTCCTCCGGGACGGCAGCCGAAGTGGCAGCCTGCCGCTGTCTGTTCCACTCTTCCATCGAACCGAGCCTGAGATACGTCTCGATCCTGGAAATTCTCTGTTCGAGATCCTTCAGGTGGGTGACGAGTTGTGAATTGTCCTGGTTCCCGGGGGATTCACTCATCATCGCACACTCCTGTGAGCCGGAGAACGGAAACCGTCCGCAGCGATCTCATAGGTAGATTGTACCGCATTGAATCGAGAAAGTCAAGAAAATCCATAATTTCCGGATGGCGGGTAAGATCGGCGGTTCGCTCGGAATTCTCCCGGGGAGGATATCTGGAGAATCACCTCAGCTCTCGTCCTTCCTGTCTTTTCCTCGCACGGTATCGACTGCTTTCCTGAACTCATCGATTGCCGATTCGACTCCCGCACGAAGGTTCGTCCAGGTCTCTTCGCCCGATCCTGCGAGCTCGGCGAGCTTTCTTCTGGCGGCTTCCTGTTTTGCCTGCAGGAGCTCTATCTGTTTCAGGTACTCGATCTTCGCCTCGGCTCTGGCTTTTGCTCCCCGGGCCCGAAGCTCTTCCAGCTTTGCATTGAAGATTCTCATCTGCGCTTCCTTCTTCTGCCGGTACGCTTCCTTCTTGTCCATGTGTCCTCCTCCGATTGATCCTTTCATCTGCACACATCGCCAGGACCCACGTATCACTCGCCTTCGAGGTCCACCTTGAGTGCGAGAAAATCGAGCATGTCCTTGAGAGCGATGACTCCGACGAGCTTACCACCCTCCTCGACGATCAGGCGGCTCTTCTTCGTGCGGTTCATGGTGGAGAGAGCCTTCATCGCGGTAAAGCCGGCAATGCCCATCGGGGTGATGGTGGCTTCCGTGCCCCCGGAAATCATGGCGTTCACCCGGCCGAGCTTGATGTCGGAGTAGGCGTAGCCGATGCTGTGCACCCCGGAGGCGCAGGCGG
>CAZMKB010000111.1:0-10789 GCA_964566685.1 uncultured Gemmatimonadota bacterium | reverse complement strand
GGCCTTCAACGCGAGAACGCAGAAGCAAGCGGGCACGATCATCCCCGTGGAGATCACCGTCTACGCGGACAGGACATTCTCTTTCATCACGAAAACGCCGCCGGCGGCGGTTCTTCTCAAGAAGGCAGCCGGTATCGTGAAGGCCTCACCCGAACCGAACAAGCAGAAAGTGGGGCAGGTGAAGAAGAACCAGGTGGAGGAAATCGCCAGGGAGAAGATGGGGGACCTGAACGCCAACACCGTCGAAGCCGCCATGAAAATCATCGCGGGAACCGCCCGCAGCATGGGTATCGAGATCGTGGACTGAGGATGAAACAATGAAACTCTCGCGGAATTACAAGACGAAAGTCGCGAAGATCGATCCGGGCAAGAAGTACGAGCTCGAGGAAGCGGTGGCGCTGGTCAAGGAGAATGCCATCAGCAAGTTCGATGAGACGATCGAAGTCTCGGTATGCCTCGGTGTCGATCCGAAACACGCGGATCAGATCGTCAGGGGCACCGTCGTGCTCCCGAACGGCACCGGCAAAGAAATCCGGGTACTCGTCCTCGCGACGGGAGAGAAAGCGAAAGAGGCCGAGGAGGCCGGAGCAGACTTCGTCGGTGGGGATGACTTCATCGAGAAGATTCAGGGGGGCTGGCTCGAGGTCGACACGATCATCGCCATCCCCGACATGATGCCGAAGGTCGGAAGGCTCGGCAAGATCCTGGGGCCGCGGGGCCTCATGCCGAATCCGAAGAGCGGGACCGTCACCTTCGACGTCGAGAAAGCCGTCAATGAGCTGAAAGCGGGCCGGATCGAATACCGCGTCGACAAGACCGGGAACGTCCATGCGCCGGTCGGAAAGGCTTCCTTCGGCAGAGAACAGCTGATCGAGAACATCAATGCGTTCATGGAATCGATCATCCGGTCGCGTCCGAGCGCCGCGAAGGGGGTTTACCTCAGGAGTGCGCATGTCTCGAGCACGATGGGGCCCTCGGTACCGCTGGATACAACGATCTTCGGAAGGTAGAGATGAAAAGGCAGCAGAAAGAGACCATCGTCGAAGAGATCCGGAAGGACATCACCGGCCGGACGTCGATCATCCTCGCCGATTTCACGGGAATCGACGTGAAGGAGATGACCGATCTGAGAAGGAGCCTGAGAGACAGTGAGACATCCTTCCGGGTCGTCAAGAACACCCTTCTCAGGCGAGCGGCGGTCGAAACGTCCCTCGAAGGGCTGGCCGCAGGGCTCGAGGGCCCTACCGCTCTCGTCATGAGCGACGATGTGGTCCCCGGCGCCAAAGCGCTGGTCGATTTTGCGAAGAAATCGCAGAAACCGCAGATCAAGGCCGCACTGATCGAAGGCAGCATCATCGAGCCCGACGAGGTGAAACGGATTGCGAGTCTGCCGCCGCGCCCGGTGCTCCTCGGGCAACTGGTCGGTGGACTGAGTTCTCCGATCTCCATGATGATGAATGTCATGCAGGGTGTGGTCGTTCAATTCCTTCTGACTCTGAACGCGGTGAAGGAAGCGAAAGACAAAGAAGCGTAACAAACTCTCATTGGCTGGAGGAATGCAACTCATGGCTGAGACCAAGAAACTCACGAAAGAAGAGATACTCGACGCGATCGGAAGCATGTCGGTTCTCGAATTATCCGAAATGGTGAAGGAGATGGAGGAGAAGTTCGGCGTGACGGCCCAGGCCCCGGTGATGCAGGCCGTCGCGGGCGGCGCGGTGCCGGGTGCGGCCGGTGCGGAGGCGGAAGCGGCGGAAGAGGAAAAGACCGAATTCGACGTCGAGCTGGTCGAAGTGGGTGATCAGAGGATCAAGGTCATCAGGGCCGTGCGGGAGGTCACGAGCGTGGGCCTGAAAGAAGCGAAGGACCTGGTGGAAAGTGTCCCTTCCAATATCAAGGAAGGCGTCGACAAGGAAGAAGCCGAGAAGGTCAAGGCGAAGCTCGAGGAGGCCGGGGCGAAAGTCAACATCAAGTAATGCGATGTCTGCTTCCGGAACCCGCACCGGCACACGGGCGAGCCCAGTAACATGCACCGTCTCAATCTCGAGGAGTGAGCAACAGTGAAGTCCACCGACGGGAAAGTCATTTCGTTTTCGAAGCTCAAGCTTCCCATGGAAATGCCGCATCTGCTCAGTGTTCAGTTGCAGGCGTTCTGGGATTTCCTCCAGCAGGACGTCCCGCCGTCTCAGCGTGAGCGGAAGGGACTTCAGCAGGTGTTCGAAGAGGTGTTTCCCATCAAGGACACCCAGGACAATTACCAGCTGGACTTCGTCGAATATCGACTCGGGGATCCGAAGTTCTCGATCGATGAATGCCGGGAAAAGGACATGACATACGCGGTTCCGTTGAAGGCCGTCCTGCGCCTGATCATCAAGGAGACGGTGGACGGAACGCAGAAGATCAAGGACATTCTCGAAAAGGAGCTCTATCTCGGAGAGCTGCCGCAGATCACCGATGTCGGAACTTTCGTGATCAACGGAGCTGAACGTGTGATCGTCAGCCAGCTTCACCGGTCGCCGGGCGTCGTGTTCGAGGAAAACATCCATCCAAACGGGCAGAAGCTCTATTCAGCGCGTATCATTCCGTTCAAGGGCTCGTGGGTGGAGATGTCGCTCGACATCAACGACGTCATGAGCATCTATATCGACAAGCGGAAGAAGTTCCCGATCACGATGCTGCTGCGTGCACTCGGATACTCGAAAAACGAGGACATCGTATCGCTTTTCTATACCGACCGGTTGCTGCGCGGCACGAAGAAGCTCAAGGAGCTGTTGACGCACAGGCCCCGGGATCTTCAGAACCTCATCGTACGGAAAGATGACATTCCGGAGGGGCAGGAAGGGAGCGTCGAGAACTGGTCCGAGCTGACTCACGATATCGTGAAGGACTATCTCAAGCAGGAACGGAAGAGAATGAACGTGCAGACCCTCGATCTCCGTTCAGACGCTCAGATCATCTTCAAGACGCTTCGAAAGGATCCCTCTGTCAGCGAGGAGGACGCACTCGCCCGGATCTACACGCTCATGCGAACGAGCGAGCCCCCGAATGCCGAAACCGCCCGTGTTTTTCTGCAGCGTCTCTTCTTCAATCCGAAGCGATACGATCTCGGGAAGGTCGGCCGGTACAAGCTGAACGAGCGTCTGGGCCTCGAAGTGCCGGAAGAAGAGGTGACGCTGACGAAAGAGGATCTCATCGAGATCATCCGCTACCTCATCGGGCTGAGGGAGGGAGAAGGCTACACCGATGACATCGATCACCTCGGCAACCGTCGTGTCCGGACGGTGGGGGAGCTGATCGCCAACCAGCTGACGGTGGGACTGCAGAGGATGACGCGCCTCATCAAGGACCGGATGTCCGTGCTCGATCCCGACAAGATCACGCTCGACGATCTGGTGAATGCCAGAACCGTCTCCGCGGTGATCAACACCTTCTTCGGGTCGAGCCAGCTCTCGCAGTTCATGGATCAGACGAACCCGCTCGCGGAGCTCACCCACAAGAGGCGGCTCTCCGCGCTCGGCCCGGGAGGCCTCACCCGTGAGAGGGCGGGGTTCGAGGTCAGGGATGTGCACTATTCCCACTACGGACGGATGTGCCCCATCGAGACCCCGGAAGGGCCGAACATCGGTCTCATCACGTCTCTCACGACCTATGCGAGAATCAACGAGCTGGGATTCATCGAAACGCCCTACCGCATCCTGGAAAACGGCGTCGTAACGGATCATATCAGATACCTGAGTGCAGGCGAAGAGGACAAGTACACCATCGCTCAGGCCAACGCGCCGCTCGACGACAGGGGCCGGTTCAAGAGGAGCCGTGCTCTCTGCAGGCAGCGCGGCGACTTCCCGCTCGTGCCGCCGAAGCAGATCGACTTCATGGACGTGGCCCCCGAACAGCTCACGAGCGTCGCGGCCTCGCTCATACCGTTCCTCGAGCACGACGATGCGAACAGGGCCCTCATGGGTTCCAACATGCAGCGGCAGGCGGTTCCGCTCCTGAAACCCGAAGTTCCGCTCGTCGGGACCGGTCTCGAGAAGAAAGTGGCCGTCGACTCCGGCGCCGTGGTCGTCGCCCGCCGGCCGGGAGTGGTCGACTTCGTGTCCGCCGACACGATCATGATCAAGGTCGATGAAAAAGCGTACGAGGACACGACCTTCCAGGGATTCAGCGGACGGGACATCTACAAGTTGAAGAAGTTCGAGCGGACGAACCAGGACACGAGCATTAACCAGCGTCCGATCGTGCACATCGGCGACACGGTGAAGGAAGGACAGGTCATCGCCGACGGGACGTCGACCAGCGAAGGCGAGCTCGCCCTCGGACAGAACGTACTCGTCGCTTTCATGCCCTGGTACGGGTACAACTTCGAGGATGCCATCGTCATCAGCGAGAAACTCGTCAAGGACGACCGGTTCACCTCCGTTCACATCCAGGAGCTCGATCTGCAGGTGCGGGATACGAAGCGCGGCGTCGAGGAAATAACGAATGAGATCCCGAATGTGAGCGAGGAGGTTGTGGTGAACCTCGACGAACGCGGTATCATCCGAATCGGCGCTTACGTGAAGTCGGGCGACATCCTCGTCGGAAAAGTGAGCCCCAAGGGAGAGACCGAGCTGTCGCCCGAAGAGCGGCTGCTCAAGGCCATCTTCGGAGACAAGGCGGGAGACGTCAAGGATTCCTCGCTCAAGGCGCCGCCGGGCCTCGACGGTGTCGTCATCGATGTCAAGGTGTTCTCGAGGAACGCCGAGGATCCCCTCACCGCTGATGAGAAGAACCGGAAGATAGAGGAGATCAAGCTCAACGAGAGAATCGAGGTCGAGCGCGTCGTGTACGCCAGGAACGACATGCTTCGCGAGCTGCTCCATCTGCAGACGGTGGTCTCGATCGTGAACAGGAAGACGCGCCGCTCGATCGTGAAGCAGGGGACCAAGATAACCAATGACGTTCTCGTTGAGCTCGATTTCGACGAGGTCGATCTCAAGCGGCTCGATGTCGCGAACGCCGACAAGAACGATCTGATCAAGGACATCATCCACCGCGCCGAGTGCTTCATCGAGGACATCAAGAGAAAGGCGAACAACTCAATTGCGAAGGTGAAAGAGCACGACGAGCTCCCTCCGGGGGTCGTGCAGCTCGTTAAGGTCTACATCGCCCAGAAACGGAAGGTTGCCGTCGGAGACAAGGTGGCCGGCCGCCACGGGAACAAGGGGATCGTGGCGAAGATCGTCCCCGAGGAGGATATGCCGTTCACGCCCGACGGAACTCCCGTCGAGATCATACTCAATCCGCTGGGGGTGCCATCGAGGATGAACGTCGGCCAGATTCTCGAGACGCATCTCGGCTGGGCGATGAAGCTGCTCGGCTGCCGTGCCGTCACCCCGGTGTTCCACGGTGCCAAGGAAGACGAGATCAAAAGGTATCTGAAGAAGGCGAAGCTGCCCGAAGACGGGAAGGTGACGCTCTACGACGGGAAATCGGGAATCCCCTTCGACTATCCCGTCACAGTCGGGTACATCTATATGCTCAAGCTGTCGCACCTGGTGGACGACAAGATCCATGCCCGCTCGATCGGGCCGTATTCCCTGGTGACACAGCAGCCGCTGGCAGGGAAGGCCCAGTTCGGCGGACAGCGCTTCGGAGAAATGGAAGTGTGGGCGCTCGAGGCGTACGGAGCGGCGTATGCGCTGCAGGAAATGCTCACTGTCAAGTCTGACGACGTAACAGGTCGGTCCGGTGTCTATGAGGCCATCGTGAAGGGAGAGAATCTCCCTGACCCCGGTCTGCCGGAATCGTTCAATGTCCTCGTGAAAGAACTTCAGAGTCTCGGGCTTCACGTCGATCATGGGAAGAACAAGTGATCCCGAATTCTCTGGAGGGGAGGAGTGACCGTGATTGATTTTCGCACACATAAACGGGAAACACGACCTGCTGACATCGATTATATCCAGATTCGGCTGGCTTCACCCGAAGAGATTCGCGAGCTCTCGTACGGGGAGGTGACGAAGCCCGAGACCATCAACTACCGGTCGTTCAAGCCGGAGAAGGACGGACTCTTCTGCGAGAAGATCTTCGGGCCGGTGAAGGACTGGGAGTGTCACTGCGGGAAGTACAAGCGCATCCGGTTCAGGGGAGTGATCTGCGACCGGTGCGGAGTTGAAGTCATCCAGTCCAAAGTGAGGAGGGAGCGGATGGGCCACATCGAGCTCGCCGTCCCCGTTGCCCACATCTGGTTCTTCAAGACGCTTCCCTCGAGGATCGGCTCGCTCCTCGACATGACCATGAAGGACCTCGAGCGTGTCATCTACTATGCAAATTACATCGTCATCGAGCCGGGAGCGACCGAGCTGGAGAAGAAGCAGCTCCTGACGATCGACGAATACCAGGACATCGCCGACGAGAATCCCAAGGGCTTCATCTCCAAGATCGGAGCCGAGGCGATCAGGGATCTCCTCAGCGAGATCGACATCGACGACATGTCCCGGGAGCTCCGGGCCCACGTGAAGGTCGAGACGTCGATCCACCGGAAGAAGCACCTGCAGAAGCGGCTCAAGGTCGTCGAGGCCTTCCGGCAGTCGGGAAACCGGCCCGAGTGGATGATCATGGGGGTCATACCGGTCATCCCTCCGGATCTGAGGCCGCTCGTCCCGCTCGAAGGCGGAAGGTTCGCGACTTCCGACCTCAATGATCTGTACCGGCGGGTCATAAACCGGAACAACCGGCTGAAGAAGCTCATCGAGATGCGTGCCCCGGAAGTCATCCTGAGAAACGAGAAGCGGATGCTGCAGGAAGCGGTCGACGCACTGTTCGACAACGGCAGGCGCGCCAAGGCCGTCCTGGGTCGCGGAAAGCGGCCCCTGAAATCGCTGTCGGACATGCTCAAGGGGAAGCAGGGCAGGTTCCGGCAGAATCTCCTCGGCAAGCGGGTCGACTACTCGGGAAGGTCGGTGATCGTGGTCGGGCCGGAGCTGAAGCTCCACCAGTGCGGGCTGCCGAAAATCATGGCTCTCGAGCTCTTCAAGCCGTTCATCATCCGGAAGCTCGAGGAGAAGCAGTACGTCCAGACCGTGAAGAGCGCCAAGAAGATGGTCGAGAAGGAACGACCCGAGGTCTGGGACATCCTCGAAGAGATCATCAAGGACCACCCCGTGCTCCTGAACCGCGCTCCGACGCTGCACCGCCTCGGAATCCAGGCGTTCGAGCCGGTGCTCGTGGAAGGGAAGGCCATCAAGATCCATCCGCTCGTCTGTGCGGCGTTCAACGCCGACTTCGACGGAGACCAGATGGCGGTCCACATACCGCTCTCGTTCGAGGCGCAGCTGGAAGCTCGGATTCTCATGATGTCGACGAACAACATCCTGCTCCCGGCGAACGGGAAGCCAGTCACCGCCCCGACGCAGGACATGATTCTCGGCTGCTATTACCTGACGAAGGAGAGAGCGGAGGACGAGGAGAAGAAGGACGAAGAGCTGCCGCTGTTCTCCCGCGAGGACGAGGTGCTCCTCGCCCACGAGAACGGGGTGCTGGGTCTGCACGAATCCATCCGCCTGAAGCGGGACGGGAAGCGCATTCGGACCACCGTCGGCCGGATCATCTTCAATCAGATCGTACCGGACGAAATGGAGTTCGTCAACAATGTGCTCTCCAAGGGCTCGCTCGAGAAGGTCATCTTCGAGTCGTTCCGCAGGAGCGGTCACATGAGAACCGTGCAGTTTCTCGACGATCTCAAGGAAATCGGCTTCCGGTACGCCACGCGGGGCGGCATCTCGATCGGCATCAACGACATGATCATCCCCAAGAAAAAGAAGGAGTTCCTGGAAAAAACCTGGAAGAACGTCGAGCGCATCCAGTCCCAGTACAGGGACCAGGCCATCACCGACGGCGAGCGGTACAACCGGGTGATCGACACCTGGACCCACACGAGCACCGACGTCGCCGAGGAGCTCTTCGCACGGCTGCAGGAGTCCCATGGAGGCTTCAACGCGATCTGGATGATGGTCGACTCCGGCTCGAGGGGCTCGCGCGAGCAGATACGGCAGCTCGCGGGAATGCGCGGCCTCATGGCCAAACCGCAGAAGAAGATCACGGGTCAGATCGGTGAGATCATCGAATCGCCCATCACGTCGAACTTCCGTGAGGGGCTCACGGTCCTGGAGTACTTCATCTCCACCCACGGGGCCCGGAAAGGGCTGGCCGACACGGCACTGAAAACAGCGGATGCCGGTTATCTCACCAGGCGGCTCGTGGATGTCGCCCAGGACGTCACGATTACCGAGGACGACTGCGGGACGATCAACGGCTTCGAGATCGGGGCCCTCAAGGAAGGCGAAGAGATCATCGAGCCGCTCAGGGACCGGATCGTGGGGACCATCGCGAACGAGGACGTCACCGATCCCATCACCGGCGACGTTCTGGTGAAAGCCGGAGAGCAGATCGACGACGACGTCGCGCTCACGATCGAAGAGAGCGGGGTGGAGAAAATCAACATCAGGTCCGTGCTCCGCTGCGAATCGAAACGCGGCATCTGCCGGAAGTGTTACGGCTGGAACATGGCAACCATTCAGCCGGTCGACATCGGGGAGGCGGTGGGTATCATCGCGGCGCAGTCGATCGGAGAGCCGGGTACGCAGCTCACGCTCAGGACCTTCCACATCGGTGGAACGGCGAGCAGGATCGCCGCGCAGACGCGGAAACACAGTAAATTCGACGGAACCGTGCACTACCGTGAGATAACGACCGTCGAGAACGAAATGGGACAGAAAGTGGTCACCAGCCGCGACAAGGAGATTCTGATCAAGGATGCCCGGGGACGGAAGCGGGGAAGCATGATCGTTCCTTACGGGGCGATCATCCTGGTCGAGGACGGCCAGGAAGTGAAGGAAGGCGACCTGCTGTTCGGATGGGATCCCTACTCGACCCCGATTCTCTCCGACCAGGCCGGGACGATCGAGTACAAGGACATCGAGGATGAAATAACACTGAAGGAAGAGCTCGACGAGACGACCGGGCGCCGGCAGCGCGTGATCACCGAAGACAGGGAGAAGAAGTACCATCCGCGTATCCGCGTCGGGACGGGCAAGACGAAGAAGCGCGGGAAGGAATACTCGATACCCGCGGGTGCTCACCTTCTCGTGCGCGACGGTGAAACAGTGGAAGCCGGCGGGATTCTCGCAAAGGTTCCACGGGAGATCTACAAGACACGCGACATCACCGGCGGTCTGCCGCGGGTCGCCGAGCTCTTCGAGGTCAGGAAACCCAAGGAACCGGCGGTCATCACGGAGATCGACGGGCATGTCACGTTCGGCGAGACCGTGCGGGGGCATCAGCAGATCTTCGTAACCATGGATTCGGGTGAATCGAGGGAGTACCTCATCCCCTACGGAAAGCATCTTCGCGTGCACGAAGGCGACCGGGTCGAAGCAGGCGAGAAGCTGTGCGAGGGCCCGGTGAATCCGCATGACATCCTGAGGATCAAGGGGCCGATGAAGGTGCAGGAACATCTCCTGAACGAGATCCAGGAGGTGTACCGGCTTCAGGGTGTGAAGATCAACGACAAGCACATCGGCGTCATCGTCCGGCAGATGCTCAGGAAGGTCAGGATCAAGAATCCCGGTGACACCGGTTTCCTCGAGGACGAGGAAGTCGACAGGGTGTCGTTCAACGAGGAGAATGAACGTATCGTGAAGGCGGGCGGCCAGCCGGCGATGAGCGAACCGCTTCTTCTCGGCATCACGAAGGCTTCGCTGACGACGTCGAGCTTCATATCGGCGGCCTCGTTCCAGGAAACGACCAGGGTGCTGACCGAGCACGCGATCAAGGGAGCGAAGGACGAGCTTCTCGGTCTGAAGGAAAACATCATCATCGGTCATCTGATTCCTGCAGGCACCGGCATCATCAAGTATGAGGATGTCGTTTTCGAGAGTCCCGTCCCCGAGGACGAGGAGGGCGAGGAACCGGAAGAGGCGCACTCTCAGGAGGAACTCGAAGAGGCGTCCGAGACGGTATAGTATTCGAGAAGGACAAGGAGGACAATGTGCCAACCATCAGTCAGTTGATACGGCGCGGAAGGAAGACGGTCACGAAGAAGACATCGTCTCCCGCGTTGACCAAATGCCCGCAGCGAAGAGGTGTCTGCACGCGTGTCTACACGACGACTCCGAAGAAGCCGAACTCGGCACTGAGAAAAGTGGCACGTGTGAGGCTGACGAATGGTTTCGAGGTCACGGCGTACATTCCGGGGGAGGGGCACAACCTCCAGGAACACTCCATCGTCCTCATCAGGGGGGGAAGGGTGAAAGACCTTCCGGGAGTCAGGTATCACATCATCCGCGGGACGCTCGACACCCAGGGCGTTTCCGGTCGAAAGCAGGGACGCTCGAAGTACGGTGCGAAGCGGGAAAAGAAGGCATAGCGGTCAGATAGGGAGCCGCGCAAGAGATTCGGGAGCCAGGCGATGCCAAGAAGAAGAGAGATCATCAAGAGAGAGCTCAAGCCGGACACGAAGTACAACAACATCCTCGTTGCCAAGTTCATCAACTATCTCATGAAGAACGGCAGCAAGAGTGTTGCGGAGAAGACCTTCTACGGCGCGATGGACATCATCGAGGAGAAGATGGGGCAGCCCGCGCAGCAGGTACTCGAACAGGCCGTCAACAACGCGCGCCCGGTCCTCGAAGTGAAGTCGAGGCGGGTCGGTGGCGCCACGTACCAGGTGCCGATCGAGGTCCGGTCGGGAAGGCGGCTTGCTCTCGCACTGAGGTGGCTCATCTCATACGCCAATGCACGGAGCGAAAAG
>CAZMKB010000110.1:0-10821 GCA_964566685.1 uncultured Gemmatimonadota bacterium | reverse complement strand
GAGCGACGCCTCCATGTGCGAGCAGGTGTCGGCGATGGCGTAGAAGTCGCCGCCGATCCGGGCGATGAGGACGGGTTCGTCGTCGACGACGAACCTCCGCATCCCCTGCTCGGGTATGTCCGATGTGGTGCAGACGCGTATTTTCACCGTGCTTTCCTTCATGAAAACCTTCTCCCGTGCTTTTTCCATCCCGATCAGCCGGCGGACTCTCCCACCGCCTGCTGCTGCCTGACGAGCCCCATCTTGACGATCTTGTAGGAGAGGAGACCGCACTTCACCCGCACCGGACCGAGCTCGATGCCGAGGAGCTCGAGCATGTCCTCCTTCGTCATTTCCAGGACCTCGGAAACAGGTTTTCCGATGATCTCGCCGCAGAGGATGTCTGCCGCCGCCTGAGATATGGCGCAGCCGTGTCCGTGAAATGCGCAGTCCTCCACCCTGTCGCCGGAGTCCACCATGATGTCGATGGTGATGTCGTCGCCGCAGAGCGGATTCGAGTCCTGCTCCCTGACGGTCGGCGAGTCGAGCTCGCCCCGGTGTTCGGGGTGCTGGAAGTGTTCCAGAATGAAGTCCCGGTAGATCGAGTCCATCAGGATGCCCTCTGGAGAATCTTGCGGACCGTGCCGAGCTCTTCGCCGAAGCGCGCGATGTCCTCCCGCGTGTTGTAGAGACCCAGGCTCAGGCGTGCGGAAGAAGGGATTCCCAGGTAGTCGTGGAGCGGCTGTGCGCAGTGATGTCCCGCCCGGATGCAGATGCCGGCGCTCCCCAGAAGCCCGGCGACGTCGTGCGGGTGGACACCGTCGAGATTGAAGGCGATCACGCCGATCCGGTCATCCACGGGAGGGCCGTAGATGGTTACGTCGGGCAGCGTTTCGAGGAGGCCGTAAGCGACGTGTGTGAGTTCCCTCTCGTGTGCCCTTATCTCCTCGATTCCGATCGAGTCGATGAACTCGAGGGCGCTGGCGAGGCCGATCGCTTCCGTGATCGGCGGCGTTCCCGCTTCGAATTTGTACGGGATCTCGTTGAAGCGCGTGTAGTCGATGTGCACCTCGCTGATCATCTCGCCGCCGTAGAGGAACGGAGGCATGTCTTCGAGCAGTTCACTCCTTCCGTACAGGATCCCCGCACCGGTGGGACCGTAGACCTTGTGGCCGGAGAAGGCGAAGAAGTCCGCGCCGATGTCACGGACGTCGACAGGGAGGTGCGCCGCCGCCTGAGCCCCGTCCACCAGGACAGTGGTCCCGTATCGGTGCGCGAGCCCGGTGATCTCCCGGATCGGCACGATCGAACCGAGCACGTTCGAGACCATCGTGCATGCCAGAAGCCCGACACCACGACGCAACTCCTCTTCGAGGCGGTCCATGTCGAGCATGCCCCGGCTGTCGAGCCCGATGACGACGAAGGAAGCGCCGGTTTCACGGGCGATCTGCTGCCAGGGTACGAAGTTGGAGTGGTGCTCCATGACCGTGACGACGACCCGGTCACCGGGACCGAGGTTCGCCCGCCCCCAGGAGTAAGCCACCAGATTGACGGCTTCGGTGGTGCTCCTGACGAAGATGACCTCTTCGGGCCGGGCGTTGATGAAGCCGGCTGCCGTGCCCCGGGCGTTCTCATAGTGCGCAGTGGCCTCCTCCGAGAGCGGATAGACTCCCCGGTGCACGTTGGAATAGGACGTGGAGCAGAAGTTGCAGATCGAGTCGAGCACGCTCACGGGCTTGTGCGTCGTCGCGGCGCTGTCCAGGTAGACGAGCCCCTCGTTCTTGAAGATGGGAAATACGTCACGCCACATGATCCTGCTCCACGAGATCCGGGATTTCCGGGAACCTCTCATAGAGAGGCGCAAGGAAGCCGTCGACATAGATTCGCTCGGCTTCCTCCCGGGGCAGGCCTCTCGACATGAGATAGAAGAGAGCGTCGAGATCGATGTCGCTCAGGGTGTGACCGTGGCCCGCTTTCACGTCGTCGGTGTCGATCTCGAGCTTCGGAATACTGTCGGCTCTGCCCCGCCTGGTGAGGAGCAGGTGTCCGGAACGGAAATAGCTGTCGGTTCCTTTTCCCTCCCGGAGAATCCGGATGAGGCCGTGGTGCAGGCTGTACGCACGGTCTCTCACCACCCCTCTCGATTCGACCCGTGCGTAGGTCTGAGGGGCACAGTGGCGGATGTCCTGTGCGATGTCGAGGTGCGACTTCTTCGTTCCGATGTCGACGAAGAGCTCCTCGTACCGGGATCCGACGCCGACGAGCTCGACGGTCTGTTCGATCTTCGTCACCCTCGTGCCGCGGTTGAGCGTCACCAGGTCGAGACGGGCGTCCCGGTCGAGCGAGAACCGGATGTCGGAGAAGACGTTCCGGTTCCAGTTCCAGAGACGCCGGTACGTGAGGCGTGCGTCCTGCCCGATGGTGACCTCCGTGGATGCGAGCAGCTGTTCTCCGCCGGGATCGTCGAGCGTTTCGACAATGGTGACCTCGGCTCCGGGAGCCAGAATGATGCGATTCTTCACGAGAGTGTTTTCGTGGCTCGAGAGTGCGAGCGGAAGACGGAGCGGCTGTTCCAACCGCACGCCTTCGTCGACGATCAGGGTCACACCGTCACGAGCACGCTCGCGTGCGAAACGCGCCAGGTCATTCTGGAGAGAGGCGTCGTCCACGCTGCGGGTCGACCGTGCGGGCATATCCCGCGTCTTCTTCAGCGCCTCCCGGCCTTTCAGGATGTTCACCCCTTCGATGCCGTTGGCGGCCTCGATGAGCTCCAGTGAAGAGGAGGGGACGTCATCGGGAAAGGAGAACGACGCCGGGCTCGTCCTTCTCCACAGCTCGTGTCTCGATGAAGGCAGAGAAAAAGCGATCATCCTACCGATCCCTCCATCTGCATCTGTATGAGACGATTCATTTCGAGGGCATACTCCATGGGGAGCTCCCGTACGATCGAGTCGATGAATCCCGATACGATCATGGCGCGCGCTTCGTCCTCCTCGATACCCCGGCTCGCCAGGTAGTAGAGCTGATCCTCCGAGACCCTGCTCACGCTCGCTTCGTGCTCGATCCGGGCGGAGCGGTTCTCGATCTCCATGTAGGGGAAGGTGTCGGACGAGCTCTCGGGATCGAGGATCAGGGCGTCGCACTTCACGTTCGATTTCGCCCGGTCGACATTCTTGTGCACCTTTACCAGACCCCGGTACGACGTGCGGCCGCCCTTCAGGCTCACGGACTTGGAGGTGATGGTGGAGGTTGTGTCGCTCGCCGTGTGAATCGCCTTGCCGCCGGTGTCCTGGTGCTGGCCGGTGGTCGCCATGGCCAGCGACAGGATGTCGGCCTTCGCGCCCCGTCCGGTGAGATACACGGACGGGTACTTCATGGTCCTCTTGCTTCCCAGGTTCCCGTCGACCCATATCATGGAAGCCTCCTCATGGGCCACCGCGCGCTTGGTCACCAGGTTGTAGACATTGCTCGACCAGTTCTGGATGGTGGTGTACTGGACTCTCGATCCCTTCTTGCAGATGATCTCGACCACCGCGGAGTGGAGGGAGTCCCGTGCGTAGATGGGGGCGGTACACCCTTCGACGTAGTGGACATTTGCTCCCTCGTCGGCGATGATCAGCGTTCGCTCGAACTGGCCGACCGACTCGGCGTTGATTCGGAAGTACGCCTGGAGCGGGATCTCGATGGAGACGCCGGGCGGGACATAGATGAAGGAGCCGCCGCTCCAGACCGCCGAGTTGAGTGCCGCGAACTTGTTGTCCTCGGGCGGGATGATCGTTCCGAAGTACTCCTTGAAGAGCTCGGGGTGTTCGCGGAGGCCCGAGTCGGTGTCGAGGAAGACGACACCCTTCTTTTCCCACTCCTCCTTGAGGTTGTGGTAGATGACCTCCGATTCGTACTGGGCGCCGACACCGGCCAGAAACTTCCGCTCCGCCTCCGGTATACCGAGCCGTTCGAAGGTGTCCTTGATCTCGCTCGGTACGTCGTCCCAGGACCGCTCCGCGCGGTCGGTCGGCCGTATGTAGTAGTATATCGACTCGAAGTCGATCTCGCTCAGGTTGACGCCCCAGGTCGGCATCGGCTTCTTCAGGAATATTTCGAGGGACCGTCGCCGGAACTCGCGCATCCACTCCGGCTCTCCCTTCATCTCCGAGATCTCAGCCACGATCTGCGGGGAGAGACCGGGACGCGACTTGAACCGGTACCGCTCCGGTACGTGGAACCCGTACTTGTAAGTGTCGTCTATGTAAACGCTGCTTCTCGTCATATTGCCGGTACCCCCATTTCGAGATATCCCGCCTTCTCGAGCTCCTCTGCGAGGCTCGCATCGCCCGAGCGCACGATCCGTCCGTCGCGCATGACGTGCACACGGTCCGGCCGGACGTGTGACAGGATCCGCTGGTAGTGTGTAATGATGAGAAACGACCGATCGGGGTTTCTGAGGGCATTGATGGCTTCTGCCACACCTTTCAGCGAGTCGATGTCGAGACCCGAATCGATCTCGTCGAGAATGATCATGCGCGAGCGGATCATTCCCATCTGCATGATCTCCCCCTTCTTCTTCTCGCCCCCGGAAAATCCTTCGTTGGCCGAGCGTGTGAACATCTCCTTCGGGAGAGACGCGAGCTCTCCCATCTCCTCGAGAGCCTTCGTGAACTTCTTCGGTGTCGAATACGACTTCGTTCCGGGCATGAGCGACGTCGACCGCTTGATGAGCTGCTGAAGCGTGACACCGGGCAGGGCGACCGGGTACTGGAAACTGAGAAAGATGCCCTTCCGGGCACGTTCGTCGGTCGGGAGCTCGAGGAGGCTCTCGCCCTCGAACAGGACCTCACCCGATTCCACGGCGTATTCCGGATGCCCCATGATGACGTTCGCGAGAGTGCTTTTCCCGGATCCGTTCGGCCCCATGATCGCATGCACTTCCCCCTTCGGAACCAGAAGGTCGAGGCCGTCGAGGATCTTCCTGTCTCCGATCTTCACCGTCAGGTCGCTGATCTTCAGAAAATCCTTCATCCCGCATCTCCTAACCGATCTATCGTTGTGCCGTACATGGTGTTTTCGATGCTCTTCGACAGCGTCGTCCAGAACGAACGCATGCCGCAGTTTTCCTCGCGCTCGCAGCCGTTGTCCGCAGAGACGCACGAGATGAGGTTCACCTCGCCTTCGAAGACGGTCACGATCTCGCCGATCGTGAGGCTTTCGGGGCTCCTCTGGAGCGTCACACCGCCCCCGGCACCTTTCGTAGTGACGATGATCCCCTTCCTGGCGAGCTGGTGAATGATGTTCGCCAGGAACCGGCGTGAGATTCCCAGCTCCTCGGAAGCCTCCCTGACGCTCCATTTCCGGCCTGGCTGCTTCGCCAGGTTGGTGAGAAAGAGGAGGGCGTAATCGGTGGCTTTCGAAATCTGCAGCATTTTCAGACCTCCATTGTCAATAATACTATAATAATAATGATATTAAAAAGCCGATCTGTCAAGGGTCTCCCGGGGAAATTCTGATGTCCGTAAGCGGCCGCCAAAATCGAAAGCGTATGTAATGATTCGGGCTGGTAGATCTGTCTTTTCCCCGCGGGCCGGTTCGATTATACTTCATGGGGGAGTGAGCCGGACGGATCTTCGGGAAAAGACCGGCGACAGATGAGAATGGGCGGACGCCGGCGAGAGGGGAGAGCTGACTGACGCCGGGGAGGACGGATGGAGGAGAAGAAACCGGAATCGATCAGGGAGCGGGTCATCCTTAAACCCCGTTTCGTCATCGTCATCACCCTGGTACTGGCGGTGATCCTCCTCGCTTCAGCACTCGTCGAATACTATCTCAGCCGCAGAGACATCGAGCACGTTCTTTCCCGGGAAGCCGCCGCGCTCACCCATGCCATCGCCGTGAGCAGCGACAACGCAGCACTCGCCTACAGCGAAATCGAAGAACTGACGGCAAGGCGCCTGCTCGGAGTCGCCCGCCTGGTCGAGAGGCTCTCGAGAGAGAGATTGCCCGCGAAAGGAAAGCTCGTCGAAATAGCAGGAGAAAACGACCTCTATCGCGTCGATCTGTTCGATGAGGCAGGGAGAAAGGTTCTCAGCAGTCTCGAGGAAGGGGAGGGGAATGGAACCGATGCGGCGGATCCCCCGCCTTTCCTCCTGCCTCTTCTGTCCGGCGAACGGGATGAAATCGTCGTCGGGTTCCGGGAGGGACGGGGGCCGGGCGAGGAGCGTTACGCCGTCGCGGTGAAGCGTGCCGGGGGAGGGGCCGTCGTCACCGCCGTCGACGCGGCCGAGATGCTCCGGCTGAGAAAGGAGATCGGTATCGGCCGGCTCATCGACGACGTGGTCCTGAGTGAGGGAGTCCTGTATATCGTGGTCCAGGATACGGCCGGGATCATTGCGGCTTCGCGGAATGTCCGCCAGATGACCAGGGTGTCGACGGATCCTTTTCTCCTGACGCTCCTCGAAACGGGAAAGATGGCCACCCGGCTCATCGAATTCGAGGGAGACAGGGTATTCGAGGCCGCGTCGCCGTTCTACATCGGTGACCGGCCTGCGGGAGTGCTCCGCGTCGGACTCGCATCGAACTACATCGACGAGGTGTACGGGCGGATGGGAAGGAGGCTCGTCGTCACCTCCGCCGCGCTGCTCATCGTCGGGGTTCTCGCTTTCAGCTACCTCGTGGTGAATCAGAGCTACCGCATTCTCGACGAGGCATTTCTCAGGACCAGCACCTACACGGGGAATGTTCTGGAACGGATGGCCGACGGCGTGGTCGTCGCCGACCGTGAGGGATGGATCACGATTCTCAACCGGGCCGCCGCGGAGATGTTTGGCACATCCGGGGAGCGCGCACTGGGGAAAAAGTGCAGTGATGTCCTGCCCATGGGCGAGGAGGTGCTGTCTTCACTCGGCGAACGGCGGGATGTATCCTACCGGGAGCATACGTACACGACTGACGGCCGGCGGAAAACCTTCGCGTTCATGACGACCGTGATCGACGACAGGGAGGGAAATGTCGACTCGGTTGTGTCTGTGATCCGGGACCTCACTGATTACCGGCGCATGGAAGAGAACCTCAGGCGGACGGAAAAGCTGACGGCCATGGGTGAGCTGGCCTCCGGTGTCGCGCACGAGATACGCAATCCGCTCAATGCGATCAGCATGATCGCACAGCGGCTCGGCCGGGAGTTCGAGCCCGAACGCGATGCCGGGGAGTACCGGGATCTGACCTCCACGATCGTGAACGAATCCCGCAGGCTCAACGATATCATTCAACGGTTCCTGAAGTTCGCACGTCCTCCCCGCCTCCAGCCTGTCGAAACGGATCTCCGTTCCCTCTTCGAGGAGGTTGTCGACCTCCTGATGCCGCAGGCCCGCTCTCAGGACGTCACGATGACGATGGAGCCCGGGACCGCGGGCTCGGCGCTGCTCGACCGGGACCAGGTCAAGCAGGTGCTCCTGAACCTGGTCCAGAACAGCCTGCATGCAACTCCCCCCGGGGGAGCAATCAGACTCGGGGCCGGGGTCGAAGGCGATCGGTGCGTGATCACCGTGTCGGACTCGGGGAAGGGCATTCCGGCCGGGGACATCGACCGGATCTTCGATCTCTATTTCACGACCAGGGAGGACGGTACCGGCATGGGCCTGAGCATCGCCAGCCAGATCGTCACCGCCCACGGCGGGAGGATGCAGGTGGAGAGCGAGGAGGGCAGGGGCACGGTGTTCAGAATCTTCCTTCCCGCACGGGGTGATGTGAAGGAGAACCTCAGCACGCACGAACGGGATGAATCACAATGAGAGAGAACGGTGACGATTCGACGGGAACGGGCGGCTGCGTCATTCTCGTCGTCGACGATGAAGCAACACAGCGTGAAGCACTTGCCGGGTTCATCGCGAAGAAAGGGTACGGTGTCCTGACAGCCGGCTCGGGAGATGAGGCGGTCGAGACGGTGCGGAGCGAGCCGGTCGACCTGGTAATCACCGATTACCGGATGACCGGGAAAGACGGTCTCACGGTACTGCGGGAGGTGCGCGAGATCAATCCCGAGGTCGACGTCATCATCGTGACGGCTTATGGAAGCATCGAGTCGGCCACGCAGGCGATGAAGGAGGGGGCCGTCGATTACCTCACCAAGCCCATCGACCTGGATCAGCTCGAGATCGTCGTGGAAAAGGTGCTCGAGCACAGACAGCTGGTCTCGGAAAACCGTGAGCTCCGGAGGCGACTGGAGGAAAAAGTGCGCCCGGAAGGGATCATCTCGGCGAGCGGCGAAATGGAGACCGTCCTCAACATGGCGGTCCGTGCGGCACCGAGTCAGGCGACCGTGCTCATCAGGGGCGAGAGCGGCACCGGCAAGGAGCTCGTGGCCCGGGTCATTCACCACGCGAGCGGCCGGAAGGGCCGTCCTTTCGTCACCGTCAACTGCGCCGCCCTCCCGGAAAACCTCCTCGAGAGCGAGCTCTTCGGCCATGAGAAAGGAGCGTTCACCGGAGCGGATCGGATGCGGAAAGGGAGATTCGAATATGCAGACGGCGGTACGCTCTTTCTCGACGAGGTGGGGGAAGTGCCGCCCGCGGTGCAGGTGAAGCTCCTCCGGGTGCTGCAGGAGCGGGCCTTCGAGCGGGTCGGGGGGAACCGGACGATCCACGTGGACGTGCGGCTGATCGCCGCCACCAACCGGGACCTCGAGGCACTGCTCGCCGACGGCGCCTTCCGCGACGATTTCTACTTCCGCATCAATGTGATATCGATCGTCATCCCGCCTCTCAGAGAGCGGAAGACCGACATACCTCCGCTGGTGGATCACTTCCTGAAGAAGTTCGCCTCGATGAACGACAGGAAGATCACCGGTCTTTCGAAGGAGGCAATGGACGCAATCATGAAGTACCGGTACCCGGGGAATGTCCGGGAACTGGAGAATATCACCGAACAGGCCGTCGTCCTCGCCCGGGGAGAGATCATCACCACCCGTGATCTCCCGGTGCACCTGCAGGACCTCGAGAGCGAGGTTCCGGTGATGGAGGATCCGGACGCTTCGGAAGGCAGCTTCGAAGAGCGCGTCGCCAGGTTCGAGAAGAGGCTGATCAGCGACGCACTCTCCCGCGCGGGTCACGTGCAGACGAAGGCCGCCGAGATCCTCGGAATGACCGAGAGACACCTGAGGTACAAGCTCAAGAAGTACGGGATGAAATAGCCCGTACGCCGGCGGGGGTAGGGCTCGACCATATGGTCGAAGCGCCTCGACGAAACGGTCGATTTCCCGGCCGCCTCTCTTCATGCATATTCTCATAATATTGCTCTATCCTGTTGTTATAGAGAGATATGCGGTTATTCGTAAACTCCGGCACGACCCTTGCTTTCTTCCGGGGCGAAGCGATCGCTCGCAGACCGAAAACGGTGACAACAGAGGCGTGAAACGGAGGCAGAAGATGAAGACAAAGATGGAACGAATCATGATGGGGGTGCTCATGGCGAGCGTGGCTCTCTTTCTCCTTGCAGCCCCTTCCGAAACGGCGGCTCAGGATCGGGGAAGAGAAGACCGGGGATTCGTGGACGAGAACGGGGACGGGATGAACGACAACGCCCGGGACCACGACGGAGACGGCGTGCCGAACGGCCAGGACCCGGACTACGTCAACCGGAATCCCCTGAGAGGAAACGGGCAGATGGGCTTCGTCGACGAAGACGGAGACGGAATCAACGACCGCTGTCTCGACGAGGACGGCGACGGGATACCCAATGGAAGGGATCCCGACTATGAGCCGCCGAAGGACGGGACCGGCAGGAAGTTCCGGCACGGACACAGTGGACCGCATGGCGGTGGAGGCACGTGTGACGGGACCGGGCCGAAGGGTGCCGCGTCAGGAAAGGGCGGCCGTGGATCCGGAAAGGGCGGTCGTGGATAAGTGAAAACGGAAGGAGCGCGGCCCGGACGAGAGGCCGCGCTCCACGGAGCGGGGTGAGAGACAATGAAGATGAGAGTGACTCCTCTTTTCCTTCTGCTCGCGGTATTCCTGTCGGGGGCCGGAAGGATTCCGGCGCAGACGACGGGAGAGGACCGGACGGAACCGCAGTCAGCGCCGGTCATCGGGTACCGGGACGCCGACGGCGACGGCGCCAACGACCTGTTCCGTGATGCGGACGGCGACGGTGTGAATGATGTGACGGGTGAGGAATATCCGCACGGATTCCGGTTTCTCGATGAGAACAGGGACGGCAGAAACGACCTCTGGTCCGACACGGACGGTGACGGCGTCAACGACATGGGGTGGATGTTCGGCCGGGGGGAACGTGGAACTCCTCGGATGAACGTGCTCGATCACGACGGCGACGGTGTCAACGACGTCACCGGCGGTTCCTACACGGAAGGGAGCTACGGAGGAGGCGAATACGGGTTCGTCGACGAGGGGAGCCCGGATCCTCCGGGCCCGATGATCGACGAAAACGGCAACGGTATCGACGACCGCCTCGAGCGTGCGAGGAGGGGAAAGGGCAGGCACGGCCGCGACAGGGACGTGTTCATCGACGAGGACGGAGACGGCATCTGTGACGGCAGGGGTGGCGCGCTCGAGAGGACTCGAAAGGGCGGTCACGGGCACGGTCATCACGGAGGAGGGGGGCACCATTGAGCGTGTGCCGCCCGGCGACTCAGTCAGGCTCCGGCAGGACAGGTGAGTCCGGTCGAGGGGCGGAACGGGTGATCAGGGATGTCTTCCTCATGGTCCTCTCACTGCTGTTTTCCGTTCCCGTGCTCACGACAGGAGCCGCCGCTCAAACCACCGCGCGGCTCGGCGTGGAATTCACCTATGACGGGAACGCCTACCGGACTGCAGATCCGGTGTCGGATTACGTCACCCG
>CAZMKB010000109.1:0-10989 GCA_964566685.1 uncultured Gemmatimonadota bacterium | reverse complement strand
GGGGGGCTGGTCCCTGATTTCGGCCAGGATAAGGGTGGGAACGTTTTTGAGGTTGAGTACCCAGGCGAGCAGGGCTACGAGGGCTGCGATGAGCAGGATCATGAATGGTTTGTTGCGGATGTCTTCCATGGGGCGGCGCGGTCCTCAGGGATGCGAAGGGTCTCCGCGCAGGTGGCCGGTGACCCTGTGTGTGGGGCTGATAATTGTGTAAGAGGCACCGGAGGTGACCGGGCATTCGGGCTGCTGAAGAATCCATGGAAGAACAGAACAGGCATCGAGACTTCGGAATTTCCCGGCAGGGGAGATCCACGATCGCGACGAAGCTCCTCCTCCTGCTGCTCCTGATGACGCTCCTGCCGGTCGGCATCACCGCGTTCCTCATGTTCACCACGACCGGCAGTATCCAGCGGGTGGCGCTCCAGGAGGGAAGGTCCGCGCTGATCGAGAATTACGAGTCCTACCTGTCGGACAGGACCCGCGATTACGCCGAGGCTCTCAGCAAGGAGCTCACCCGGATCGAGGACGAGGCGGCGACCATCGCCGCCGTCGCGGCCATGCTCTACTCGAATCCCGGCAGCTTCGACATCGGTTCCACGAGAACGTACGCCAGGCACGAGCTCGGATTCCTGTGGACACCGGAAGATCAGGGCTCCAACGTGTTCGCCGGATCGGGTTTCGGAATGAGCGATCGTGTTCTCCGCGAGATCCTCCTCACCGAGTATCTGGATCCTGTCCTCGAGAGCATCTACGAGTCGGACGAGAACGTCTCGTACGTGTATTTCACTTCGGCATCCGGGTTCGCCCGTGGCTATCCCTGGTTCGATGCCGAAGCGGTGATAAGCGGCGGTACGCTGCAGGCCGACATCGAGCTCCTCGATCATCCCATCTTCTTCCTGGCTGATCCCGAGCACAACCCGGAACGGAGAGCCGTCTGGTCGGAGGTGTATCCCGATGCCGCCGGGCGGGGTTTCATGGTCACCTGTTCGTACCCCGTCTACCGCACCGGCGGCCTTTTCGCGGGCGTCGTCGGCATCGACGTGACGGTGGAGCTCCTGTCACGGAAGATCCTCGAGCTTCGCAGCGGAGATTCCGGGTACGCGTTCCTCGTGGGCCGCCACGGTGCGCTGATCGCATTCACCGAGAACGCATCCGCCGACATCGGCTACACCCTCGGGGACCGGCTCGACCGGTACAACCTGTTCGAGCGGGCCGGCGAGGGGCTCCACGGAGTCCTCGCCGACATGTCCGCAGGATCGTCCGGTATCAGGCGAATCACGGTGAACGATGTCGAAAAGATCATCGCGTACTATCCGGTTCTCGCATCCGACTGGATGCTCGGTTTCGTGGTCCCCGTGGAGTGGATTACGCGTGCGGCCTTCCGAACCGGTGAGAAGATCAGGGCCCGAACCGGCATCCTCAGGCAGCAGATGGTCCTGATCTTTGCCATGCTGGTGATCGCCGTTCTTCTGGTGACGGTCGTTGCGTCGAGGAAGATCGCACATCCCGTCCGGGAGCTCGCGACAGGAGCCCAGAGGATAGGCAGCGGCGACCTGGCGTACCGGGTTCCGGAGCTGACCGACGACGAGATCGGAGACCTCGCCCACTCGTTCAACGAGATGGCGGACTCGCTGAAGCAGCGGGACGAGGAGCTTTCGCGTGTCCAGCAGGAGCTCATCGCGGCGGAGAGCCTCTCCTCGATGGGCAAAGTCGCGGCCGGCGTCGCCCATGAGATAAGGAACGCCCTGGGTGTCATCAAGAATTCGCTCTATTATCTGAAAGGGAAGATCCACCCCGCCGCAGGAGAGGAGAAACGGGATGCAGTTCTGAGGCACATGGGCATCATGGAAAGAGAGATCGTGGCCTCCGAGCGTATCATCTCCGATCTCCTGACGTTCTCGAGCCCGGTCATTCCTCAGGTCAGGATCGTCGATCTCCACCGGCTGCTCCGGGATACGGTCGAGCGGGTGTCGTTCCGCCCTTCCGTCGAAGTCTCGTTCGACTTCGGGCAGGGAACCCGCCGGACATCAGGAGATCCGCTCCTCCTCGGTCAGGTGTTCTTCAACATCCTGCAGAACGCCAAACAGGCCCTGCCGGAAGAACGGGGCCTCGTGAAAATATCGACACGCGCGGCAGGGGAAGGAATCGAGGTCTCCATCTCCGACAACGGCCCGGGCGTGAGCGAGGAGAACCTTGCCTTCCTGTTCGAACCGTTCTTCACGACGAAGGCGAAAGGGATCGGGCTGGGGCTTTCTCTTTCGAAACGTATCGTCGAGGAGCACGGCGGACGTATCGGGGTGGAAAGCACCCTGGGAGAAGGGACGACGTTCACGATCACCCTGAAGAAGGCGGCGGATGAAACAAAAGCCGCGGATTGACACTATATTATAGCGGGATTGTTGCAACAGGAGGAACGGATTCGTGAATGAGCGCAGCGCCAGAAACGCCATGCTCATCATCGACGATGACCAGGGGTCCTGTGAGACGCTCCGGGACATCTTCGAGGAGGAGGGCTACACCATCGTCACCGCGCAGGACGGGAAGAGCGGCCTGAAGGCCCTGCGAAAGGGGAGGTTCCAGGTTGCTCTCGTCGACATCAAGCTGCCGGACATCGACGGAGTGAACCTCATCGGGCGTATCAGGCAGCAGGATCCTCATCTCTACATCATCATGATTACGGCCTTCGCGACCATCGAGAACACCATCGAGGCGCTCAACCGCGGTGCGTACTCCTATTTCACCAAGCCGCTCAACATCGAGGAGGTGAAGACCCGCATCGGGAAGGCAGTCCAGCACTACCGGAACGACGAGGACCGGCGGCGTCTCGCCGGGGAGGTCAGGAGGAGAGCGGCCGAGCTCGACACGATCGCCCGTATCACGACGACCATCAATGCGAGCTTGAACGTCCATGATGTCTTCCGGACCGTCGCCGAAGAGGTCGGCCGGCTCCTCCCGTACGACTGGACGAGGATCTGTCTCATCGAAAACGGGAAAACTCTCAGAGTATTCGCGGAAGCGGACGGTACCGGGCTCACGGCCCCCGCGGGGGGGAGAGGTGAGCGAAGGAGCACCGAAGGACCGATCGAGCGCTGGATTCTCCTCAACAGGGAGCCGCTTCTCATACCCGATCTCACGGATGACAATCCCTTCCGCGTCGATCCCGCGGTCTACCGGCGGTCGATACGCTCGCTCCTGGTCGTCCCGCTGATCTCACGGGGGAGGGCGATCGGCATCTATTACCTGGGAAGCCGGGAACCGCGTGTCTACCGGGAAGAGCACCTGAATCTCCTCAAGCAGATCGGCGGACAGTTCTCCGTTGCCATCGACAATGCACGTGCATACGAGGAGCTTCTCGACGCCAAGGAATCTCTCGAAAAGGATGTCATTGAGCTCAAGGGGAAGGTGGGAGAGAAGTTCACCTTCGAGAACATGATCGTGAAGAGCGGGGGGATGAAGAAGGTCCTCGACCTCGTGAGCCGGGTTCTCGAATCGGACTCGACCGTGCTGCTGCAGGGGGAGAGCGGGACGGGAAAGGAGCTCCTCGCCCATATCCTCCACTACAACGGACCGCGCAGGGACCGTCCGTTCGTCACGGTGAACTGCGGAGCCATTCCCGAGCACCTCCTCGAGTCGGAGCTCTTCGGGTTCGAGCGGGGGGCATTCACAGGCGCCGACCGTGCCAAGGAAGGGCTTCTCGAGCGGGCTCACGAGGGAACCTTCTTTCTCGATGAAATCGACGAGCTTCCCAAGAACCTGCAGGTCAAGCTCCTCAGGGTGCTCCAGGACGGGGAGATCAGGCGTCTCGGAGACGTGGATTCCCGGCGCGTGGACGTCAGGCTCGTCGCCGCGACGAACAGGGATATCCTGCAGCTCGTCCGTGAGAAGAAGTTCAGGGAGGACCTGTTCTACCGCCTCAACGTGTTTCCCCTCGTCATCCCGCCTCTCAGGGAGCGCCGGGAGGACATCCTGCCGCTCGCGGAGTACTTTCTCGAGCGGTACCGGGGAAAAGCACGCGGCGAGCTCACCGGCTTCTCCCCCGCGGCGAAGAAAGCCCTCGTGGCGTATCACTGGCCCGGAAACGTCCGGGAGCTCGAGAACGTCGTCGAGAAATCGGTTCACATCGCCCGCGGCGAGTGGATCGAGCCGGACGATCTCGGTCTCTCGGAGATCATACATCCGGACCGCGTCGACACCGGTTCGTTCGAGGAGCAGCGGGAAGCGTTCACGAAGAGCAAAATAGAGGAGGTGCTCAGAAAAAACCTTGGAAACAAGGCCAGGACGGCGCGGGAGCTCGGCATACATCGGACCCAGCTCTACCGTTATCTCGAGAAGTTCGGGCTCGGCTGAGCCCCGTCCACGGCTACAAATATCTTGACATTTGAGGAGAAAGAGATAGAATAAGAGAGTCCATTCAACTGATAAATCGGTGAACACCAAGATGGAGGAGAGGCGTTGACTATCGTAGAACTGTACCAGGCCGGTGGCATGATGATGCACGCCCTTTTGGTCGTTTCGATCGTGGGTCTTGCAATCATCATCGTCAAGTACTTCACGCTCACCATTGCCGGAATGAAGAGCAGGAAGCTCCTCAGCGAGGTGAACGAGCTCTTGAGTCAGCGTAAGTTCAAGGAGGCCAGAGAGCTGTGTGAAAGCTCGAAGGGGCCGGTGGCCGCCATCCTCGCGGCAGGACTCCGGAAGATCGATCAGGGGTCGGAACGGGTGAGAAGCGCGATCGAGCACACCGGGGCCATGGAGCTCTCGTTCCTCGAACGCGGTCTCGTCGCGCTGGCCACGATCGCCACGATCGCCCCGCTGATGGGCTTTCTCGGCACGGTTGCCGGGATGATCCAGGCGTTCGGCGCCATCGAGGCATACGGTGAGGTGGAGGCCACTCTCGTGGCGGGTGGTATCAAGGTGGCTCTCATCACGACCGCGACCGGTCTCATCATAGCAATTCCCATCAGCGCCGCTCACAGCTACTTCGTGACCAAGGTCGACCGCATCATCCTCGACATGGAGGAGACCTCGGAGAACATGATCGACATGATCTACCAGAGGGAGCAGAGCGAATCGGTGAAGGCATCGTGACGGAGCCGTAGAGAGAGCTGGTGACCGATTATGATCGAGACGAAATCGAAGATCAAGGCGGAGATTCCCACTGCATCGATGGCGGATATCGCCTTCCTCCTCATCATCTTCTTCCTGACGACCACCGTCTTCAGCGAAGACAAGGGTCTGCAGCTCGTTCTCCCGGAAGCCACGGCGGAGCAGGTGAAGGTTTCCCGGCGGAACATACTCCACATCTTTCTCTATCCCGACGGGAACGTGACCATCCGCAAAGGCCGGGATCCTCACGAGCAGCAGATCGACGTCAACGATCTCCAGGGAATCATGCGGACCGAGATCGAGAGAAACCCGAACGTCATCGCGGCAGTGAAGGTCGATGAGATGGCACGGTATGAAGACATGATCGACATTCTCGACGAGCTGCAGCTGGCTGAAGCGACGCGAATCTCCATTCAGCCGTGGATCAAGTAGAGCAAGGAGAACCGGTGTGGTCAAGGGTTCGAAAACATTCGAGCGGGAGACGAAGGTCGAGTCGCGGATACCCAACTCGTCGCTCGCGGATATCGCTTTTCTCCTGTTCATCTTCTTCGCCGTTTCCACGACATTCCGCGGGAAGGACTATCCCGGAGAAAAGCCCGAGCTGCCGCCGGCCAGAGCGACCGAGAAGGTCGAAGAGCGGGTGAAGGATATCCTCCACCTCTGGGTCATTCCAGGCGGTGGTATCTGGATCGATGACGTCCAGGTGCCGCTCGAGGGCATCGCCGGATATGTACAGCCGATACTCAACAAGCAGCCCCGCCTGATCGTGGCGGTCAAGGCCGATCGGGAAGCGGAGTTCGGCAGGATCAACGAGGTTCTCGATCAGCTGAAGGTGGCGGGGGCAGTCAGGGTCAACTTCGCAACCGTCAAGGAGCGGGAGAGAAGCTCATAGACAGGGGATCGTCCCATGGCAGAGGCTTCTGCAGAGAGAGCACAGTTTCCCGGAGCCACCGAGAACACTGTCTTCAAGAGGAAGTACAAGAATTACTTCTCCTATGCTATCGCGATATCTGTGGTGGTCCACATCGTTCTGATTCTGGTCCTCCCCGGAATGGAGCCTCCGGAGTTCAATGTCGGGCAGAAGGAAATCGTCGTCGAGGAAATTCCGCCCGAGATCTCCATTCCGCCTCCTCCCGCCAAAATCGCCAAGCCGGCGGTTCCGGTGGAAGCAGCTGTCGAGGAAGATGTGTCCGAGGAGATCACCATCGCCGAGACGACGCCGGAGGTCGACATTCCGGTTGCGCCTCCCGTCGAAGAGCAGCCTATCTTCACGCCGTACGAGGTGGCTCCCGTCCTCATCAAGGGAACCGTGAAGCTCGTCTACCCCGAGCTTCTCAAGAAAGCGGGCATCGAGGGTACAGTTCTCCTCTGGCTCCTCATCGACGAGCAGGGCAACGTCCAGAAGGTTCAGGTCTTCCAGAGCTCGGGCAACACCGCACTCGATGACGCTGCCGTGAGGGCATACCGGAGGGCGAAGTTCACTCCTGCCTACTCCCGGGACATCCCGGTCAAGGTCTGGGTGCAGTGGCCGGTGAAGTTCACCCTCAGGTAGGGGCAAACGAAAGAGCCGGCGTTTTCTCCGGGACTCCACGTCAATACAGGACCGGCCCCTCTCACTCTCTCCTGTCACTCCTGGTGACGCTCCCGGATGCCGGTACCCCCCTCTCTCTTCTGCTCCCAATCTCCGAAGCCGTTGTGATGATTGACGTTTCGCCATTTCAGCCGCATTCCTGCCCCGTTCTTCCCCTCCTGTGACACCCTGCCCGGGAAAGATACAGTGTGACACAGCCTGTAAGTGTCCTTTTACCAGGAGATTGGTGCGTTTCGACGAAAGGCCGGCGTCACATTGTGTGGCACTCCCGGGCGGTGCTTCCGCGGATTTCTTCACCGAAGCCGGGAGCGATGTGATCCCGCGCCGCAATCCATTGCTTTTCAAGAGCTTAGGCGCTCTCATGAGACACCGGAGAATGCCGATTTCTGGTATGGTTCTTGCCCTGACGCAGATCGCTTATGGCCGGAATGAATGTTCTAAAGCGGCCGCCAAAATCGAAAGCGTATGAATAATTCGGGATAGATGACATGAAACAACGAACAGCAGGGGTGAAAGGAGGAAACGAAACGGGTCACGCTTTTTCGGCAATCTCATGCAGCAGCTCGAGAGGAGGAGGTATGGTGCAATTGAAACGCTTGAACATTGCAGCTTCTCTCGCGGTTCTCCTGCTCGTTCTTTCCGTGGCGTTCTCGGGCAGCCTTCAGGCCCAGACGACGGGGAAGGTTGAGGGGATGGTAACCGATGCTGACACGGGCGAGCCCCTGGTGGGGGCTCAGGTGATGATCGAAGGAACCCTCATCGGCAATATCACGAACGACGAGGGGTACTACTTCATCCTCAACGTGCCCGTGGGTCTTCAGGATGTGAAGGCGCAGATCATCGGCTACCAGTCCATGACGGTCAAGGATGTGCGAATCCTTGCCGGGCAGACCCACGGCGTCGATTTCGAGCTGAACTCGACGGTGCTGGAGCTGCCGGGACAGGAGGTCTACGGCGAGAGAGAACCGCTGGTTCCCAGGGACAACACCGTTTCGAAGTTCAGGCAGACGGGAGAGCGCGTCATGGAGCTCCCGGCGGACGACCAGAACGAGGTGATCACCCTGTCAGCGGGTGTGACGAGATACGGCAACCAGTACAGCATCCGCGGCGGCCGGCCGACCGAAGCGGCGGTCTACGTGGATGGTGTCAACGTGAAGAGCTACACCACCGACGGGTCACAGTTCGAGGATGCCCTCAACATCGGGCAGAACGCCATCGAGCAGGTCGACGTCATCTCGGGCGGCTTCGCCTCCGACTTCGGCGACGCCCAGTCCGGTGTGGTGAACCTGGTGACGAAGGAAGGCGGCACGAACTACACCGGCCAGTTCAGGATCGAGACGGACGAGTTCATGCCTTCGGGCTCGAACTACGGCTACAACCGTGCCCAGATCTCGGTCGGCGGTCCGATCCCGGCTCTCGCCGAGAACCTGTCGTTCTTCTTCTCCGGCGAGATCACCGGCCAGGGCGACTACTACCCGCGGTCCGACGGTTTCATCGGCCAGAACGAAGACATCGAATGGCTCGGCGAGATGTACAGCCTCAGCGACGAGGTCAGGGAGTTCCTGGGGCACGAGCTCGACATCGGCACGCAGCTGGACCTCGCCCGGCAGAACAATCCCGACATGCCGATTCTCAACCTCGAGAGCTGGCGGACCGACGACGGTGAGTACCCCGGACGGCTCGTCGGGAACAACGCCGACGAGACCAGGGTGCAGGCCAAGGTCGCCTGGCAGGCGAACAAGAACATCAAGCTCACCGGTACCTTCATCACCGACAGGGATCAGGGGCTCAGGTTCAACAGGAACATGATGTTCTGGGAAAATATCGGGAATGCGGCTTTCAACAACCAGAACATGCTCGGCATCTTCGGGTACAACCACACCATCAGCCAGTCGGCCGAGCAGTCCACGAACATCCAGTTCCGGGGGAGCTTCCAGAGGACCTCCCTCGTCCAGGGACCCAAGTTCGACCTCGACGACAGCAGCCCGAACTTCGAAGAGGATCTCGGCTATGACGACATGACCGACATCCTCAACTACCGTATCGGGAGCATTCCCATCTTCCTGGAAGATCTGAAGGGCGGCTGGGTGAAGAGCCTCGAGGACGTGCTTGCTCGCTACCAGTACGACTTCGAGATTCGGACCGGTCGGAGCGGCCGGAATCCGTTCGGCGTGCCGGCTGCGGGCTTCTTCGACAGGGACACCGGGTACTACGATTTCCTCAGGACAATGGAAGAGGACCGGGTCAACGCACGCGTCGACTTCGACTCCCAGATCAACAAGGTTCACCGGGTCAGGGCCGGTGCCGACGTGAAGTACTGGCAGGTCGACTACTACTCCAACGAGCTCACGAGCTCGACCTTCCTGAACTTCTTCACCGCGAAGCCCGAGATGCAGTCGTTCTACGTCGAGGACCGGATGGATTTCCAGGACCTCGTGATCGATCTCGGCTTCAGGGTCGACTCGTTCGCCAAGGGCGTCATGGCGCCGCGGGTGATCGGTGAACAGGATCCTGAGACGAGCCGTGCCGGCGGCGGAGTCGAACCCGAGCGGGTCACGGAAGTGAGCCCCAGGCTCGGAGTCGCCCACCCGGTGACCGACAAGACCCAGATCAGGCTGAGCTACGGTACCAAGTACCAGGTTCCCAGGTTCCTCCATCTGTACCAGGGTATCAACATCGATCTCAGCCAGCAGCAGAACACCAACCAGTTCTTCGGAAACCCCTACCTCGGGTTCAGGAAGACGACCAGCTTCGAGGTGGGTATCACCAATCTGCTGTCCGAGGACTGGGTGCTCGACCTGGTAGCTTACAACAGGGACATCGACGGCAACATCTCCGCCAGGTACCTGCAGCAGAATCCCGACGTTCCCTATCTCAGGATCTACACGAACGTCGACAACGGTACCGTGAAGGGGATGGACACCACGCTCAGAAAGCGGTTCGCTGAGTTCTACTCGATGGACCTCACCTACACGCTGCTGTTCTCGAGGAGCACGGGAACAGATCCGGAAGACTTCGTCAGAAACGAGGGATTCTTCACAGGTGGTGAGCGTCCTCCGCTTCCGCCGGTGGAAACCGCACCGAACGACTTCGACCAGACCCACACCTTCACCTACCAGTTCAACCTCCGGCTTCCCGGGGACTGGAAGGAAGGTTCGACGCTCGGTTCCATCATGAGGAACACGGGTTACTACGTCACGATGCGGGCCAACAGCGGCAGGCCTTTCACCAGGCAGGATTCGAACTTCGACTTCATCGAGAAGTCCAATGCGAGCAGGCGCGGGTGGGAATTTCTCGCCAACCTGCGAATCAACAAGGACTTCAGCTGGGGAGGCCTGGAGTACACCGTCTTCGCGGACATCAGGAACCTCTTCAACAACGTGAATCTCAGTGCCAATTCGGCCTCCGTCTTCTCGAGCGCCGGTATCACCAACGGCGTCTACCAGACCACCGGTTCGCCGTACACAGACGGCCAGACGGTGAGAAGGGCGATCGACGACCTCGGCATCAACGACCCGAGCCTCTACACGGGTCCGCGGCTCACTGACATCAACGCCGACGGCCAGCTCGACGATGCCGACATGCAGGAGATCATCAGCAGGCTCGACTTCAACGGGGACGGAACCGTCTCGGTCGAGGAGGAGCTGACGATGAGGCTCCTCGCCAGGGGCGCGAACGACGCCGATCCGCAGAACTTCGATCGGCCCCGGGAGGTCCGTCTCGGCTTCGAGCTGAGGTTCTAAATCAAGATCGGAGGCGGGGGAATGCCCCCTGCCTCACTCTGAGAGGAATAATGCTTCGAAGGAGGCGTTTTATGAACAGAGGACGAAGGAGGAGAGAGGGGGCACACGCTCTCTCCGTTGCCCCGATCCTCGTTTTCACGGTCGCCCTCCTTTTTCTGACCGTTCAAGGCGCAGACTCGTACGTCAGTCTGAAAAGCGGAACGAATGGCCCTTCTCCTGCGAAAACGGTCATCGAGTTCCATGATTTCAACGCCGTGCGTCTGGCTGTCGCCAACACCGGTCAGATAGGAAACGACCTCTTCACGGGAAACGCCGCCGGGTTCTGGCCCGGGACGACTCCCAACAACTACATCTTCGGAACAGGAATGTGGATCAGCGGCCTCGGCGACGTCGACGGTGACGGCGAGGACGATATGCTGTTCCTCCAGGCCTACGACCCGCTCTCGGGCGGCACGGAGTTCATCGAGGGGCGCTACGGCCAGTCGCCCAACGATCCCCTCGCGACGGTGTTCCGGAGCAACGAGGAGGAGGATTTCAACAACTGGCCCGTCG
>CAZMKB010000108.1:0-11038 GCA_964566685.1 uncultured Gemmatimonadota bacterium | reverse complement strand
GAAGATCGGCGGCCACCGCGAGTACGGTGAACCCTACGGCATCCACTGGCACGTCGTGAACGAGGTCACGTTCATCGCCCGTGACGAGGACAAGCAGGACATTCCGTGGATCGGGGTCATCCGGAACGGCGGAGAGGAGGAGATCTTCCAGTCGTCCGACGATCCGCTCACACCGGAAGAAGCGGACACACTGCCCCGGCACGAAATGGACTGCATCGACTGTCACAACAGGCCATCTCACATCTTCAAGCCGCCGGCGGAGCTCTTGGGCACACTCATGGTGAACGGACGGGTGAACCCCCATTTCCCCGGAATCCGCTCCTTCGCCTCCTCGGTCATGACCGCCGGGTACGAGTCGCAGCAGGAGGCAGCGGACGAGATCGAGCGCTCACTCCGGGAGGAGTACGGGGAGCTGGCCGCCGGGAGAGGAATGGAGCAGGAGCTCGACCTGACGATCGAGGCAATCCAGAATGCCTACCGCAACAATTTCTTTCCGGGCATGAAGGTACGCTGGGACGTCCACGCCACCAACATCGGCCACAAGTGGAGCAAAGGCTGTTACCGGTGCCACGACGACAACCACGTGTCGGACAAGGGCCACACGGTCTCGAGACGCTGCACCACCTGCCACCTGATCGTCTCGCAGGGACAGGAGATGGAGCGCCGCTACGATCCGCGCGGCCTCGAGTTCGAACACCCCGTGGACATCGAAGAGATGTGGCGTGAGGTGAACTGCAGCGAGTGCCACGGCGGTGAGTGAGGATGCTGAACGCCGGCCCTGAACCATCGTCCATCGGATCCGCCCAGGGCCGGTATTCTATCCGCTCTTGACATGACAGAAGACCGTGCATAGTTAGTAGGCAGGGAACATTCCCCTTTTCCCGGAGTATTCAGTACGGGCAGGGGGTTCGACGCACTCGCTCACCTTCAGAACGGGGGCTTTCCAGCGTGTCTTCAGAGCGGCGACGGAACGTGAACACGATTTCTGTCCTCCTCCTTCTCCTTCTGGTGGGATGCGGACAGAAAGACCCGCAGGGGGGCGGCACTCCATCGATCGGGGGGGAGGTTAGTGACCAGGCACCACCCGTTACCCTTACGGACCTCGATGGAAGGCAGGTCCCCCTCGCGGGCATGAAGGGGGACATCGTCGTTCTCAGCGTGTGGTCGGAGACCTGCGCCGCCTGCCTCGGTGCCGAAGGGGATCTCCGGAAGATCGATGAACTCGGCGGGGCCTACGGCGAGGGGAACGGCGTGCACGTCCTCGCGGTGAACATCATCGATCCGCTCTGGAGGATCCACCAGATCAGAAGCGAGGGGGGATACTCGGTCCGCATGCTCTACGAGACGGATGGGAGCTTCGCCCCGTCTTTCGAAATCACCGAGCTGCCCGTGGTTCTGACCTTCGTCATCGACCGCGACGGCATCATCCGCTACCGGGAGAAGAGGATGGACACCCGGGCGATCCAGGATCTCGTCGCCGGCCTCCCGCATTGATTCCCGCCCCTAACACGCCTATATTCCTCCACGAATCACATATCGTTACCGGTTATGGGCGCCGGACCTGAACGAAACCCGCCGAAAGGTATCCGATGATACCGCTCCGTGACACGGTCCCTTCGAGGACTTATCCCATTGTGACGGTCGCGTTCATCGCCGTCAACGTGATCGCGTTCCTCTACGAACTTTCTCTCGGGCCCGCCCTGGACGAGTTCACCCGCACGTACGCCGTCGTTCCGTCAGAAACCATCGGCCTGTTCACGTCGGGAAAGGTCGTCACAGCGGCGATGCCGGTTTTCACCGCCATGTTCCTCCACGGCGGATGGTGGCACCTCATCGGAAACATGCTCTACCTCTGGATCTTCGGGGACAACGTCGAGGACAGGATGGGGCACAGCCGGTTCGTCGTCTTCTACCTTCTCTGCGGGATCGGCTCGACCACTGCTCACATCATCAGCGAGCCGTCGTCATCCATACCGACGCTGGGGGCGAGCGGTGCGATCGCGGGAGTGCTCGGGGCGTACATGATCCTCTTCCCCCGTTCGCGGGTCGTCACCCTCGTGCCGATCTTTCTCTTCATCCACTTCATCGAGGTCCCCGCCGTCATATTCCTGGGGATCTGGTTCATCATGCAGCTTTCGAGCGGAGTATACTCCCGGGTGGGAACAGGAACGATCGGGGGCGGTATCGCCTGGTGGGCGCACATCGGTGGATTCGTTCTGGGTATGGCCCTGCTGCCTCTCTTCAGGAAGAGATAGGCAACAGGGTATTCATACCATTTCTATTCTGGCGGCCGCTCCACTCGCCAGATCTCCGCATCAGGAGGCGGCGGACAGGATCACGTTCGCTCTCTCCTTGAGCTCCTTGACGATGCCGTAAGCGAGGACTTCCTTCTCCTGGTACCGGTACATCGTCTGGCGCTCCATCAGGCCGTCCAGGTCCACTTCGGCGGCATTCCGGTCCGGACCGGAGTGGCAGGCGAACTCCGCCTTCGCCGGTCTGTCGTCCCCTTCAGCCCGCTCCGCGCAGCGGCAGCCGCCGCACATCGCTGTTCCGTCGAGCATGAGCGGGTTGAGGCTGACGATGGTGGGGACGTCTTCGGCCAGAGTCAGCTTCGAGCTCTCCCTCATCATGATCGCCGGGCCTATGATGACGGAGTAGGAGAGCGGCTTCTTCCCCATGAAGTGCTTCTTCATCGCATCGGTCACGAAGCCTTTCTCGCCGTAACTTCCGTCGTCGGTGGCGATGATGATCCTGTCTTCCGGAAGAATCTTCCGCAGCCTGTCCATCCAGAAGAGGTAGTCTTTCGAGCGTGCACCGTAGATGAGCGTGACGTCGTTGCCGATCTCGACGTGGGCGCGGAGGATCGGGAATATGGCCGCCAGGCCGACGCCTCCCGCCACCATGAGCACCGGGCCGTCGTGCTTCTCGACGACCGATTTCTTCCCCAGCGGTCCCGGAATGCCGACGAACGAGTCGCCGACCTTCATCTTCTCGAGCTCGGCCGTCCCCTTTCCGACCACCTGGTAGACGAGGGTGATCGTGCCTTTCTCCCGGTTCCAGTCCGCGACGGTGAGGGGAATCCTTTCGGCCGCCTGGTCCTTCATGACCATCACGAACTGTCCCGCCTCGCAGTAGTTCGCGACGAACTTCGCCTTGACTTCCATCTCGTAGATGTCGGGGACGAGCTCTTTGTGGGAGAGAATCTCGAAGCTCTCCGAACAGGCCTCCACGAGCTTCATCGATTTCTTCAGGCCCTCCGGATCGAACTTCTTCTCCTGAAGCGTCCGGTCGATCGCGGCCGATGCGTTCTTCCCGGCTCCCATGGCCAGGATCACCGTCGCCGCGCCCGTGACGACGTCTCCTCCGGCATAGGTGAACGGAAGCGAGGTCTCACCGGTGTCGACGGATTTCACCTTCACCGTTCCCCACTTCGTGCCTTCCAGGCCTTCTGTAGTGTGGAGGATGATGGGATTCGGGGTGGTGCCGAGTGCGGTGACGACCGTCTGCGCGGGGATCTCGAACTCGGATCCCTCGATGGGGATGGGCCTCCTCCGGCCGGACTCGTCCGGCTCGCCGAGCTCCATCTGCACGCACTTGATCCGCGAAACACCGCCCTGGCCGTCGCCGATGATCTCGACCGGATTGACCAGCAGCATGAGCTTCACGCCCTCGGCGATGGCGTTTTCCACTTCCTCCTCACGAGCCGGCATCTCCTGGCGGGACCGGCGGTACACCATGGTGACTTTGCCCTTGTTGAGCCTCTTGGCCCACCGCGCGGCGTCGAGTGCGGTGAAACCGCCGCCGACCACGACCACGTCCTTCCCGACGCGCAGCGGTGTCTCGGCGTCGTCCTGGTAGGCGTTCATGAGATTGATCCTGACCAGGAATTCGTTGGCGGAAAACACTCCGTTCAGGTTCTCACCGGGGATGTTCATCATGCGGGGGAGCCCTGCTCCGGTTCCGATGAACACGGAGCTGAATCCCTGCTCGAACAGATCCTTGATGGTGATGGAGCGGCCGATGGTGATGTTGTGGACGATGTTCACACCGAGCGCCTTGACAATGCCGATTTCCCGGTCGAGCACCAGTGTCGGCAGCCGGAACTCGGGAATCCCGTAGGAAAGCACGCCGCCGGTGACGTGCAGGGCTTCGAAGATGGTGACCTTGTAGCCGAGAATGGCCAGGTCCGCCGCGACGGTGAGGCCGGAGGGACCGGCGCCGATCACGGCGATGTGATGCCGGGCATTTTCCTTCTTGCCGTACTTGTCCGCCATGGACCTGACATAGGCCATCACCTCATCGAAGTGGTTCTCCCACACGTAGTCGGCGACGAACCGCTCGAGACGGCCGATCTCCACCGGCCTGCCCTTGAGGGCAAGGCTGCAGCTGAGCTGGCACTGATCTTCCTGGGGGCAGACCCGGCCGGTGATGGCGGGGATGTTGTCCTGCTCCATGATTTTCATCCAGGCCTCGAAGATCTTCCCTTCCTGGATGAGCTTCAGAAACGCCGGGACGTCGATGCGCACCGGACAGCCGCCGACCGGTTCTTCGAGCCACTCGATCTTCCCCGTCACGCAGGGAGCCTCACCGCACTGGAGGCAGTCGTGCGCCTTGTGGATGGCCTTCTGGAGGCCGAACCCGATGTTCACCTCATGGGTGTCGGGCTTCTCGGCCGGACCGGAAAACCAGTCGTGCTTCCACGCGGTGTAATCCCGCTCCACGGCCTCGAGCACCCGCTCCCGCCTGTCGCCGTTCAGGAGCTCGTCGTAGACACCGTCTCCCTGACGGTAGATCGTGAGGAGATCCTGTTTGGAAACATCGGTGAAGTCCCAGCTGGCCAGGGCTTCCGCCACGCTGTTCAGATTGTCGCGATCTATGTGAGCCTTACTCATCGTCACCAGCTCCCTCTTCTCAGTGTACTACTGTTTGTTTCGATCACACCTGGGAACCCGGAGCGGGATCATCCTCGATCCCGAAGAACTCCTTCATGTTCTCCCACGAACGATCGACTTTGTGCTGCATCGTCTGGAGGAGCTCGATGTCCTCCTTCTTGAACATGTGCCTGAAGCGCCCCTGCCCCTTGGAGTAGGTTTCAACGCTGTCCTTGTGCTCGGCCACGTCGAAGTAGTCCTCGGGCAGGCGGTTGATGGTGAAATACCTGGCATAGTTGTCGTTGTCGGTCTCGACCTCGAAGGAGAGGAACGTCCCAGAATCGACCGCCCTCTTGGCGATCTCGAGCGTGTCCTGGCCGATGTAGTCCCAGCCCGGCGGGCACGGGGCGATGATCCTGATATACGCCGCCCCCGGGATCAGGAGCGCCTTCCTGACCTTCATCATGAGGTCGACCGGGTCGTCCGGTGAAGCCTGCGCCACGTAAGGAATGTTGTGGGCCAGCGCGATGGCGATGATGTCCTTCGGATTGGTCTGCTTGCCCTTCACGACCTTCCCGACGGGTGCCGTCGTCGTGTCGGCTCCCCAGGGAGTCGAGCTGCAGCGCTGCTTGCCCGTGTTCATGTAAGCTTCGTTGTCGTAGGTGATGGTGAGCGTGTCCTGGTTCCTCTCCCAGACTCCCGACAGCGCCTGTATCCCGATGTCGAACGTCCCGCCGTCGCCGGCGAAGCCGATCACCTTGTGGGGTGTCTTGATCCTGCCCTTCTCGAGCCTCACCCGGGCCCCCGACTCGAGGCCGGCCACCATCGCACCGATATTCTCGAACGCGGAGTGGAAATAGGAGTAGTTCCAGATGTGGTTCGGGTACGCGGCCGTGGTCACCGTCATGCAGCCCGTCGCCCCGCAGTAGATCATCTTGAAGTAGAGGCCCTGGGCGATGAGCTCCTGCTTGAGCTTCTGCACGGCTCCCCATCTTGCGTCGTCGACGCCCACCCGCTGTCTGATTTCCGCCGCCAAGTCGTTGTCGTCGAAGATGACCCTGAGAACGTCGGGATTCCTGAGCTCTTCCTTCGTGAAGACAGTCCGCTCCGCGAGCTCGCGCCTCATCAGCTCTTCGCGCATCGCCCCACCCCGCGCCACGAGGTTGAAGACGATGGGGGCGGAACAGCCGAGACAGGTGGCGACGCCCGGAGCCAGGTTACCCTGTTGTTCCTTGACCTCCCAGTCGGAGAGATCGATGCCGGGGACTTCCTTCCCGAGAAGGACGCTCCTCCGGTATGCCGGTGCGAGCCGCCTGTTCCGGTACACCGCCATGTTGAGGAACGAACCCGCCCTTTCGAAATCATCTCTCGGATTTATGTCAGCCATCTTGATCATGGTTCAACTCCCTCTCTGTGTCGATCACTGCCGGGCCTCATTTCGTGTTCTTCTCGCCCTGCCACTCGTAGAATGCCCGTGCGGCCGCCTTCTTGTTCGCTTCGATCACCGGCGGCGCGAAGCCGAGATGATCGATGTGATCCATCAGGGCGCCGATGTCGAGAAGCCCCTTCTCGGCGCCAAGCAGTGCGGCCAGCATGGCCATGCTGTTACGACGGGGGTTGCCCACTTCCTCCTGGGCGATGCCGTATCCGTCTATCGTGAAAATGGTGTAGTCCTCGACGCCGAGCTCTTTCCTGATCTGCTCGGGAGCTTTCGTCGTATTCACGAAAAGCTTGCCGTCTTTCCTCAGGCCCCCGAGCGTCTCCTGGTCGAGGAGGCCGGGGTTGACGAAGATGTCGATATCGGAATCGGTGATCGGAGCACGGGTGTGGATGGCGCCGTCGCCTATACGCACGTATGCCTGCGTCGGTGCGCCGCTTCGCTCCGCGCCGTAGACCGAGAACCCCTGTGCGAACCGGTCGGCAGTCTCGATGGCAGTGGAGGCGAGTATCTTGCTCGCCGTCTTGATGCCCTCACCGCCCCGGGCGAACATCCTGATCGACGTGCTCTTTTTCTCGAGCGGCCGGTAGAAGCGCTCGTCCCGTTCCTTCGTGTCGAGCACCGCGTCGGGACGCTCGTCACGGACATCGATGTGGTACTGGATCCTGTATCCGTCGCGCCTCGGGCTCTCCGCAAGGTTGTGGAGCACGTTGCAGCCGAGACCGATCGTGTCCGGCATGGGAATTCTGCCGCCCAGTCCGAATGTCAGGTTGATGATCTTCGGCCGCTCGTCGTCCGGGAGATCATAGAGAGCGTCCCTGACCTCGAGGTAGAGCGCGGCCCCCTGAGCTCCGAGCACGGGCACCCGCTCCATGGCGCCGATCGCCTTTTTCCCCCTGAGAGCCTCCCGGACCTTCGCGACGGGGAACGGGCGGAACATCTTGATGATCAGGAGGCCCACCTTCAGGCCGTTGTTGCGCAGGTTGTCGACCTTGTCCCGCATCGTCCCGGTGGCGGAGCCTATCGCGACGAGGGCGATGTCCGCATCGTCGAGCCGGTACGGTTCGATTGACTCGAGCTTCTTTCCGATCACGTCCGCGAACTCTGAGGTGACCTCCTCGAATTTCTCCTCGGCGTGACGAACCGCGTCCATCTGCCCTTCTTTGATTTCCGCATAGTAGTCGGCTCCGGCGATGCCGGGGTAGGAAATGATGCGGTTCTCGTCGGTTGCGAGCGGATAGCGCGGATCCCAGGTCCCGACGAACTCCCTCACCGTTTCCGTGGGCAGGACCTCGAGCCGTTCCGTGATGTGCGACAGCTCGAAGCCGTCGATGTTCACGATGACCGGCAGATACATCGACTGGCTCCAGCGGGGGGCGATGAGGTGAAAATGGTATGCCTCCTGGCAATCAGTGGTGAATATCTGCATCCAGCCGGTGTCCCGTTGAGACATGATGGTGCTGTGGTCGCACAGGATGTTGAGCGGACCGCCGACCGACCGGTTGACCGCCGCGATGACACCCGGGAGCCTGCTGCCGGCCATGTAGTGGAGTATCTCGTGCATGAGAGCGAGACCGGCCGAAGACGTGGCCGTGAACACCGTGTTCCCGGCGGCGGCCGCGGCGTGCATGGCCGAGATGGCGCTGTGTTCCGATTCGACGGCGATGAAGTCGGTGTGGATCTCACCGTCCGCAACGGCCTTGGCGATGTCGTGTGCGAGCTCGGTCGACGGCGTAATGGGAAAGGCCGCCACGGTGTCGTACTCGATCTGCCGGACCGCGTATGCGACGGTCTGGTTGCCGGTCATGGCCAGGACCTTCCTGCCGCCGGCCGTGGTCTCCGGCTCCGCCACGGCAACGGAGGATCCGCTCATGAGCTTTTCCAGTGCCTGTGTGCCTTTGTCTGACATCTTCTATCCCCTTCGGATGGCCTTTTCAGGTTCCCTGTTCGTCATTCATCAAGATCGACTACCACGTCGATGATACCCTCCGGACACACCTGGCTGCACACTCCGCAGTCGACGCAGTGGTTTGCATCCGGAATCACGACTTCCCCGACCCTCCAGGCCCCGGTCAGGTTGTCGGAGTCGTTTCCGACATTGACGATGAGGCCGGCGGGATGAGGGAGCTTCTGCCACGGGAGATAGTCTTCTTTCCCGACTTCGACACCGGCAGGCACCTTCTCACGGACAGCCTCCTGGATGGCCTTTTTCAGCTTGCCCTCTTCCTTCACCATGCGGAGAGCCGTCGTGGGGCAGCGCACGGTGCAGATTCCGCAGCCCTTGCAGTAGCGGAGGTCGACGGTTATGGTCACCTTCCGCGTGTGCGCCTTCGATTCCACATCACCCCGGGCAAACGTGAGCGCGGACTCGTTGCCTTCGAGGCCGTACTTCTCCCGGTTTTCCTCTATCGATTTCCGGCGCAGGTCTTCCTTCGAATTCCCTTGCATATTCGAACCTCCCGCTCTATCTCAGATACCCCGAAACCGCCGTCCTGTTTATCCTTCGGGCCGATCTTCGGGATACACCGTTTTCCAGTTTCAAGTGGTTGGCCATATCCGTTTAAATATAACATCAATTTCTTCGTTCGCAATAATTCCAGGGACCCTTTCGTTCCGGTTTCGGTCTGCTCCGGGGCAGGCCGGAAACCGCCGTTCCGCATCCGGGCCGGGAGGCGGGAGCCCGGCCTGCCGGAGCAGCACCGTCGCGCCGGGGCGCCGATTTCTCTTGATTTCGAACGGAGGAGGGCTCTACATTATTATAGAATTCGCTTCTCTCGAGACTGTCACGACGGAGCACCCCATGCCGTTTCGCTACCTCGATCACCAAGCGGACATAGGCATTCTCGCCTGGGGATCGACGATCGAAGAGGCCTTTTCCGAAGGGGCCCGTGCCCTGTTCGGAATCATGGCGGACACCGCCCGGGTCCGGCCCGTGGAGGAAGACCGGATCGAGTGCTCCGCGGACGAGGAGTCACTCCTCTTCGTGGAAATGCTGAATGCGCTGATCACCAGGGCGGACCTCACCGGGCGTCTCTTCTCGGAAATCACCGTCGAGGGAATCGAACGGACCGGTGAGGAGCTCCGTCTCACGGCACGGACGGCCGGCGAGGCGTTCGATCCCGATCGTCACGAACCCGGGCTCGAGGTCAAGGCAGCCACCTACTCCGGCCTCAAATACTTCTGCCGGGGCGGCACCCATTCGCTGCAGTGCCTCCTCGACGTCTAGCGCCGGGAACGATGAAGCAGTCCGAAAGCGGCCGCCAGAATCGAAAGCGTATGAATAACCCGGGCTAAAGCGAGGTGATTATCATGAAATGGGAATTCGTCGTCGAGGAAACCGGTCCCTGCACCTGGGAGCTCCGGCTCGAAGGAGACATGATCGTGCCGGGCAGAATCTACGGCGACAGGGAGACCATCGACCAGCTCCTCTCCGATGTCAGGCAGAAGAAGGACTGGAACGCCCTCACCCAGATCGCGAATGTGGCGTGCCTGCCCGGTATCCGGAAGGCCTCTATCGCGATGGCCGACGTTCACCCCGGGTACGGGTTCTGCATTGGAGGAGTCGGTGCCTTCGACATGGACGAGGGAATCATCTCGGTCGCCGGCGTCGGCTTCGACGTGAACTGCGGGGTGAGAACGCTCGCCACCGAGCACACCCGGGACGAGCTCCGGGGGAAGGAAGAATCGCTCGCCGGTACACTCTTTCACCGCGTGCCGGCGGGGCTGGGCTCGACCGGCGACATCAGGCTGACGGTGCCGGAGGTCGACGAGGTCCTGAGGAAGGGGGCGAGGTTCTGCATCGATCGCGGCTACGGATGGCCGGAAGACCTCGACTTCATCGAGGACCGTGGATGCCTCGGCGGAGCCGATCCCGAGGCGGTGAGCAGAAACGCCAAGGAACGGCAGGTGAAGCAGGTGGGCACGCTGGGTTCCGGCAACCACTACCTGGAGGTGCAGTACGTCAGCAGGATCTTCGACGAAGATGCAGCCGGGGCCTACGGGCTCCGGACCGGCCAGATTTTGGTGTCCATTCACTGCGGCTCACGGGCGCTCGGTCACCAGATCGGGACCGACTACCTGAAAGTTCTGGAGCGTGCCTCGCGGAAATACTCCATCCCGATACGTGAGAAGGAGCTCGTGTGCGCACCCGTGAAGAGCCCCGAGGGGCGCCAGTACCTCGCGGCGATGAAAGCCGGGGCGAACTGCGCCTTCGCGAACCGGCAGGCCATCGCCCACCTGACCAGGACGGCATTTCACGAGGCGCTCGGAACGGACCCCCACACCATACGGACCTTCTACGAAGTGGCTCACAACAATGCGAAGGTGGAAGAACACGAGTTCGACGGGAAAAAACGGACACTCCTGGTTCACCGGAAGGGGGCGACCAGGGCGTTCGGCCCGGGTGAGCCATCCCTGCCTGAACCCTACCGCGCAGCGGGACAGCCCGTTCTCGTGGGCGGTACCATGGGCACGTCCTCCTACATCCTCAGGGGCACGGAGAAAGGGATGGAGGAATCGTTCGGGAGCGCCATCCACGGGGCCGGACGGCTCCTGTCGCGGCAGCAGGCGAAGAAGCGCTACCGGGGAGACAAGCTGATCCGCGAGCTCGCCCACCGGGGAATCATCGTGAAGGCTCACAGCAAGCCGGGCGCGGCTGAGGAGGCGCCGGGAGCCTACAAGGACATCGAGCAGGTCGTCGGTGTCATGGACCGGGCGGGAATCAACGCCC
>CAZMKB010000107.1:10327-11066 GCA_964566685.1 uncultured Gemmatimonadota bacterium | reverse complement strand
TGGTACGAGACACCGAGCGGGTTCGAGTGCGCGGTGTACACGGCCACGTCGTTCACCGACGGATCGGTGTCGGTGTTGTCCACCTCCTGGGACACGATCAGGATCGTGGCGTCCGTCGCCCAGTCGGCACCCAGCGGGCCGTCGGCGCGATTGAAGTTATCGACGTAGACCGTGTCGAGCGCTGTCTGAGGACCGTCCTCGGCCGGTGGATACGGCGGGGCGCCGAGTGCCACCTGAGCCGGGAACAGAACTGAAAGGAAGCCCACCGCCAGGATGGACATCAACGAACGAGTTTGCTTCATGGTTTCCTCCCTCCGTTTGGTTCCCGGAACACCAGGATTCCGGTTGCGTGGGTCAGGTTTTTTCCCGAAAAGAGCAATATCTGTGCCAGTGGTTTCCCCTCTCTTTTCTTCCCCGGATACGCTCAACGGGGTCCGGCCGGGGCTTCCGGGTCGCGGGGATCAGACCGGCACTCACCTGCTCAGGAGCATCTTCACTCTCCACGACTCCCTTTCTCTCTTCAGCACGCAGAGGTACACGCCTGAAGGAACGGAGACGCCCTGATCGTCCCGCCCGTTCCAGGCGAAAGTGTGTACCCCCGCCGGAAGCTCACCGCTGAACAGGGTCTTCACGAGCCTCCCGCGGACACCGTAGACCAGGAGTTCCATTCGGGCCCGTCCCTTTCCTGTTTCAGCGGGAATCTCCACATCGATCGTGGTGGAAGGATTGAACGGATTCG
>CAZMKB010000107.1:0-10317 GCA_964566685.1 uncultured Gemmatimonadota bacterium | reverse complement strand
ATAATTCTGTGAAAGTGAGACCACCTTCGGCAGATCGCCGGATCCGGGGACTTCCTCTTCCACGCCCGTTCCCTCCCTGACCAGGAGTATGTTGAAATCCGTGGAGCGACGTGCCAGGCCGTCCTGGCCGCGGGCCACCACATCCCAGTGCATTTCTCCCGCAGAATCGAAACCGCTCGAGGAGTACAGCGTGTCACCGAACATCGACACCGTCCAGAGCGTGTCCGTCCGCATCGAATCCCGATACGTGGTCAGGTGATACGTGAGGATACTGTCGCAGGGATCAGGATCGTGACTCGCTTCCCAGACGAACACGACTCCCTGTCCCGTCGAAACCGAATCACGGTTCACCGGAAGAGCAAGGTGGAACGGTTCGGGGATCTCCGGTTTCGAAACCCAGAAAGAGCTCTGTCCCGGAGTGGAGCCGGTGACGGAACCCCGGGTGTCGTGCGCCTCCACTTTCCAGTGTATCATGACATCATCATACAGGAACCTTTCGGCCCTGTCCCTCCCCGGGACTCTCCGCGGTCCCTCTGCCGGCAGGAGTTCCGCGAAGAGGGCCGCCGTCTCGAGGATGAACTCGCTCTCATCCAGATCAGTGTGGACGTATGTCGACGATGGCTCGAACACCGGGCTCGTCCCGTATGACAGGTCGTACAGCACGGAATCCCAGGGATTGGGGTCGAAGGAGTCGCTCCAGTCCAGAACGACGGTCGCCTCCTGCACGGTGTCGCCCTGGCTCGGGGAGAGGAGCTCGAAGTCCTGGGGTACCTGGTTTCTGGCATCCACGTCCATGATCGTCCCGGGAGGAACGGCCTTCAGCAGGAGATCCTCGCCGGTGGGAAAAGAGAGCAGAATGTCATAGGGGACCGGTGACTCGAGACCGAAGTGCGCCACCGGTGAGGGCTGGGCGATGTACGCCATCGAGCTGGAAATCTCCCGGTAAGCGACCAGGTAGAAATCGTCGCCCGCGTGTCCCTGCTCGTAGAGGACAGCCTTCGTGTTCATGCCGTACTTCTCGCCATGGGGACCGATCAGCCAGAGCTCGATGTACCGGGAGCTGTTCGTCTCGTTTCGGAAATAGTGACTGTTTCCGTTTTTCTGCACGACCATGAGCTCCAGGTCGCCGTCGTTGTCGAAATCTGCGAAACTCGCCCCCCTTGGATCCTCTCCGCCCACTTCGACGCCGCTGCCCGCCCGCTCGACGAAGTAACCCGATCCGTCGTTCAGGTGGAGAGAGAAGTCCAGATTCTTCCTCGCGACGAAGAGATCCACGTCGCCGTCGTTGTCGACGTCTCCGAGGAGAGCCGAGAAGCCGTCCCCGACGATGCCGTGAATCGATGTCTCATCGACGTAGATGCCCCCTTCGTTGCGAAACACCTGGAGATCGGGTGTCTCGGCGGACCTGCTGATGACGAAGAGGTCGAGGTCGCCATCGTTGTCGATGTCGGCGAAGGTGGCCCCGTTGTTGTGGAACTCCGTGGTTGCGATACCGAGCGAATCGGCCGCTTCGTGGAAATACCCCTCTCCGTCATTGAGGAAGAGCCTGTTCGCCGTGTCCCCCCACTTGTTGACGTAGAGGTCGATGTCGCCATCCTGATCGATATCCACCGTGGAGATTCCCTGTTTTGCGAACAGGTCGTCCTCGACACCGCGGGTCTCGAGTGTGAAGCTTCCCGTCCCGTCATTGAGGAAGAGTTCCGTCAGATCGCCGAACGGCGAGGCGACCAGATCGAGATCGCCGTCTGCGTCGATGTCCATACCGGCGGTTCCTCTCGTGGCCCGTTCGCTGCTTCCTATTCCCGACGCCGTCGATATGTCGGTAAAATTCAGATTGCCGTCGTTCCGGAAGAGCGTGTTTCGACCCGGCCCGAAGTCCGAGGATCCGATGTTGCCGATGAAGATGTCGAGATCGAGGTCGTTGTCGATGTCGATGAATACGACACCGTGTCCTCCGAGATTCTCCCTGTCGCCGACACCATTCTCCATGGCGACGTCGTCGAACGTGTTGCCTCCTGTGTTGACGAACAGGTTGTTGACGAGCGAATCCGAACCGAAGGAGTTCGTCACGTACATGTCCAGGAGACCGTCGTCGTTCAGGTCCCCGATTCCGAGCCCGTGCCCCCCCGAATCGCTGCCGGCGACACCGGCCGAGATCGTGATGTCCGTGAAGATCGCCTGGGCCGCCCCGGATGCCGGCAGGAACAGCAGACCCGCGGGAATTCCCAGGAGAACGACACAGTTCAAAATAAGTTTCCTCATCTCGGTGACTCTCTGTATCCGGAGGGAGGACGTCACCCGCTCCGTCCGGCCTTCGTTTTCCGGTGGTGCTCGCGTCCGGCGCTCATGGTATTCCGGAACAGCTTCTCCTTCCCGGACATCCTCAGGTACAGGTTCTCGAGATCGCCGGCGATGACATCCCAGTTGTAGGCCGTGCGGATCCTCTCGACGGCTCGATTCCTGTATTCCTCGACGACTCCCGGATTGTCGATCAGGTACTGCAGCTTCGCGGCCATGTCGGAAACATCGTTCTTCCGATAGGCGATTCCGGCATCTCCTATGGTTTCCACATTTTCATCGATGCCGTTCACGAGCACACAGCATCCGAATCCCATGGCGGCGAGCAGGGCGGGAGAGGTTCCTTCGAGCTCTGAAGGCTGCACGTACACCGATGCGTTCCGGCAGAGCTTTTCGTACCGCTCACCGTACACATAACCGAGGAACACCACTCTCGGATCTTCCGTGCTCTTCAGGGACTCCACATATTCCCTGTTGTACGGATCGTCTCCCACGATGACGAGTTTCCTGTCCGTCCGGACCTTTCCGAAAGCTTCGATGAGATAGTGGACTCCCTTCTCCGGGCAGAGCCGCCCGACGAAGAGGACATAATCGCCGGCGTCGAAGCCCTCTCCGGTGAAATCATCGCCCGAGGTGGCTGTGTCGACGTAGGCACCATAGGGAATGAATTCGGCCGAGACACCGTGCCTTTGCCGGTAGTAATCCTCGATCACCCGGGAATCCGCAATAATACTGTCGGCGAATCTCTTCGCGACTGATTCCGAAAAACGGAACCACAACCGCGCGAACCATCCCCACTTCTTTCTGTTCCACTCGAGACCATCGACGGAGATCGCCGTTCCCAGCCGGAGGATTTTCAGCACTGTCAGATAGACGGCATTTCCCAGACCATAGACGTGGACGACATCCCATCGGGTAAACATAAGATGGAGGACGGAGAGTCCGGAGTGCGAAATGGTGTCGAGGCTCTTCACCCGCACGGTCGGAAGGACGACGAGCTTCACCCCTCGGTGGCTGCTCTCCGTGTACCGGTAGTTGCTCCTCCTGCAGTACACAGTGACGTCATGTCCCTTTGCCGCGAGCCGTGTGCTCACCTCGTCGACACACGTCTCGAATCCTCCGTATCGTGCGGGAACTCCCCTCGTACCGATGATCGCGATTTTCAGCCGTCTATCCATTCTCACGTTTTCGATGCTTCGTTCAGCTCTTCTTCTTCCCGGAGAATCCTCGCCACGTAGGACTCCATCGCCGCTTCCCATGGCCTCATCATGTCCCTCCCGAGGAGCATGAGATTGTAATTGACAATCGCCTCCATCCTCGGTCTCGGCGCCGCGAGGGGGAATTCCTCCGACGACACCGGCGTCAGCACGCACTCGAGATTTCCGGAAAGCTTCATGATCTTCTTCGCGAGCTCATACCTGCTGCAGTAACCGCTGTTCGCCATGTGGTATTTTCCGTACCTGCCCCACTCGAGAAGCTCGAGGATCCCCCTGGCGAGATCGTACGTGTAGGTGGGCGATCCGAACTTGTCGTTGACGACCTTAAGCTCCTCCCGGACTCTCGCAAGCTCGATGATTTTGCGCACGAACTTCTTGTCCTGAATCCCCCCGCCGAACATCCATCCGGCCGTCACGATGAACGCTTTCCTCGCCGTCGAGAGGACGTACTTCTCACCCTCGTACTTGCTCCTGCTGTAGACGCTGATCGGACGGGCCTCATCGTATTCCGTGTACGGCCGGTCGGCTGATCCCCCGTAGATGCTCCCCGTGCCGAGATAGACGAGGATGGCATCATGGGCATTCGCCGCATTCACGACATTCTGCGTTCCAATTGCATTTGCACGGTACGCGAGATCGGGCTCCCTCTCACAGGCATCCACATCGGTCATCGCTGCGAGATGGACGATGATCTGCGGGTCGATATCCGAAACGAACCTCCTGACGCTGTCGTAATCCCGTATATCGAGCTCGTCGACATCGGTTTCATGTACCGAATACCGATCGGAGAATACACGACAGAGATCGACTCCGAGCATTCCGTGTGCACCGGTGACCAGAACCTTGTCCATTTCAACCTCGTTTCTTCAGCCTCGTGGGAATTCGTTTTCGATCATTTCCGTCGATTCATCGATAGATCAGTGTCTGAATGCTCTCAGTGCAAAATACATACCCTGTGGCCTCGTGCTACCCTCCCTGCCGGAAGAGGGACAGGTCGCCGAAGTCGATGACGTTGAATTTCTTCAGAAGCAGTATGTAGAAAAGAACGGCGGCGGGGACGAGTACCACGTCTTCCACAACCACCACTCCTTTCACGAGGGCGGTCAAAAACGCAACCAGGCCGAGGACACCGGCCAGCTTGGGTCCGTACACCTCGAGACCCACTTTACCGATGACCGAATACACGATCGGTATGTGCAGGATCAGGCTGATCGTTCCGATGATGATCGACGAATAGCAGGCACCGATGAACCCGTACCGGTTGATGAGATAGACGCTGATGACGATCCGCAAACCGACGGTGACGATCGACAGGCGTGCGGCCACCTTGAATCTGTCGATGATGATGAGCGTCCTCCCGATCAGGGCCAGCAGGAAATTCAGTATTGCTGCGATCATGAGGTATTTGAGAATGATGATCGCGTTCATGTACTGCTGACCGTACAGAAACAGGATGATGCGGTCCGAGTAGACGATGACGAGTGAAGCAACGGGAATCATTGCGACGAGAATGTACTTGAATATGGTGGTGTAGACGTCCCTGAAACCGTCCACCGACCGCGAGTGAATGACGGTCATGACGGGCATGAGTACATTCAGGATGATCACCGAGCCCACCGATATCATGTCGGTGATGTTCCTGGCGACTTTGAACCACCCGACGGCGACGTCTCCGATGATCATGGAAAGGATGAGAATGTCGACCTTGTCGTACAGTGCGCCGAGAAGCCGCCAGTACGCCATGGAGAAGCCGTCTCTCACGAGATGCAGGGAGAGGGGAAGATCGACGTGGAAACTCAGAGCTCCGATATTCGACCGGTAGAGAGCGATTCCCAGGACGAAACGCAGGAGCTCGACGAGGAAGAACGCCTTGAAAAGGAGAATCAGCAACGGGTCGTTCAGTACGATCACGATTCCCACTGTCGCTCTGACCACGGAGTAGATGATGTCGATTATCGCTATGTAGTGCATCTCCTCGTGAGCTCGAAACGCCGCGTCGATGGACATGTACAGCGTGTAGGGGATCATCCCGAGTCCGGCCCAGATGAAGACGGTGAGGATATTCTCCCTCCCGATGACGAGCAGAATCACGAGGAGCAGGATGATCGAGAGCACAGAGGTGAAGAGCTTGATGAAAATCGTGGAGCTGATGTAAGAGGCCGATTTCTCTTTCCTGTCGGCCACATCGCGGACGATGAGATTCTCCAGGCCATACTCCGAGGTCACCATCAGGTATGCAAGCAGAACCATCACAAAGGCGTATGTGCCGTACGTCAGGTCTCCGAGAGACCGTGCCGCGAACACGCTGAACACCATGGAAGATCCGAGCGAAACGATCTTCGCGACCGTCAGGGAGGCTGTGTTTTTCGCCATTCTTCGTACGACGCCCATGATCCCTTCATCCGCAGAAACACCGGAGGCAGTAATGCTATTTCACGGTGGTGAGAACCTTCGTGTCGCTCTTCACGACATCCGTCGTCGTCACTTCCCCGACCTTCTTCTTCCTTTCGATTCCTATCAGCACTTCGTTCAAACCGAAGATGATCGCGAGGGGAGCGATGGCATACATGTACCAGAAGTAGTGCTGGCTGATTGCATTGATCATCACCCGGAGGAAGCTGAGAAAAAGTCCTATGGAGAGCCCTTTCACGTAGGGCTTGTCCGTCCTCTTGAAGAGGAGATAACTCCTCCGGAGGAAGATGTAGCACACGGCCATGTAGGCGATAAATGGAAATATCCCTATCTTGAAAATGATGTTGAGGTATGAGTTGTGGAGATTGGAGACGTTGGCAATGACATATACCGTGTCGTTGTGGGTTATCTTCTTTCTCTTCGTCTCTCTCGATATTCCGATGCCGGTCAGGAAATGCTCCTCTATTTCGTCGAGCGCGGCTTTCGACTCCACGATTCTCTGCACCGCAGTCGGCGTGTTGATGTTCTCGACGAAGAATGAGATGAGCCGCTTGCTCATGAATGTCACGATTCCGGAATTGGAATATTTCGGGACGAGCATGAGCATGATGGTGATGAGGATGACGAAGAGACCGGATGCCATCGCCATTTTCACGTACCGATAGCCTCTCCCCTTGATCAGAAACCACATCACGAGCACCATGACGATGTACGAGACCCAGACGGTCCTGGTAAAGTTGAGCACCACGACGATCATCCCGAGAAACAGTGCCGTGTAGTAGAACATGAGGCTTCTCTGTTTCCAGCTGTAGATGATCATCCCGATGACAACCGGCAGAACGATGATGACGAACGAGATGCCGGGGATATCCCGCAGCCTCCCCTTCCTCAACACCATGCCGCTCTCTCCGGTGTCGACCGCCATGATGGATTTTTTGGCGATGGCGGTCTTCAACCACTGGTGAATGACGGTCTTTCCCGCAACAGCAGTGAAGAGAATGTAGAACGAGACGACGATCAGGAGCACGATGAGAGCCTTGGTGAACCACATAAGTTTCTTCTCGTCGTTGATGAAGACGACTACGGGAATGTAGAGCAGGTAGTAGATCGGAGCGCGTCCCGATGCGATGGCCTTCGTAATGGTGCCGTCCGCCGATTGACCGTCGATGAGGATCGCGACGATCACGAGCCCGATGAAGACGAGCAGGGAACCGGTCATGGGGTTCTTCATTCGCTTCACTACAGTTCCCACATTGTACTTTGCGATGATGATGATGAACGAGAGCAGCAGGAGGACGTCGGTGAAGTAGAGATCGACGGTCGAAATGCTGATCTGAGGAAAGTGGTGATAGTCCGTCGTGGTGGATGTGGAAATGAGAAAGAGCAGGATGATGAGTTTGGGTTTTACGTATACGGCGGCAACGAGAATGACCGAGGCCAGGACCATGAGGTACGACAGCTCCAGCCTGGCGAGCAAGAGCACGTTCAGGAAGGCAACGACGACCAGAACGGCGACGATGTTCAGGTGCCTAGGAATCTGCATGCGAGGATCCCCCCGGAATAACGGTCACAGAGTAGGCCGCATAGATCAGAACGAAGGGAATGACCGGAAACGAGTATCGTGAGATGGCGTGAAGCAGGCCGTAACACAGGTTGAAGTAGAGAACGTACACGACCAGCACGGTGAGGAGGACGCCGGTACGCCGCCCGTACTTCACGACTCCGAGCACCGCCAGGAACAGGAGGAAGAAATTCGTGATGCCGTTGAAAACGCTGATTGCCCGGGAGTGCCCCCTGTGCCAGAAATCGAGCATGGTCCTGACGGTATTTGCGAGGAACAAGTGCGGCTTCTCCAGTATGTTGCTCAGAGCCATCGACAGGTACGTCGCATCCCTTCCTTCGGGGTCGCTGTTGTCGGCCTCTCCGAATGCTTCTATCTGATCGGTTCGCTCTTCTTCTGCATCCGCAATGGTGTTGCTGTAGAGAAAATGTCCCCCGCGGCTCGACACGGGAATGATTTTGCCGGTCATGGCATAGTTTCTCAGCGTCCAGGGAGTTATGGTGAGGACGAAGGAGAGAACAACGAGGACGGCGTTTCTGAACAGCCTGCTCCGTTCCACGGTCCGATGCCTTCCCCGCCAGAGATACAGAACGCAGACCGGGACGAAGAGAAGCATGGCTATCGGTCTCGTGAGAGCCGACAATCCCAGCAGGATTCCCAGGAGGAGCGATTTCGGACCTGAATCTCCGGCGGCGACGTCGAAATACACCCATGCACTCAGGATGATGAGGAGTGCAAACAGAGATTCGGTCATGTACATCGAAGTGTAAAGCATCGACTGGGGATAGACCGCATACAGCAGAGCAGCGAGCTTCGCTGTATTCGAGTCACCGGTGAATCTCTTTCCCAGGCGGTATACCAGGTAACAGACGAGAGTCTGGAGAAGCGCCTGTGCCACGACGACCTTCCAGCGTGCATGGCCGAAGAGAGAGAAAACGAACATGAGAAACAGTGTATAGAGCGGGGGTCTCACCGTGTTCGGAGGCAGATCGGGATCGATACGGTAGCCGTTGCCGTCCAGAACATTCAGTGCAATCTCGTCATAGTTGTCATCCCGCTCCCATCCGTATTTCCCGGAGTAAGCCTCGAAAACCGTCAGGAAGAAGACGATCCGGAGGACGAAAGCAAGCAGGAGGATGTGGCCCGGGTTCACCCGTCCGAGCATGCGCGCCGGTTTTCCCGCGAGAATTCCTCCATTCGTGCTCATTCGATATACCCCAGCGACCTGAGAAGCTTCTCTGTCTCCCGGTCGTGCTTCTTGTCGACACAGCTCGACCTGAAAAACCCGCCGATGAGTTCGTTCCGTTCGATCTCTTCGAGGACTACCGTCCTGAGACTGTCGCAGAGATCGGGTTGCCTGGCTGCCAGATTGTCGAGCTCGTGGCGGTCACGGGAGACATCGTAGAGCTCTTCCGCCATCGTCTCGAGGTTGATGATGTATTTCCACTCCCCTGCCCTCGTGTACAGAAGTACCTGTTGAGCGTTGCAGGTAGTGCCGAGAATCTCGATGTCCTCGTTCACATAGAGCGCCGGACGGCGGTGCAGGCCGTCCTCTTCGATTCCGCATTCTTCGAGAATGATCGACATGAAATCGGTCTCCCGGACGATCGCGTTCTCCCTTCCCGATCGTACCGGCATGCCGGGATACGAGATAATCAGAGGAATGTGCACGGTGGACTCGTACAGCTCGTTACCATGAGCGAAATATTTCGTGTGTTCATAGAGATTTTCACCGTGATCGGCGGTGATGATCAGTATCGTCCCGTCGAGGAGATCTTCGTTTTCGAGAAAATCGAGTACGTGTCCGATCTGCTCGTCGGAGTACTCGATCTCGGCTTCATAGAGATCGATCATGTGCTGGATGTCGTCCCTGTTCACGTCGAGCTTCCCGTTTCGTATGGCTCTGGACTGTTCGAGACTGCCGGTGATGATTCCCCGGTAGTGGTTGGTCCTCATGAACCTCTCCGGCGGGTAGTACGGGATGTGAGGATGGAAATACTGCAGGAACAGGAAGAAGGGTTCACCCTTCCGGGAATCGATCCAGTCGAGGGCCTCGTCGGTGAAGGGATCCTTTTCCAGCATCTCGTACCAGGCCGAAACCGTGACAAGCCGATTGATGAGAACCCTGCAGCTCGCGTTTTTCAGGCTGGTAATCGCGTCCACGATGTAGATGTCGAAACCCTGATCGAAGTGATTCTTGTGACTGAGGAGCGAGTTCTGAACGAACCCGGCTGTCGCATAACCGTGTTTCGACAGGATTTCCGCGAGCGTCACGTATCCGGTACCGAGTTTCCTTCCGTTGAGTGCCGCGTGGTCATAGACCGGCTTCGCCGTGAGCATGGCGGCATGAGAAGGACCCGACGACGGCCAGTGGACGTAGGCGTTGTCGTACACCACCGCGTTTTCAGCGATCCGGTCCATGATGGGGGTGAGCCCCTGTTCGTCACCGTAACATCCGAGGCGGTCGAACCGCATCGCGTCGACGACGATTAGGATCACATTCGGCCTGCCGGAAGAAGCAGGCGCAGAATCGTTCTCCGATGTCTCCGACGGGAGAAGAAGTGCGAGGAGGAACAGAAGATGAACAGCGCCCGCTCTTCTCAGCAATGTCCTTTTCTTCTTCACGAGGGCGACACTTACCATGAGAACAGTGAAAGCCGCGGCGGCGAGCACCATCGATGCCCTGGAGGGAAAGTCCGAACGGAGAAGTCTGGTGAACTTGTGATAAACCGTCCCGTACCCGACCAGGGCACTCAGGAAGACGAAGATCCAGAGAGCGACCCGCGGAGACCTCCTCCTGAAAACAGACACGAGTGCGAGGGGAACGGC
>CAZMKB010000106.1:0-11078 GCA_964566685.1 uncultured Gemmatimonadota bacterium | reverse complement strand
GATCTTCATCAGGAGGGAGACCTGGCCGTGGGTGTTCTCCTCGTTCTGGAGGAAGTAGTGGTAGGTGACGACCTTGTCGTCGATGAAGTACTCCGGCCAGTGGCACTCCTCGCAGGTGTCGCGGGCCGGGCGCAGGTTCTCGATCGGGGTCTCGATCGGCCGCGAGTACTTGTCGAAGACCGTCGAGTACACCTGGTAGAGGCCGGAGAGCTTGGACCTCACGTACCAGTCAGCCCCTGAGCCCACATGGCACTCGACGCAGGTGACACGAGCGTGGGGGGAGAGCCTGTGGGTCGTTGTCTCCGGTTTCATGACCGAGTGGCAGGTGGAACAGAATTCCGTCGATTCGGTGTAGTGGAATGCCTGGTAGCTCACGGTCGACACGACGGCCAGGAGGAACAGTGTCGCTATCATGATGATCTGGAACAGCCAGCGGTGCCGCGGGATGTTGAAATCGATCCTGAAGAACGGCTTCGCCAGCTCTCCCGTCTCGTGGAGGCGGCGCCTCTGCCGCCTCAGGCCGATGGGGACGAGAATGAGCCCCATGATGAGGAACGGCGGCAGGATGACGAAGGTAATGATCCCCAGGTACGGCGTTGTGTCCTCGGACAGCCAGTCGATGATGGACAGCGCGAAGATCATCGCCAGGGAGACGACGATCAGGCCGAAACCGACCATGCTGACGGGATTGTAGAGGACTGTCTGGTATTCCCTCCACCAGGTCTTCTTCCCGGATTCCATACCCCCTTACTCTTCCGGAATGGGGTGGGCGATCTGCGCCCAGCGCTCTTCGTACGTGAACGGCACGTAGGTCGGGCTCTTCTCGTTGTGACACTCGAGACAGGTCTGTTCGTCGGGGATCTGGAGTCCCAGCTCCTTCGCCTTCTCGATGTCTTTCATGATGGACATCTTCTTGTAGAGGCTGCCCGGACCGTGACAACGCTCGCAGCCGACCCCTTCGGTTTTCGAGAAGGTCGGCTCCTTCATTTCGTCGCCGATTCCCGGAGCCGTCACATGGCACGTGAGGCACTCCTCGGCTTCCTGCGGATTCTCGATTCCCTTCTCCTTCGCGACGGACATCGCCTTCTCCGATGCGAGCGTCTCGTATGCCTTGCAGTGAGCCGAGTTCTGCCAGATCTTCAGCTGCTCGCCCTGCTTTGCCGCCTTGTGGCAGATCTTCGCACAGGCCTCGGCCCCGACGTACTTCGGCTTTTCGCCTTCATCGGCCGGTGTCAAACTGATCATGATCAGCAGGAGACAGCACGAGAACACGAGTGCTGTCACGGTGCGAAGCGTCGAGGTCTTCACGGTACCCTCCTTTGTTGTGGACGATCCTCCGGTGCGTACTGTCTTCGTGGTTCATCGTGTGCAGAGCTTCTCCCCGCCCGGAGGAGCTGACTACCCGGCACGGTGTTCGATCGACGGAGGGGAGGATCAGGGACCTCAGTCGATTCCGTGGATGCATGAGTATACTGTCGGGACGGCCCGTTTGTCAACCGGCGGCCGGACTTCCCGCTGATTCTGCCTGTCGACTGCGGATGTTCGTACACGCCCCTTGACAGTCCCCTGCGGAGTACGATTATGAAAGGAAGGGACCCTCCGGGTTTCTGACGCGCAGGAGGTGCGCTATGTCCCTCACCGGCTTCGGCCCGCGATGCAGATCCCCCTGAATATCCCCGGATACTACGAATTCGTCTGTACTCTGCTCATTCTCGAAATGACTCAGTTTATCACGCACTCAGGAGAAGAGACATGTTCAGGAAGCTCTCAAACATTGCACTCAGCATTGCCCTGCTGGGAATGGTCACCGGCCTGGCAGGCCATCCCGGGCTGTTGTGGGAAAGCTCCTCCCTCCAGGCAGCCGGGCGGGATGTGGAATCATCCGCCACCCTCGAAACCGCCGAGGCTCCACCTCCGGAGCCCATCCCTCCCCTCACATTCGCGGTGTCTCTGACCGACGACGACCTCATGCCCCTGCCAGGTGCGACCGTCATCGTTTCACAGGAGGGGGTGGACACGCTCACCACCGATTCGGAAGGGTTCGCGGAGCTCCCCGCGGGAGCCGTGGAACGCGGTGAGCTCGAAGTGCTGATCGAGCACGCCGGTGCCCTGAGACAGTACATATCGCTGAAGGTGCCTTTTCGCTTCGACTACTATACGCTGTATTACTCGGTTCCGATGTGGAGAGCGGGGGCCGTCGCACTCGACGGTGATTCGGTACGCACGTCGAACGAGCTGAATGCTCTCGTGACAGAGGCAGTCATCATGCCGGGAACGTTCTCGTTCGACTATGCCAACCTGCGCAGTCACGACATGGTGCAGCGATACGTCGAAGGGACCGTTCCCGACAGCGCCCACACGGCGCTCGTCATCAGGTCGGATGCCGACATTTTCGTCGACAGTCTCGAGATATACGTGGATACCGAAGATCTGTACGGGACAGGTGTGTCCGCGGCGGTTCAGGCGGTTGACATCCTGGGCGATCCTTTTCCCGGCATTTCAGTAACTCCCCACCCGGGTCTCACCGGTTACCCGACAGCCTTCTCGGTATCAGGCATGCTTCCCATGGATCAGCCGGTGATCTTCCTCCTGCTCGGTGAACCGGCCGGCTTCTCCCTGCTTCCCGATGAGGAAATGGATCTGGGTGTACGGGACGGCATCGTCCCCGGCGGAGCATTCTCCGCGCCTGGTGGAGACCTGATCCTGGCTGAACCGTGCGAGAACCTCCCGGCCGACGAGACGAATCCCGATCCCGACATCTGCCAGCACTTCCACACGTTCCTCCCGCAGGCCCAGCTCATAGGCTGCATCGCGAACTGCGGCGGCGATTCGAACAGAAAGGGGAAGTTCGGGGGCAAGGTGACCGGACAGGTTGGGGTGAAGGTCGGACTCGAGGCGCAGGGCGGGGGCGGGGGCGCATCCATCGGTATTTCCGCGAGCGGCGAGATCAGCGGCTGGTTCGAGGAAGAATACGACATTCCAGCCGGGAAACAGCGGTGCTGGTACCTCTGTTCCCGGAAGGCGACCTTCTTCTGCTGCGACTGGCTCTGCGACTGGTTCGGTCTCCCCCAGAAGGTGGAGCACGTCTACGCGGTGGGAACCGACGTGGTGGACCAGGATTGTAACTGACATGCTGTGAGACAGACGGGCGGCCGGTTCGTCGAGTCCGGTTCCGGGTGGTCTCACGGACCGGGCGCCCTGTCCCGGAAGGACTCCTCCTTCAGCCGGTAACCGGCGGTCGGTTCGTGCGGAATCCGGCGGCAGCCGGGAGGGTTTCCACCCGCGAGGAAGACCTTGACTTTCGTGTGGCATAATTTTACTATCCCGGCACCCGGTCGAGGGATCAAGCAGAGGACTGTAGATGAGACGCTGCGCCATCATAAGTCTTCCCCTTCTGTGCGCCTTCCTCTGTCATCAATCCGTCCACGCCCTGGAGCTCTCGGGCAACCTGCGGCTGTCCTACTACGGATTCGAGACCTTCGATGGCGCCGGAACCCTCGTGAACCAGAATCTCTTCTACCCGTACGTCTTCCTGCGGGGCTCGGACACCGGCATCGATGGCCTCGGATTCGCAGCGAACTTCCGATTCCGGGGCGATGCCTCGGGCAACCTGGAGAGCGACCGGAACAGCCGGGTCTACAGCCTCTACACGGATGTGCGTGACCGTCTCCCCCTGGGCGTGTCCCTCCGCTTCGGCCGCCAGTTTCTCTACGAGGGGGTGGGGACCGGGCACCTGGACGGGCTGAAAATGGATGTGGGGCCGGTGTCCTGGCTCAGGATAGCCGGCTGGGCCGGTACGCAGGTGCGGTGGTCTGCACCGGCTGAAGCCGCACCCTGGAACGAGTCACGGATGTACGGCGGCCGCGTGGTCGCCCTGCCGACGGAGAAAACACAGGCGAGCGTCGGATTCACGAGGCGCAACCGCGACCGCGAGCTCGAGCGGAAGCTCCTCGGCTTCGATCTGACCTCGTCCGAGCTCCGGTGGATCGACATCTACTTCAAGCTGGACTGGGACCTGGAGCTGGACGAGCTGAGGAACACGACCGTCCGCGGCCGGCCGATGCTGGAAGGTCCGTTCCAGATCGATCTCGAGTACGCACGCCGGGCCCCGACCGTTCGCGCCGGCTCCATCTTCGGAATCATCAATTACCGGGGATATGACGAAGTCCGGGTACTGCCGACCTATGCGCTCGCTGGCGGCGTCCTCCTCACCGGGGAATACGGCTACGTCCGCTACGAGAGCGACAACACCCACCGGCTGAGGGGCGGCATGGCCTATCGCGGCACCGCAGCCGGGCTCGATTACCGGACAGGCTACGCGGGCGGAAGGGTCGGTGTGTACGGCAGCGTCCACGGTGAGCTGCTCGAGAACCTCGACGGGCTCTTCCAGCTCGACTATGCGAAGTACAGCCTGATCGAGGGAGCATCGCTCGACGACGAGTCGCTCGTCGCAGTTCTGAGGCTCACCCGGTTTCTGCCGGGCGGATTCCGGTCGGAGGTGGAGGCTCAGATCGGCAGGAATCCCGTTTTCGACACCGACTTCCGGATGTTCGCCAGGCTCGACTACCGCTTCGGGATAAGAAAGTGACGCGATGAGGCTCTCTCTGCCGCTCCTGGTCATCGGCTGCACTGCCATTGCGGTCACGCTCACGAGCGCCTGGGAGTTTCCCGAGAGCGACATCATCTTCAGCCATGCCAATCACGTCGGCCAGCGGTCTCTCGGATGCTCGCTCTGCCACGACGGGGTGGAAGGCAGCCTCACCTCGAGCGACAAGAATCTGCCGGTGATGGAACGATGCTTCATCTGTCACAACGGAAACACCGCCCCGGCCAACTGCGACCTGTGCCACAGAGATGCCGCCAATCCGCAGGCCTCTCCGAATCCTCCCAGGACGATCAACTTTCCCCACCGGACGCACTTGCGCCAGGGGCTCGCATGCGGGAAGTGCCACCGGGGAGTCGAGAAAGCTTCGACCATGACCGGAGAGCAGTATCCCGACATGAAGGTCTGTATAGAATGCCACGACGGGGAAACCGTGACCATGAACTGCACCGTGTGCCACACCGAGACAGGCGTGGTGATTCGGAATTCCCACGAAGAAGGATGGATACACCGGCACAAGTTCCTGGCCATGCACGAACCCTCCTCCTGCAGGCTCTGCCACGAGGGCGACCAGACCTGCGCCGAGTGCCACTTCGGTGACAACCTCCAGCAGACCAGCCACTCGATCAACTACGAGTTCGAACATCCGCTCGATGCGAAGGGGAAGGAACGTGACTGCATGGCCTGTCACGACGAGAACCGGTTCTGTGCACCCTGTCACCTGGAAAACCGGGTCATGCCGCCCGACCACTCGCGCGCCGACTGGCCGCAGCACGCACACGCTGTCGCAGTAAAGAAAGACATGGAAGCGTGCCTCGCGTGCCACCAGGTCGACAACTCCACCTGTCTCAGGTGCCACATGGACAGAGACGGCGTTCTCGGCACCGATCCGAAGTACCATCCTCCCGACCTCGGGAGGGACGATCGCGGTCCGTGGCACGACGATCCCGGCGAGCTCTGCTTCGACTGTCACGTCTACACTCCGGGGCAGGGCTTCTGCACCTACTGTCACGGACCCGGGAGAGGAGGCGGTTATGAGCTCCTCCGCTGAGCGGATCCTCCGTCCGCTCCGTCTCCTTTTCCCCGCCCTCTTCCTGTTCACCGCGTGTGCGGACGAGAATCCCACGCCGCCGAGGGTTCACCCCGGTTTCTGGATGGTCAGGAGCAGCGAGGACTTCCACGGCCGCCGGGTCACCGGGTACGGAGTCCCGTTCTGCGAGAGCTGCCACGGAGAGGATCTCCGCGGCGGGCCGAGAGCGACATCCTGCTTCGCCTGTCACGCGCTTGGCGGCAGCTGCTCGGGCTGTCACGGCAGGCTCATGTGGGACTACGCCCCGCCTCCCGATCTGTCGGGGAACACCGACACGGATGCCATCGGTGTCGGAGCCCACCTCTTTCACGTCAATCCGTCCCGGTTCGTCGACCCCTACGACTGCGTCGAGTGTCACCGGAAACCCACCGAGATCGAGTCGCCCGGTCACGTGGACGACGGCCTGCCGGCCGAGGTCGTGTTCGGAGATCTGGCGGCGGCCGACGGCGCAGATCCGGAGTGGAACCGTTCCGGTCCGACGTGCTCGGGAGTCTACTGTCACGGGGCGACCCACGTCGAACCCGGCGTGACCGGTCCCATCGTCTGGACGACGGTCGATGGTACCCAGGTGTACTGCGGCTCCTGTCACCGCATACCGCCTCATGAGGATCGCGGCCGCTGCGATGGATGCCACGGCAACGTCGTCTCGGCCGACACCACGATCACAGAGTCCGGCAGAACCCTCCACGTCAACGGCGAGATCAATTTCTGAGCACCACGGTCCGGTGTTTCAGGACCGACCGGAACCGGAATCCTTTGTGTCTCTCTCGGGCAGATCCGCGAGCACTCGATCGAGGTACTGGCCGCAGTTGGTCCCGATGAGGTTCTCTTCCAGGTTGCCGATGCTCTCGATCACCGTGAATCCGCGGGTACGCAGAAAGTCGAGTCCTGCGAGAAACCGGGGGTCAGGCAGCGGGTAGACGGACCTGATCGCATTCCGTGTCCGCCTCGCCGTCGGGTTGACCGGTGTCAGCTTGACGAGGAAGCGGGCCGGGTCGAAAAGATCCACGATGACAGCGGGGTCGAAGGGAAAATCTGATCCTGGTGCGAAGTTGAGGGTCACCTTTCGGTCTCCCCTACGCCACCAGGCCTCACCGCAGTCGGCAATGCGGGGGAGGGACAGGATCCGGGCGGGCATGATGCACCGGCGACAGTCCTCGTCGGTGCTGTGCACGGAAAACTGCAGCTGGAAGGCCCCGCCGCCGTAGCGGCGGTCCTTAACATCGAGAAGCCGGTCGAAGAACGCTCCGCGTCCCTCCGGGGCAATGGTCGAGATGCAGCACAGGAGGCCGGGCGCGGAGATTCTGTCGGGAAGCACTTCCAGAACCTCGATGACGTCCGGATTGAGCGAAGGTTCACCGACGCGCGCGAACTGAACCTTGAACTTTTCGACGGGCACTCTGCGATCGGGGTAGCGGCGGTCGACCACGCAGGTGATCTGCGCCATCATCTCGTCCGCCGCGAGCCTGCGCCCTCCGCTGCCCCCGGCGTCGCAGAAGATGCACCCGACGGGGCACCGGGTGAAGGTGGAAACGATCAGAACCCATTTCTCATCGTGCGGACACGCCGGATCCCACGACTCGACGAACTCCACGTGCGATCCGTCCTCGAGGCGGCCGGCAAACAGTCGTGCCACTCCTTCCTTTCCCGAACAGCGGATCAGCTGCATCGACGTGTGACCTCCATTGCCGTCCTCAGGCCGTCGCCGGCGGCGATCGCAACCTGGCGGAGCCGGCCGTTCACGACATCTCCGATGAAAAAGAGCCCCCGCCGTCCGGGATGTCCCGGCTCTCCACGAAGCTCCGGGTCCAGGAAATCCAGGACCGGTTCTCTCCCGATAGCCGGGATGAGGAAGTCGACGGCGTGAGATCCGGTGGTGAACTCGAGCAGCAGCCCCCTTCCTCCGGCGCTGACGCCGACGAGCGAGCATCCGCCATGGAAGCGAACGCCCCGTTCTTCGGCCCGGCGGGTGAGCAGGGGAATGCAGGATGGGTTCGGGCTCCGGTGAAACACGTGAACTTCGCCTCTCTTCGAAAAGCCGATGGCGTAGTCGACGCCCACGTCGCCGGCACCGAGGATGCCGAGACACGCGAAATCCTCGCTCGCCAGCCGGCCTGCCTCGTAGTGGATGAGACTCCGGGCCGCCTCGTCGATCGCGATCCCGGCGAGCCGGCGGGACCTGGTGCCGGTGGCAACGACGACGGTTCCGTAGAATTCTGTTCGCGAGGGTGTCCGGAGCTCGTACTCCCTTCTTTTCCGGCGGAGGGAAACCACCGGTTCCCGCACGAGCTCGATCTGCCAGCGGCCGAGGCTCTGGCCGATGAGGTCGGCGAGCCGTCCGCCGGAAACTCCTCCGGGGAATCCCGGATAGTTCTCGACGACGTGTGCGTTTCTCACGGTTCCTCCTGGCTCCGCCGGCTCGAAGACGACCGGCCTCAGGTCGCACCGTGCGAGCTGAACGGCACAGGCGGCTCCCGCGGGTCCGCAGCCGATGACGGCGATCTGTGCGACTACTGCGTTCTTCTCCTCCATGTCCTTCACTTTCGAACAGGCACCGCTGATCTTCGTGACGGGAATCATGGGAACCCGGTAAATATACGCGGAGACCCGGGGTGCGCTCAAGTGTTCCGGCCGGGGGTTCCGCCCGACCGGGTGGAAGGAGGAACCGCCCCACCTGCAGGCCTCCACGGAGTCGCTTCCACCGCTCCTGATTGACACCCCGGGAAATGATGACCATACTACAGTGTTCCGACCTGGGACGGGACACGAGCATTGACGGCAATCTTCGCTCTGGAGGATTCGTCCACAGTGCCTCAGATGAAGGACGATCTCGATCTACTCTGCATCAACACGATTCGGACGCTGTCCATGGACGCCGTGCAGGCAGCGGAATCCGGGCACCCCGGAACTCCGATGGCCCTGGCGCCGGTCGCCTACTGCATCTGGCAGCGGTTCCTCAGGTATGATCCCACCGATCCGCTCTGGCCGAACAGGGACAGGTTCGTGCTCTCGAACGGTCACGCCTCGATGCTCCTCTACTCCCTCCTCCACCTGGCGGAGGTCAGGGCGGTAAACCCGAAATACGAAACGCTCGGGGAGCTGGCGGTGAAGCTCGAGGACATCAGGAACTTCAGGAGCCTCGACAGCAAGTGCCCCGGTCACCCCGAGTACCGCCTCACCTCTGGAGTCGAGACGACGACGGGGCCTCTCGGCCAGGGGACCGCGGCGAGCGTCGGCATGGCCATCGCCGGACAGTGGATGGGAGCCCGCTTCAACCGCCCGGGTTTCGTCATGTTCGACTACCATGTCTACACCCTCTGCGGCGACGGGGACCTGATGGAGGGTGTCTCGTCGGAAGCCGCTTCCCTGGCGGGCCACCTGAGGCTCTCCAACCTCTGCTGGATCTATGACAACAACAAGATCACGATAGAAGGTCATACGAACTGGACATTCACGGAGGATGTGGCGACGCGTTTCATCGCTTACGGCTGGAACGTCATCCGGACCGGCGACGCGAACAACCTCGGGGCGCTCGAGCGGGCGCTGGACACCTTCGGAAGCACCGATGACCGTCCCACCCTGGTCATCGTCGACAGCCACATCGCCTACGGCGCACCGAACAAGCAGGACACCAGCGCCGCTCACGGGGAGCCCCTGGGAGAGGAGGAGGTCAGGGAAGCGAAACGGTACTACGGATGGCCGGAAGACTCTTCGTTCCTGATACCGGAGGAAGTTCCGAAACACTTCCGGGAGGGGATAGGCGCCCGCGGGAAGAAGCTCCGCTTGAAATGGATGAAACTGTTCGAGCAGTACCGTGAGGCACATCCGGAGGCGGCGGCACAGCTGTACCGGATGCAGCGACGCGAGCTGCCCGATGGATGGGACGCCGACATCCCCGTCTTCCCGGCGGACGGGGAGAGGATGGCGACGCGTGTGGCATCCGGAAAATCTCTCAATGCAATTGCGAAACGTGTACCATGGCTCATGGGCGGGTCCGCCGACCTCGCTCCCTCGACGAAGACCAGGCTCGAGTTCGACGGCGCCGGCGATTTCTGCCCCGGACAGTACGGGGGAAGGAACCTGCATTTCGGAGTTCGCGAGCACGCGATGGCCTCCATCCTCAACGGATTGTCGGTCTGCCGGATACGGCCCTATGGTTCCACCTTTCTCGTGTTCAGCGACTACGCCAAGCCGGCCATCAGGCTCAGCGCCCTGATGGAGCTGCCGGTCATCTGCATCTTCAGCCACGACTCCATCAGTATCGGTGAGGACGGGCCCACCCACCAGCCGGTCGAGCACCTGACCACGCTGCGGGCCATTCCCGGCCTCACGACCATCCGGCCGGCCGATGCGAACGAAGTCGCCGAAGCATGGCGGCACATCATGAAGCTCGATCGCCGGCCCGCTGCACTGGTGCTCACCAGGCAGCCGGTTCCGACGATCGACCGCGACCGGTACGCCCCGGCTTCCGGCCTCTCCCGCGGTGCATACGTCCTGGCCGACGCCGGCGGCGGTGCCCCCGAGGTCCTCCTGCTCGCATCGGGAAGCGAGGTTCATCTCTGTGTCGAAGCGTTCGAACAGCTGAAGCGTGGCGGCGTGAGAGCCCGCGTCGTGAGCTTCCCTTCCTGGGACCTTTTCGAGAGGCAGGATGAGAAGTACCGTGAGTCGGTCCTGCCGTCGGCTGTTCGGGCCAGGGTGGCGGTCGAGCAGGCCTCCGTGCTCGGCTGGGAGCGGTATGTCGGGACGCGGGGAGTGCGGATCGGAATGGAGACCTTCGGCGTTTCGGCTCCACTCGAGAAGATACTTGAGCGGTTCGGCTTCACCGTCGAGAACATCGTTGAAAAGGCGAGGGAGCAGATCGCATACTGGAAAATGGGGAGGAAGTGAGAGGTACCGATCGCCCTCGTTTCGCATCGATTCCTGCATTCTGAGAGGGGGAACAATGAATCCGCTCCGGCAGCTGAAGGAACTCGGACAATCGGTCTGGCTCGACTACCTCCGCCGCGGGCTTCTCAAGAGCGGTGAGCTCAAAAGGCTCGTAGAGGAAGACGGCCTGGCGGGCGTAACCTCGAACCCGTCCATCTTCGAGAAGGCCATTACCGGAAGCACCGACTACGATGACGTTCTCGACTCGGTCACCGCCATGAAGGATCTCACCAGCGCCGGGATGTTCGAGCAGCTGGCGATTCCCGACATCCAGGCAGCGGCCGAGGTCCTCGAACCGGTGTTCCGGGAGACAGGCGGCAGGGACGGCTACGTCAGTCTGGAAGTCTCCCCCCACCTCGCGCACGATACAGAGAGAACCGTGGAAGAGGTGAAGAGGCTCAGGTCTCTCGTGGACCGGGATAATGTTCGGATGTTCGAGCAGTGCCGTAATCCGGGCTT
>CAZMKB010000105.1:0-11126 GCA_964566685.1 uncultured Gemmatimonadota bacterium | reverse complement strand
AGTGCATCGAGAAGCGGTTCTACTGGAACGTAAGGAGGGAGCGACCGGCCATGACGGGCGAAAAGATGAACATCGAGATGCGGGCCGACGGGCGAAAGATCGGCATGAAGGGATTCGTACGCGATTTCCTGGCGGGGGCCATCGTCGGCATGGTCAGGAACCTCAAGGGCTGCGGTGACGCCACGAAGTTCGAGATCACGATTTCCCTCGAGGACGACGAAGCCGCTTCCGAATCCGGGGGCCGATGATCCGGCGTGCGCCGCCGGTACATCCCCCTGTCCCGGAGGCGCGGGTCCGAACCGCCGGAGAGCATGACCCCCTGCGGGTGGCACCCGACGATCCCCCGGCCTCCCGGCCGGAGCCATCCCCGCGAAGGCCTTTTCATTCCTTCAGCGGAGCGGGGGCCTCCTCCTCGACATCTTCCGTCTCCTCCCTGACCGGAAGATACACCATGAAGTTCGTCCCCACCCCTTCCTGGCTCGAGACGTCGAGAAACCCGCCGTGGTCCTTCAGGATCTGGTGGCTGACCGGCAGACCGAGGCCCGAGCCTTCCTGCTTCGTGGTGAAGAAGGGAAGGAAGAGCTTCGACATGTTCTCGAGCGGAATCCCCTCTCCCGAGTCCATGATGCTGACGCAGACGTAGCGGTCGGTCTTCTGGCTCTCGATCCGCAGCCTCCCCCCGCCCTCCATCGCCTGAATGGCGTTCTTGAAGAGGTTCAGGAACACCTGCTTGAGCTGCCGCGCGTCGTACCAGACCTCCGGCAGGTCGGGGCGCAGGTGGATGTCGAGCTCGATCTGGTTGCGCCCCACCTCTCCCTGGAGAACGAGGAGGCTCTTCTCGATGATTTCGTTGATGTTGCGCCTGGCCTTCTCCGGAGGGGCGGGGTGCGCGAAGGAGAGGAGGTCGTGCAGGATCACCTCGAGCCGCTCGACCTCCTGGATGATCACCTCGACGTATTTCTTGTTGAGGTCGTCGTCGTTCATTCCCCGGAAGATCGAGCGGGCGAATCCGCCGACCGACGTGAGGGGGTTCTTGATCTCGTGGGCGACTTTCGCGGTGAACTCGCCGACCGCCGCCAGCTTCTCCGCCCGCACCAGCCGCTCCTGATTGTCCTGGAGGATACGGTAGGCCTCCTCGAGCTCCTGGACCTTCTCCGACAGGCTGGCGTACAGGCGGGCGTTGTGGATGGCGACGGAGGCCTGGTGGACGAACGTCTCGAGCAGGTTGATGTCGTACCTGGTGATGGGCCGCCGAGAGAAGATGTTGTCGGTGATGAGGACACCGAGCTCCTTCTCCTTCACCCGGAGGGGGACCACGACGAACGCCTCGGTCCCGAGCAGCTCCACCAGATCCCTGCTCCCGTCGGGGTCCTCCGAAATACGCCTGATGTTGAAGGAGCGCTTCTCCCTCATGGCGCGGATGAGAATGTTCCGCTCGTCTTCGAGAGGAATTCTGACGTCCTTGATGAGCTCGTTCACGTACTGGTCGGTCCCGTCGGAGATCTTCCGCTTGGTCTCGATCATTTCCTTGATCGTGAGCTGCCTGGTGGAAATCTCCTGCCAGATCCGGTGCGCCTCCTGCTCGTTGGCGGGCCCCACGGCGAGCCTGCCTTCGAGCACGTCGTTCTCATCGTCGACGAGGAGGAGGAAAGCCCGGTTGAAGCCCAGGATGTCGCCGAAGGTGATGCCGGTGAGGATGATCTGGAGGATCTCGTCCAGCTCTTTCGCACTGGCGAGATCCGCGGCCACCTCGCCGATGTAGGTGAGGCCTCCCACCCGGCGCATGAGCCGCTCGTTCGTCTTCTTGAGCTCGTCGTGGCGCTGGGCGAGCTCGTGCATGAGCATGGTGAAGGTTTCATGAACGGCCCGGTCTTCGAGCCTCCGGCCGAGCGACCTGGCGAGCCGCTCCTGGAACACCTCGCAGTCGAGGCACACCTCGATGAACTTGTCCTCGCTCACGACGTCCGGTTTCCGGCAGCAGAGCGCCTCGCTGATGAGCCAGCACACCAGCCCGTCCTGACCGTGCACCGGACAGGTGGTCAGATCGCACGAGAGGATCTCCCAGCACCTGATCTCGGTTATTTCCCTCCTGCTGTCCCCGGTCACGGCGACCTCCTGGCCCTCATGCGAATCTATACCCCTTCGGCACCACAACGATCCCCCCCGCCGAGACCTTGAACCGTTTCCGGTCCTCGGTCCTGCGGTAGCCGATCGAAAAGCCGTCCGGGATGACGACGTCTCGGTCGACGATCGTCTTCCTGAGCCGTGCACCGCGGCCCACGACGACGCCGGGCATGATGACCGAATCGGAGATGGTGGAGCGCGAGCGGGCGATCACCCGGGGAGAGAGGATGGACCTGCGAACGACCGCTCCGCCCACCTGGCAACCGGATGAGATGATCGAGTCGGCGACCTCGCCGACCGCCTTCCCCCGTCCCTTCCTCACCAGGGTCGGCGGATCGATGTTCCTCACGGTGAACACCGGCCAGGAGGTGTCGTAGAGGTCGAGCGGCGGATCCCTGTCGACGAAGTCCATGTTCGCCTGGAAGTAGCTGTCGATGGTGCCGATGTCGCGCCAGTAGCTGGGCTTCCCCCGGTCGTCCACGAAGTCGTAGGCGAACACCTTCCTCGACGACAGGAGGGCGTGGATGATGTTCTTCCCGAAATCGTGCTGCGAGTCGACCTTGGCGTCCTGGATCACGGCCCGCACCAGCGTTTCCGTCTCGAAGAGGTACACTCCCATCGACACCAGCGTCATGTCGTCCCTCAGGGGATGCCGGTGCGGCGCCCTCGATTTCTCCTTGAATCCCGTGACCCGGTGCTCGCCGTTTATCCTGATCGTTCCGAAGCGCTCGGCCTCATCCACCGGCACCTCGACGCATGCAAGCGTGACGTCGGCACCGCGCTCGACGTGAAAGTCGATCATCCTGCGGTAGTCCATGCGGTAGATGTGATCGCCGGAGAGGATCAGGATACGGTCCGGGCGCTCCTCGTTGAGGAGATAGATGTTCTGGAAGATCGCATCGGCCGTCCCCTGGTACCACCTCTCGGAGCTCCTCAGCTGGGGGGGAATGGTCTCCAGGAACTCGCCGAGCTCCCGTCTCCTGAGAAACGACCATCCCTGCCTGATGTGGGTGTGAAGGGAATAGGACTTGTACTGGGTGAAGACGAAGATCCGCTTGAGGCCGGAGTTGACGCTGTTGGAGAGCGTGAAGTCGATGATGCGGTAGATTCCGCAGAAGGGGACGGCCGGCTTGGTGCGGTCCCTGGTGAGCGGATACAGACGTTCGCCGTGCCCTCCGGCGAGAACTATCACGAGACAGTTGCTCATGTACCCGCCCCCGTTCACTGAGCCGCCACCCCATCCATACGCGGAGCCTTTTACTCCTTCTGATAGGTCGCGAGAACCTCCCGTATGGTCGACTTCAGTTCGTCCAGGTTCGAAGACTTCACCACGTAGGCCTCGGCGGCCCAGCTCATGAAATTGCTCTTGTAGCTCGAGTAGGCCGTGTTGATGATTACGGGGAGCTTGAAGTTCCCGAGTATCTTGCCCATCGCCTCGAGGCCGTCGATGTCCGGCATCTGGATGTCGAGAATCACCAGGTCCGGGGTTTCTTCCTCGATCTTTTTGATCGCCTCTCTGCCGTCACTCGCAAGAACGACCGCATAGCCTTCTTCGGTGAGCTCCTTTTCGTAGAGAAGCCTCAGCGGCATTTCGTCGTCGACAACGAGGAGTTTCGCCATACCTCACCTTACACGGGAAGAAAGGTTCGCTGTATATGCCCCATGGTCTTGATCCGTTCTTCAGCCAGAAGATCCGCGGCTTTGTATGTGGGAATCTTTTTCTTCTTCTTGATGTCGAAGATCTTCAGGAGCGTGTCATAGATGAGGGCGATCTTCAGCATCGCCCGTTCCTTGACATAGCCCTCGAGCTCTATGGAAACGTTGATCAGGCCGCCGGCGTTGATGACATAGTCCGGAGCGTAGAGTATGCCTTTCTTGGAGAGCATGTCGCCGTGCCGCTCCTCGGCGAGCACGTTGTTGGCTCCGCCGGCGATGATCTTGAACTTGAATTTGGGTATGGTCTTGTCGTTGACGACGGCACCGAGCGCGCAGGGGGCGAAGATGTCGGCGTCGACGCCGTAGATGTCGTCCGGTTTCACGCTCTCCACGCCGAACTCGTCCTTGACCCGCTTGATCTTCTCTTTGTCGATGTCCGTCACGATGCACTTCGCGCCCGCTTCCACCAGGTCCTCGACGAGGTAGTTCCCGACATGGCCGACACCCTGGACGGCCACGGTCAGCCCTTCGACATCGTCCCTCTTCATCTTCTCCTTCACGCAGGCCCTGATGCCGTGGAAGACCCCCGCGGCGGTGAACGGCGACGGGTCGCCGCTGCCTCCGTGAGCCTGTGCCACGCCGGTGACGTGGTTCGTCTCCGTGCGGACGTGCTCCATGTCCTGGACGTCGGTGCCCACGTCTTCAGCGGTGATGTACCTGCCGTTCAGGCTCTCGACAAACCGCCCGAATGCCCGGAAGAGCATTTCCGATTTGTCCTTCTTGGGATCTCCGATGATGACTGCTTTCCCGCCCCCCAGGTCGAGACCGGCGACCGCGGCTTTGTAGGTCATGCCGCGCGAGAGCCTGAGGACATCGATGAGCGCCTCTTCTTCCGACTTGAACGGCCACATCCGGGTTCCGCCCAGCGCCGGACCCAGGGTCGTGTTGTGAATCGCGATGATCGCTCTGAGGCCGGCGATCTTGTCGTGACAGAACACTACCTGCTCGTGCTCCAGCTCAGTCATCTTTTGAAAGCAGTCCATACCGTTACTCCTTTACGGGCTTTGAGCATAACCGGTAGAGTATCAATGCAGATACACAATTCTCATTTTGACTGTTAATTTACATGAGGCCGGGGAAAAATCAAGAAAAACCGACTTGGCCCGAGTTGTTTCGGGCTAGAGGGCGACGTCGTCACCGAACACTTTCCCTTCCACGATGTCCTCGAGGGCATAGCAGCCGACGCCGAATGTCTGAGAAAGCCCCGGCTTCGTGCAGCGGCCGTCGTAGAAGTAGACGCCCCGGGCCAGGGCGCTGTCCCGGCTGACTGCATGCTCGACCCCCTCCCTCGCGATGCGGGAGATGAGGTCGATGGTGGCATTGTTCAGAGCCCTGGTTGCGGTTCGCCCGACGACGGTCGGAATGTTCGGGACGCAGTAGTGGATGACGCCTTCCTCCACGAAAACCGGATCTTCCACCGTGGTCGGCCTGCTTGTTTCGATGCAGCCGCCCTGATCGATCGACACGTCGACGATCACGGCTCCGTCTTTCATGGTCGCGAGCATCTCCCTGGTGATGAGGACCGGCGCCTTCTCCCCGTGAACGAGAACCGATCCGATGAAGACATCGGCGAACCTCGCGGCCCGTTCGAGGGTGTAGGTGCTGATCATGTGCGTCTGGATCCTCTTCCCGAACAGCTCGTCGATTCGCCGCAGCTTCTTGATGTCGCGGTCCAGCACGATCACCTGAGCCCCCATCCCCAGGGCGGTCCTCGCGGCTTCCGTTCCCACCACCCCGGCACCGGCGATGACGAATGCGGCGGGCGGGACGCCGGGCATACCGCCGACCAGGAGTCCCCTCCCGCCCTGATCGCCCTGGAGATAGTGAGCGGCGACCTGGACACAGACCTGCCCGGCTATCTCGCTCATAGGGAGGAGGACGGGCAGGACGCCGTTGTCCTCCTCGATGATCTCATAGCCGATGACGGTGATCTTCTTGTCGAGGATTTCCCTGATGGAGTCTTCGGAAGCGACCACCATGTGCATGAATCCGATGACGATCTGGTTCAGGACGAGGCGCTCGCACTCCTGGGGCAGGAGCGGAGAGACCTTCACGATCATCTTCGAGCGGCCGATCAGCTCGTCCGCAGTGTCGACGAGCCGTGCCCCGGCATCTGCATAGTCGCCGTCCATGAAGAAGGAGGCGCTCCCGGCCCCCTTCTCGAGGAAGACGGTGTGTCCGGCGGCGACGAGGCTTCCGACACCGGCGGGAGTGAGCCCCACGCGCCACTCTCCGGGGCTCATTTCCTTCAGAATCCCGATGTTCATGCGGCTCTGTTCGTCCTCCCCGGCTTCCGGTGTGCGGGAAACGGTCCGATCATTCCTCGACCCGTCCGTATGAGAGATTCCTGAACACGATGAAGCTGTGTTCCTCCATCTGTCTGAAAAACAGTGCGAGGCGGTCGTACACCGGTTCGACGTCCTCGCCGAACTCCGCGCTGAGGCCCCTGCCGATCTGCTTCACCGTCGTCTCGCCGTCGCACCGTCGCCACACCCAGCTTCCGACCTCATCGAGACTCACCCGGTAGTGCGGCCGCCTGAGCCTGGGGAGAATGAGCTTCCCGAGCCACCTTCCTGCGAAGCGCGGCACGATGATGTCGACACGGGAGGGCTCATCACCTCTCGCGTCCCACGAACGGTTGCGAACGGGGATGAGCTCGAGCAGATTCACCGGTTTTTTCTTGCCGGGCATCAGGCCTCGCCGATCGCTTTCAGGGGAATCCTGATGAGGACATACCCCAGGATGACAAAGATGAGGGGGGCGAGCCAGGGGCTCCCGCCCGGGATGATCTTGAATATGGGATTGCCCGTGGAGACGACGAAGAACGCGATGATGATGCCCATCAGCGCCTCACCGGCTATGAGGCCGGAGGCGAGCAGGATCCCGGTGTTGTCGACCCGCTCCTTCTGTCCGGGGCCGATTTCCCGTTTGGCAAGCATGTTGTCAACGATCCACTTGATGATGCCGCCGACGAAGATCGCTGCCGTCGTGTGGAAGGGAAGGTACATGCCGACCGCGATGAGCATGGGAGAAGGAGCCCTGATGAGGATCAGGCCGACGGAGAAGAGGATGCCCACCAGGACGAGCGGCCACGCCATCCCCCCGCCGATGATGCCCTGCGAGAGCATGGCCATGAGCCCGGCCTGGGGCGCCGGCAGCGCGTCTCCCCCGATGCCGCCCGTGGCCTGGTTGGCTTCGTGCAGGAGCTGGAGGGGGAACACCATGACCAGGGCGGCGGCGATGACGCCGATGATGCAGCCGAGCTCCATCTTCCAGGGGGTGCCGCCGAGTATGTGGCCCACCTTCAGGTCCTGGGTGATGTCGCCGGCGACTCCGGACGAGCAGCACACGACGGCCGCCACCCCGAGCACCGCCGCGATGCCGGCGGCCCCCTTCACGCCGATGAGCACCATGAGGAGGGCAGCCACGATCAGGGTCGAGAGCGTGAGCCCGGAGATGGGGTTGTTGGAGCTGCCGATGGTCCCGACAAGGTACCCGGCCACCGCGGCGAAGAGGAAGCCGGCCAGCGTCATGACCACCGCGGCCAGAAGCGCACCGCCGATGCTGCCGCTGAAGAAGTAGTAGATGAAGAAGATCGGTACGACCAGGAAAATGATGCCGAAGACCACCCACTTGGAGGGAATGTCCATCTCGAGCCTGTTCTGCTGCTCCCCCTCGAGTGTGACCTTCTTCATGTCGCGGACGGCCCGCACGATGCCGGCCCCGAGAGACTTCCGCATCATGAACAGGGTGTAGAACGCCCCCACGAGCATCGCTCCCACGGCCAGCGGGCGCACCTGCGAGTTCCACACGGCGTTGCAGACATCGAGCCAGGCGACCTCGCCGGCCGCCACTCTCGGGCCGAAGGTCGAGTCGATGAACACCAGGAGCGGGACCAGCAGGAGCCAACCGAAAACGCCCCCGCTGAACACGATCGCGGAGAGCCGGGGGCCGATGATGTAGCCGACTCCCAGCATGGCGGGAGAGGCGGCCGGAGTCTCGAAGTAGGCGCCGCCGGTCGTCGTGAAGGATGCACCCACCTGCTTGATCTGAGTGGTGACGAGCCTGAAGTTGTCGACGGTCATGGGAAAGAACTTCCTGATGTAGGGAGTGACGAGCTCCAGGCCGTAGTTGTTCTTGAAGAGCTCGATGACCGCCGCGAGGCCGATGGATCCGAACACGTACTTTGCCCCCGTCTGTCCTTTCTGCCCCGCCTTCACGATTTCGGAGCAGGCTACACTCTCGGGAAACGGCAGGGTCTTGTCTTCGAGCAGAATTCTCCGCAGAAACACCACGAAGAGCACACCGAGTACCCCGCCGACCAGCATGAGCGCCGTGCTCTGGCCCCACTTGATACTGCTCCAGATCTTCTCCCCGGTCGCGGGATCGGTTGCGATGAGGAACGCCGGAATCGTGAAGATCGCACCGGCGACGAGCGCCTCACCGACAGCCGCGGTAGTCCGGCAGATGTTCTCTTCGAGAATAGTCCCGTTGAAGACCCGGAGAACCGCCATGGCCATGACGGCTGCCGGGAACGTGGCTGCGACCGTCATTCCCGCCTTGAGGCCGAGATACGCGTTCGCGGAACCCAGGACAATAGAGAATATCGCCCCGACGATCACGGCCTTGAGAGTGAACTCAGCCATACTGGTTTCAGCCGGCACGTATGTCTTGAACTCCTGCTCTGCCATCGAGACCTCCTTCTCCCGCAGAGTTCGATCAGGCGCGGACATGAACGGAGAAAAAAAGGATCGGCGCGAACGACTGTTCGCGTCAATCCTGGAGAAAGACGTGGGCGAAGACTTTCGCGTCCTCCACCATGTTGCTTATCTTGCAGTATTCGTTCGGCTGATGCGCAACCTCGTCCATGGTGCTCCAGACGGCGGCGTGATAACCCCTCCTCCTGAAGAACGCCGCGACCGTTCCGCCGCCGATGCCCATCGGCTTACCCTCTTTGGCACGCATCGCCACGATGGCGGTCTGGAGGGCCTTTACCACGGCGTCCACCGGGGTGGGTTCCGTGGCGGGGTCGTACTGCACCGTCTCGATCGCGATTTTGACCCCGAACTCCTTCTCGATCCCGTTCGTCAGCTTCCGCACCTCATCGATGACCGTCCGCGGATCATACTCCGGGAGGATGCGCATGTCGAGGAAGAACACGTCCTCGCCGGGAATGGTGTTGATGTTGAGAACATTGGCATCCTTGCGCGTCGGTTCGAAGGTCGAGAAGGGCGGATCGAACAGGGCGTTCCGGGCGGGGAAGCTCCCGGAAATCGAGTCGAGCCGGACGATGAGGTGGCTGGCGGCCCGGAAGGCATTCACGCCCCGCTCGGGGGTCGAAGCGTGGCATTGCCTGCCTTTCGTCGTGATCTTGAGCCAGATGATGCTCTTCTCGGCGACTTCGATCATCGTCCCGTCCTCGTTCCCGGCATCAGGAATGATGAAGAAATCGTCGTCTCCGAAGAGCTCCTCCTGCTCGTCGAGTACATGGTCGATGCCGTACTTACTCCCGGTCTCTTCGTCCGCCACCATCACCAGCCCGACGTCGTACGGAGGCGTGATCGCCAGCTCCACCAGGGTCCTAAGGGCGAACAGCGACGACACCAGCCCCTGCTGGTTGTCCTCGACCCCCCGGCCGAAGAGGTAGTTGTCCTCGACCCAGGCCTTGAACGGATCCCCGGTCCACAGGGACCGTTCTCCCGCGGGGACGACATCCATGTGACTCATGATCCAGGTCGTCCTGCCCCTCTTGGCGCCGGGCAGCCGCGCAACGAGATTCGGCCGGTAGCCGCAGGGGACGCGTTTGTCGGGAGCCCTGATTTCTTCGACCTGCACACCGGGAAGGTTCTCGAGATACTCCTTCAGGAACTCTGCCCTGCGGACCTCCCCCTCTCCGCCGTTTTCCGGTGAGAGGGCGACGAGTCCGGTGAGCTGTTTCTGCACGCTCACCATTTCGTCCCTGAAGCTCGTGATCCTGTCTACGACCTGCTGGAGGGTTGCGGGGTCCATGGAATTCACTCCGTGGTGAGAACAAGCAGTCCGAAAGCGGCTGCCAGAACCGAAAGCGCATGAATAATTCGGGTTATAAACTACTACGGGGTGAAACCGGTGTCAACGCTCATGTTCCGGGCACGTCACCGCCGCCCGTAGATGACACGGGAAGGAAAAAGGGGAAGACCCGGCCAGGCCGTGCCCTCCCCGTCGCGTATTCGTAAAGCGGATGCTACTCCTTCTCCTCGGGCATCTTCAGGGCAATGAAGAGCGTGTTTCTCCCGCGCTCGACGAGAAACAGGACCGATTCACCCGGTTCCACCGACGTCAGCCGGGCGGCCACTTCGGAGACACTCTCCACGTCATTCTGATCCACCTCGACGATGATGTCCCCGGTCCTCAGGCCCGCTTCGGCGGCCGGGCTCCCTCTCAGAACCTCGGTCACGACCACGCCTTCCCGGCCCGACAGTCCGAACCGCTGGGCCAGCTCCCGCGTGAGATCGGTCAGGCGCATCCCGAGCTCGTCGAGAATGTCCCGCCGGCCACCGGCGGCGGCAAGCTGCTCCTCTTCCTCCAGCTCGCCCAGCGTCACGGTGATCTCTTCCCTGTCTCCTTCACGCAGAATCTCCAGCTCGATCTCCTTGCCGGGTTTCGTGGCGGCAACCGTGTTCCTGAGCTGCGTTCCGTTTTCCATCTTCTCGCCGTCCATGCGGAGAATGACGTCTCCCCTCTTGAGACCGGCTTCATCGGACGGACCGTCTTCGACGACGTCGGCGACGAGCACACCTTCCTTTCCGGGGAGATCCATGGCCTCGACCATGGCATCGGTAATGTCCTGGATGTAGATGCCGAGCCATCCCCGGACCACCTTCCCGGTGGCGATGAGCTCGCCCATGATACGCTCGGCCAGACTGGCAGGAATGGCGAATCCAACCCCCTGGTAGGCCCCGGTCTTCGAAGCGATCGCCGTATTAATGCCCACGACCTCGCCGTCCAGGTTCACCAGCGGGCCCCCGCTGTTGCCGGGATTGATGGCGGCATCGGTCTGGATGAAGTCCTCGTAGGATTGGTTCAGCACGTTGCGTCGGTTCTTCGCCGAGACGATGCCCGCGGTCACCGTGTGCTCGAGACCAAATGGATTGCCGATCGCGACGACCCAATCCCCTGGTCGGACCGCCTCCGAGTCGCCGAGGGCCACGGTGTCGAGCACGCGATCACCGGGCTCGACCTTGAGCACCGCGATGTCCGTCTTGGGATCGCGGCCGACGACCTCGGCAGGAAGCTCCTTGCCGTCC
>CAZMKB010000104.1:0-11128 GCA_964566685.1 uncultured Gemmatimonadota bacterium | reverse complement strand
GTCGAGAGCGCCGTGACCGCACTCGTCGACATGGGAGTCGCCTCCGAGGAGTGCTTCCCCTACGTCTCTGGCGACGGAAAGCAGCGCAGCTGCGACCTCGCATGCTTCAACGCCGGCGAGCACGTGGTGAGGATCGCGGACTGGCAGTGGGTTCAAAACGACGTCGACGCCATCAAGGCCGCGCTCCTGACCGGACCCCTCACCACCTGCATGACGGTGTACGAGGACTTCTTCCACTACACCGGCGGCGTCTACGAGCACGTGTGGGGCGACTACATCTACGGCCACTGCATCACGCTCATCGGCTGGGACGACGCCGACGAGAGCTGGATCTGCAAGAACTCCTGGGGCATCTTCTGGGGCGAGGACGGATTCTTCAGGATCAGGTGGGGCGACTCCAACATCGGCAACGACACGGCCGTGATGACGACGTATCCACTCGTCATGCTCACCCTCGACAAGACCACGGTCACGCCGGGGACCAACGTCATCGTCGGCGTCGGTCTCTACAATCCGGGTGAGGCGTTCGACGCCGTGATCAGGGCGGTCCTCGAGACACCTGCCGGGCAGGAGCACGTGTTCGTCGAGGGGCCCATCACGCTGGGCGCCGGAATGAGCTACACCGAGCCGATGCACACCGTCATGACCGTCCCCGATCTCGTCCCGGGCGTCTACGGCGTGTACCTCGACCTCCTCGAACCGGCGACCGGACAGACGGTCTCCTTCGACATGAAGCAGCTGGTGATACAGGGAGGGTAACCTCCCGCGAAGCCGCGACGGCGAACGCCGGGCGGATGATATCCGTTGCGATCCCTCAGGGCAGGCCGCAGAGCCTGCCCTTTTTCCCGAAAACACTTCCCGGCCCCCCGGTACCCCCCGACCGATTCGATATCCCGGCTCACCCCCTCTTGACAAATTGACACCTGCGAAGTATCATTTAGGAAGGAGGTCGTCATGAAGCTCATCAACAGAGACACCGATTACGCCGTCAGAGCGATGCTTCGAATCGCCGGGAGCCCCGATCGGACGCCGGTCACGGTGCTCGTGGACGAGCTCGACATCCCGCGGCCCTTCCTGAGGAAGATCCTCCAGACCCTCACCAGGGAGGGAATCCTCCGCTCCTTCCGGGGAAAAACAGGAGGATTCGAGCTGGCCCGACCCGCCGACAGGATCTTTCTGACGGAGGTCATCCGCATCTTCCAGGGCCCCCTCAACCTCAACGAGTGCGTCTTCGGCAGGGAGCTCTGCCCGGACATCGCCACCTGCCCGCTGAGAGCGAAAATCGAGGAGATCGAGAAGCACGTCCACCGGGAGCTCGGATCCGTCACGATCAAGAGCCTCATGGAGGACAGGGCGATCATCGAAGGTTCCGCGGTCGCGTGAGGAGATGATCGAGAGGGCATCGACCGGTGGCTTTCGCTGATAGAAAGGGAGGCATCATGAACAGCACGCAGACCATAGACGTCAAGGGGCTTGCGCATCACGAAAGAGAGGCCCTGATCTTTCCGCGACTCCAGGATCTGAAGGACGGCGAGAGCCTGCGGTTCGTCCTCGAGTTCAATCCGTTCCCGCTCGTCGCCATGCTGAAGGAAAGCGGCGACTTCTCGTCGTCCTTCGAGAAGGAAGGTCCGGATGAGTGGATTCTGCTGGTGAAGAGAGAGTCCGTTGGAACGGCGAGAGAAGATCTCAGGAGCCTGCTCGCCGAGCTCCGGGGCGACGAGGTGACGGAGGATACGAAGGCTCTGGCCCGGAAGCTGTTCGAGTCAATCGATGCCGCGACGCTGGGCGCAATCGAGCAGGAGCTGATCAGGGAAGGCGTCCCTCACGAAGAGATCCGGGGGAGCCTGTGCGATCTCCATCTGGAGTCCATGAGAGATTCACTCGCTTCGAAGCGGATCGACGTGAGCCCCCCTCATCCAGTCCACACCCTCATGGAGGAGCACCGCGTCATCCAGGACAACCTCCGGGAGCTGAAGGCTCTCGTGGGCAGGATCAGGGATCGGGACAGCTTCGAGAGCCTCGGCGACGACCGGGAGAAGCTGAAGGAGCTCGCCCACCATCTCGTCGAGGCCGAGAGCCACCATCAGCGTGAAGAGGAGGTGCTCTTTCCGCTCCTGGAGGCCCACGACGTCATCGAGCCTCCGAAGATCATGAGGATGGATCACGACGAGTTCAGGGCGAAGAAGAAGGAGCTCTCCCGGCTGGCTCACAATCCCGGTGACATGCCGTTCGAGCAGTACCGGGCCCGGGTCGTCGAGCTGGGCGGGTATCTCGCCGGCGAGCTCGACAGCCACATCTTCAAGGAAGACAACATCCTCTACCAGATCGCCCTCCAGGTGCTCACGGACGAGGAGTGGGAGAAGGTGAAGCGGGAGTGCGACAAGATCGGGTACTGCTGCTTTTCGCCGGCGGACAGGGCGGAGGAAGTGAAGGACGTGGTCGAGCTCGACCTCCGGCCGATGCCGCCGCGCGAGCGCCACGAGCAGATCTTCCGTACCTGGGAAAGCCTCGCCCCCGGACACTCGCTTCGCATCATCAACGATCACGATCCGAAGCCGCTTCGCTACCAGTTCGAAGCGGAGCACAGGGGACAGTTCGGCTGGCGGTATGAACAGGAAGGTCCCGAGGACTGGATCGTCACGATCGAGCGCACCTGAGCGGCCCTGGACAGAAATACGGCCGTTTCGCTCAGGGCTTCTCCGGCCGGACCCGTGCGAGCGGCTGTCCGTCCTCGTCGATCTCGCGGTCGACGGCTGAGAGGACAGGCGCCAGGGAAGGCTCCTCGCGGATTCTCCTGACGAGGCCGAGCGAGGTACGCAGCAGCTGCGTGATCACCGGGTCGAACGCCTCGCCCGGCACGCCGTAGGAAAGGAAGTTGATCGGCATGAGACTTCCCGGGAACACGATCTCCTTCCACCGTGGGCCGGCCGGATCGTCCGCCGTGTCTTCGAAGGTGAAACGGTGCCGGGAGCCGAGGATCTTCCCCGTCTGGGGATCGGTGACGGCGCTGTTCTCGACGGTGCAGGAACGTCCCCCGACGGCTGGCCCGGGCGTTCTCATCAGGATTCCCAGCCCGCGTGCCACGTCGCTGAACTCGACGGTCTTCGTGGAACCGCTCACGAGGTAGTAGGTCCGAGCGCGGCCCTCGAGGAGCAGAAGCTCCATGTCCTCCCAGGTGAACGCAGGGTGCCCGGTCACGCCGACGATGAGATCGACCTCGAGCGCGATATCCCGCGGCAGGGCTCCGAATTTCACGGCGAAGGTCTTCAGCCGGTCCCCCGGGAGGCTCCGGGGCTTTCTGATGTCCACTTCGAGGGGAGGTACGGTCTCCGCGGTACCCGAGCGTGACCTGAGCTGATCCGTCAGGTGCCTGCCGATCGCCCCCTCGGACCCGATGACCACCGGCTTTCTCCGGCTCATGACCTTTCCCATCGCGTGGAGCGTCGATTCCGTCGCCGCGAGAATGGCTGCGGCAACCTCCCGCGCCTCATCGTCCACCTTGATGCGGGAGACGGCGATGCTGAACGCCGGCCGGGCGAGGCGGCCATCTTCCTCCATCAGCTCCGCGAGCCTGTCGAAGCCGTTCTTCGTGTGCTCGACCGTGCCGATCATCCGGCGATCGAGAATCTCGCCGACGGAAAGGCCGGCGGTCTCTCCGCCGACCGCAGGCAGGCCGGGGCCGTGCGACGCGACGAGATCCCCGAGCCCGGCTCCCTCACGAACCCACGCGGGGATCCGCGGACTGAGATACCCGCCGTCTTCGATCACCAGGCACGACGAATCCTCCCGGTCGGCTTCCATGAGGATCTCGAGAAAGAGCCGGGCCGCCGTGCGCTCCATGGCCTCCGTGTACCCCGGCTTCTCCCGGTACAGGACGGCGTCGAGCTCCTCCAGTCCGTCGAGCTTCGAAAACCGTGGGCTCAGGACGAAGTACCCCTCCACGGAGTCGGTCTCCGCGACATTGTTGAGGCAGAAGAACCGGAAGTGCTCCTGGTCGAGGTCGAGCAGAGCTTCCAGGAACTCCGAGGGAATCTCCTCGCCGTAATGAACGAACAGGACGAACACGTCGCGGGCGCCCAGATCCCTGAGAGCGGCGACGAGCGCGAGGACTTCCGCCGTCACGTGGTGGATGAGGAAGACCTTCGTTCCCGCGAGCGGAGCGTGCGCGCAGCGGGCGTCGACGAGCTCTTTCAGCCCGGGCATCCGCTCGAGGTACCGCTCGATTCGGGCGCTCCTTCGAACCCGGCCGAAGGATATGTTCAGAGCCCGTCCCAGCTGGGAGAAATCCAGCCAGGCGTGGAGGCCGCCGAAATCGACACGGACCGATTCCCCGGCCGTGAGCAGCCCCCGGGTGGGATGATCCTCCAGGAGGAGCAGGACCTTCTTGAAGATCACCATCAGCCGTCCGGGATCCAGCACCCGGAATCGTTCGGTACAGTCGCCCGACCAGGTGATTTCTATTTCACGGAGCTCGTCCAGGCCCGACTCGTGGAGCCTGGCGAAGACGGAGCTGTCGATGCGGTCCGCTTCCACATAGGTGTGCTTTCCCTCCCGCGCTTTCCAGCGCACCTGCTCGGCGAACATCCGCGAGATACGGGTGGACCCGGCGATGAAGGATCGCCCGTCCGGGTTCTCGACGATCACGTGCGGGAACGATCCGAGGTCGAGTCGCCTTCCGCGCCCCTCGATGACGGCGCGGAGAAAGAACTTGTCCGCGCGCTTCGAGGAGCGGATCCGCTCGAGGACGACACGAAAAGGGATGTCGCCGTCTTTTGCCTTTCTCACGAGCTCGAAGACCAGCGCCGCCGTCGGCGCACCGGGATCCTCGGGATAGATGTGCCTGCGCCACCGCCGCATCTGGAGCGATCCGAATACGGTCGTGAGATCCTCCACGAAGGCTTCCCTGTCGCGGATGATGGGATCGAGTACGTCGTAATCCGCCACGACCTTGATATTCTCGATCCGGAGTTCGGCGAGCTCCGGCGTTTCGGCAGGTTTGACCTTCTTCTCCACCTCGATGTCGATCCTGTCGAGGAGATACCTGCTCCGCACCTTCTCGGCGAGATCTGCCGCGAGAATCGAGAGGCCGAAGAAGACCTGGAGGCTGGAGAGATCGATGCGGCAGCGCCCGTCCTCCCGGATCAGAGGAACTTCCAGCGATGTGGGAATTTCCCGGTTCTCTCGCCCCGAAATGTCCGGCACCGTTGAGGTCATGGGTTTTCTTCTCCGAACGATAGTTAGGCCCGCCGGGAACCGGTGTCAAGGAGTGGACGGGAAACCGTCAAAGCTCATCGACCGAGAAGACCCCGGTCCCGGCCGGATACTCGCCGGTGAACGGGCCGGTGTAGAACGATCCGGTAGTGAGCTCCGAACCCGCCCGGGCTGCCGCGAGAACCGCCTTTTCCGTGGCCTCGAGGCTCAGGTACCCCAGGGAGTCGAGGTTTCCGAGCTCGCGCGCGATGGCGGGAACCGAACCGTTCAGGCGGCGGGCGATGAGCTCGTCCCGGATCCGGTAGGTGTCGATGCCGTAGAAATCGGGGTACCGGTACATGGGCGAGGAGATCACCGCGTGTACCTGCCGGGTGCCCCCCTCCCGCAGCAGGCCGGCCACGACCCGCATGGTGTTCGCCCGTACGACCGAATCGTCGATGACGACGACGCTCTTCCCCTCGAGCTCACGGGGCCGCGGGTTGAACTTGAGGCGCAGATACTGCTCGCGTTTCTCCTGCACCGGCTCGATGAAAGTTCTCGAGACGGTGTGCGGGCGGCAGAGTGCCCACGGCCTGAACTCTGGGCTGAAACCCGCGGCGATCATCCCTTCGTAGTAACCGAGCGCCGCGTGGTTCCCCGAGTCCGACACCGGAACCACGATGTCGGCCTCCACCGGATGCTCCGCTGCAAGCGCTCTGCCCATGTGGTAGCGGGCGGTTCCCGCCTCGGCTCCGTGCACCACGCTGTCGGGACGGAGAAAGTAGATGTATTCGAAGATATCGATCCGGAGCGTGCTCTCCTCCGTCCAGCGGACCGACCGGCAGCCGGCGTCATCGAGCACGACGAGCTCGCCCGGCATGATGTCCCGGTCGAGATCGGCCCCGAGGAGATCGAAGGCGCAGCTCTCCGAGGCGATGATGCGGTCGCCTTTCCGGCGCCCGATCTGAAGGGGATGGAGCCCGAGCGGATCTTTCACGCCGAAGACCTTCCCGCCGAAGAGGAGAATCAGGCTGAACGCCCCTTCGAGCCTGCCGACCGTCTCGATGAGCGCCTCCTCGAACGACGGCGCACTGGAGAGGCTCAGAAGATCGGCGATGACCCGGGTGTCGGAAACATCCTCCGGGCTCTTCGTAATACGCCGCAGGCGGGGCGTGTTGACCAGGTTCCCGTTGTGGGCAAGACAGAAATCGTGACCGTGATAGGTTCCGTAGACGGGCTGGATGTTTCCCCGTCCCGTCGATCCGGTCGTCCCGTAGCGCACGTGTCCGATGCCGATTCTTCCCGCCAGCGGCCCCAGAGACCGCGGAAGGAGATTTCGCATGGAGGAGGGCGACCCCTCTTCCGGCGGCGGGGGGCTGCCGGCCTCTCCCGATATCTCCTCACCCCAGAACGCCTGGGGAAGCTCTCCGACGCCTCCGGCCCGGCGAATCTCGTCTCTGCCGGTTGTGGTCGCGATCCCCGCGCTCTCCTTCCCGCGATGCTGCATGGAGAGAAGCCCCAAGTAGAGATCGGTGACCGCTTCCCTATCACTGTTGACAATGCCGATCAGTCCGCACATGCGCGTATTTCCCCTTCCAGGCCGGGCTTCCCGGGATTCCCACCGGCCGAATCCTTCCCGGAACTCACCGATCCTGGCGACGATAAGCTGGATAGCCCGCCGTTACGGGCCAGGCAGCATCCTTTCAAAGAAAGCTGTCCGATCAAGGTGCAGTATGTTTTGTGCATTCAGGGCGGGCTCCAATCTTTCCGGAGAGATCTTCGGGATTTCGATGGGAGCGGTTGTTTCCGGCAGTCGATCTTGCCGCAGGAAGAGAGAAAGCCGGCCTTTCACAGAAATCAACAAGAAAAAACCGCTTTTCCACAACCTGCGAACATCTTCCGGGCAACGGGAATCCGCTCCTCACGCTGCGACCGGAAACACCCCTACCCGAAAGCACCGCCACCGCTTCCTGAGAGTGGCCCGTGGAAAGCTGTGGAAAACCTGCCCGTCCGCAGTCACCCATCACCAACCGGATGCCCCCGTGAGCATTAGGAGAGCGCCGGGGAAGGCGACATCACCGGTAATTCACAGTCCTCCCGTAAAACCGGGACTCCCCACCGGCTTCGGATCAGGTCTTCTCCTGCTTCTTCTGTTCCCCGGCTTCTTCGCCGAACAGCCTGATCGTTCCCTTTGCGTCATCACCCATGCTGCATTTACCGTTGAATACGGTGCCCTCTTCGACGATCAGCTTTGCTGTCTTGATATCACCCTCGATCACCGCTCCGGCCTGCAGCTCGACGCGGCCGGTTGCGATGACATTACCCTGGACTTTTCCGCCGACCAGCGCAGATTCCACGAAGACATCTCCCTTCACGACACCGGATTTCCCGATGACGACCATCCGGGATGCCCGGATCGTGCCCTGCATTTCGCCGTCGATACGGAAGGTTCCCTCGACGCTGCACTCCCCGGAAAACGTCGCACCCGGCCCGATGACCGAGTTGACCTTCCCGGGCTCGCTGTATTCCTTCTCTTCTTTCCCGAATTTCATCGACACGTCTACTCCTTCCTCGTACCTACCGAAAATAGAGTTGCGGATCGACAGGCACTCCGTCTTTTCTCAGTTCATAGTGGAGGTGAGGCGCCGTACTCGCACCCGAACTCCCTGAGAAGGCGATGAGATCGTTCTTTCTTACCCGCTGGCCTGTAGTAACACAGAGCCGGGTGTTGTGCGCATAGAATGAGGCGAATCCGTTCCCGTGATCGATGAGAACACAGCTTCCGTATATGGGATCGTACCGAACTTCGGTCACGATCCCGCTCCCGGTCGCCTTCACCGGCGTATTGCGGGGAACGGCGATGTCGATCCCGGGGTGCCGATCCGTGAGCACCGTGAACTTGCGCGTAATGTAGCCGCGCCTTGTGAGCGGCCACGATGACGGTATCGACCGGTCAGTCTCGATCGGAACGCGGGTGGCGGGGTCTCCGGGCACCTTTTTCCCGATCTCGATCGGCTCCCGGGAATCGGCTTCCGTGCTCATCCCGGAACCCGTCGTACCGGCGAGCGGCTCGAGAGCCTGCTCAAGCGCGACATCCGAACCGAGCATTCCACCAAGCTGTTCGTAGAGCTCCTCGAAACGATCCATTCGGTGCGCCAGCTCGACGATCAGAGCATTCCGTCGTTTCAGCTCGCTGTTCTCCTCCTCGAGGGAGGCGGTGCGCATGGCCTGGGAGACGAGTCTGCTCTGATTGACGAGGAAGACGGCCGACAACCCGACCACCAGGAGGAAGATGAAGAAGAGGAGCCGGACGATCGTGGAGGACACCCGCAGCGTTCGCGGCTTTCCGGTCTCGTGCGGAATAACCATGATCGAGTAGTATCGTTTCTGCTTGTTCTTCTTCACAGCTCGATGCCGAGTTCGTCACACAGGCGGCCCAGATCATCCTCCGAGTAGAAGTGGATCTCGAGCTTGCCGCTGCCGGTTCGCCCCATGCGAATACGCACCATGGTTCCGAGGTGGTTACGAAGGGCCTCTTCGAGCGCCCCGATCCGCGGATCGGCCGGACTGCCGGTCCGCGGACTCCTGCTTCCCGCGGTTTTCCGCCTGGCCGTCTCTTCCACCTCGCGGACGGAAAGATCTTCCTCCACGATCTTCTCGGCGAGGCGAACCTGTTCCTCTTCATCGTCGAGCGTCAGAATCGCCCGGGCGTGTCCTCCGGTCAGGCGTCCATGGAGAAGGTACCCCCTGATTTTCTCGGGGAGCTTCAGCAGCCGGAGAGCATTGGCGACGGCGGGTCTGCTCCTGCCGACTTTTTCCGCCACCTCCGACTGATTCATCTCGAAGCGGTCCATCAACGCCTGATAGGCCATCGCTTCTTCTATGGGGTTCAGATTTTCCCGCTGCAAGTTTTCTACCAGGGCGATCTCGAGAAGCTCCCGATCCTCGACTTCCACCAGGATGCACGGGACACTGGCGAGCCCGAGCTTTCGTGCCGCCCTCAGCCGCCGCTCGCCGATGACGAGCTCGTAACCGTCTCCCCGCTGCCGCACGACGAGCGGCTGCACGATTCCCTGTTCCCGGATCGAGTCGGCGAGCTCGGCGATGCGGGCTTCGTCGAACTCCCTGCGCGGCTGGTAGGGATTCGGCTGAATGGCCTCGGCCGGCAGCCTGATCAGCTCATCCTTCTCTCCGTCGATCTCGAGGAGGTTCGTGTTCCTTATGATGGCCTCGAGCCCTTTTCCGAGTCTTCGTTTCGGCATTTTTTCATCAACTCCTCTGCCAGTTTCATGTAGCTTCTCGCCCCGGTGCTCATGATGTCATAGAGGATGATCGGCTTCCCGAAGCTGGGCGCTTCCGAGAGACGGACGTTCCTCGGTATGACGCTGTCGTACACCTTGTCGCCGAAGTATTCCCTGGCTTCCTCCGCCACCTGTTTGGAGAGGTTGAGCCGCGCATCGTACATGGTGAGCAACACCCCTTCGATCTTGAGGCGGGGATTGAGATTCCGCTGGACGAGCCTGATCGTTCCGAGCAGCTGACCCAGACCTTCGAGCGCATAGTACTCGCACTGGATCGGGATGAGTACCGAGTCGCACGCCGCCAGGGTGTTGATCGTGAGGAGACCGAGAGACGGGGGACAGTCGACGATGACGTACTGGTACTGCTCCATCACCGGGGACAGGGCGTTGCGCAGCCGCATCTCGCGTGCGATGATGCTCACGAGCTCGACCTCGGCGCCGCTCAGGTCCACCGTCGAAGGGGCGAGGCTCAGGCAGGGGATGTCGGTCTTCACGATCGCCTGCTCGAGCGGAATCTCTTCCACGAGGACATCGTACATCGTGGGGTTCGAGTCGCTGCGCTCGTAACCGAGACCGCTGCACGTGTTGGCCTGGGGATCGATGTCGATGAGCAGCGTTTTCCGCTCGGCCGCCGCCAGGCACGCCGCCAGATTGACCGCTGTCGTCGTCTTCCCGACGCCGCCCTTCTGATTCGCGATCGCTATTGCTTTCCCCCGCATGGCTTCGTTCACCCGGACGGAACTCCGGGTTCCCCCTCCGGGAGAAATATAACATCCGGGTTCGGTTCTGAAAAGGCAGAATTTCCCGCCTCTTGATTCATCTCGCCCCCTGCATATACATTACTCGAACAGCTATCACCAGAGCCCGAGTTGTTCATCCGATTTCGGGCAGGAGGACACCGGTGAATTTCGCGTCTCACCCGACGGCGACGATCGAATCGCTGCTCCACGAGGTCCAGAAGCCCTCTCGTTATGTCGGCCTCGAGCTCGGTACCGCGGGGAAACCGTGGGACTCCGCTCGTCTCCGGATCTGCTTCGCCTTTCCCGAAACGTACGAGATCGGTATCTCCCACCTCGGCATCGAGGTACTCTATCGGATTGCGAACGGCGTCGACGGCGTGCTCGCCGACCGTGCCTACTGTCCCTGGCCCGACATGGAAGAGGTGATGAGGCGCCGTTCAGTCCCGCTCTGGGGGATCGAAACGAGGAGGCCGCTCCGCTCTTTCGATCTTCTCGGGTTTTCCCTGCAGAACGAACTGCTCGCCACCAACATGCTCACCATGCTCGACCTCGCCGGCATCCCGCTCCGGTCCGAAAATCGAGGCGAAGACGACCCCGTCGTCATCGCCGGCGGGCCGTGCACCGGGAATCCCGAGCCGTTCGCGCCTTTCCTCGATGCGGTCTGCATCGGCGACGGCGAAGAGCTCCTCCGCGACATCGCCTCGCTGATGCTCGACGCGAAAGCCGGAGGCCTCGAGCGCCGGGACGTTCTCAGGCTTCTCGCCGGGACAGAGGGGATGTACGTTCCTTCTCTCTACCGGGCAGAGGCGGATCGTCGGGGAACACTCTCGCTCCTCACCCCGGCTGTGCCGGGCGTTCCGGAGAAGGTCAGGCGCCGGTTCGTGGCGTCGCTCGATC
>CAZMKB010000103.1:7316-11143 GCA_964566685.1 uncultured Gemmatimonadota bacterium | reverse complement strand
GGATTAGGAAAACTCCCGATGCCTGAAACTACCCACAAATTTCTGTGAGGAGCTCTTTTTAGAAACAATGGAGCTCGACACGGTGCCCGCTACGGTGACAGAGCGCCGAACGCCCTCTCACACATTTCCTACGAACGGGAGTGAGTGTCAAGTTGTCATGAAAAGCCTCCTTTCACCCAAAGTTGTATATTTCGATAAGAACAAAACGACTTTGGGCCAAAGAAAGGAGGCAATGGAAATGTTACACATCGGGATCGACATGCGCAGGAGATTCTCCAGGGTAGAGGTCATGAACGGGAAGGGTGAGGTTCTGGACGCAGAGACACTTCACCATGATGATCGGGTGGGGACAAGCACCTCTCAGAGCGCACATCACCGGTGGCACGGATCTATCACCAAGCAGGGGAATCGATATCTCAGATGGGCAATGGTAGAGGCAGCTCAGAAGGCTTTATGAAAGATCCCCGACGACATCATGGATGGGATTCGACCAACGTCCATACTGTCGCGTGAATCCCCCCTGGTCAGGTCCTTCCCGGTTCTTCATTGACAAAGCCCGGCGCGTGAAATATGTTTCAACCGCTCGTTTTCGCATCCCGTGCGTTCAGCATTCCAATGATGGAGAACCGATATGTGGGAAACGGTAGAGCATGACCTGCTGGTACTGGGAACGGGGCTCGCCGGCCTGAGAGCCGCTCTCGAAGCGGCCCGGGTGAGCAGGGGGAAGCTCGACATCGGGCTGGTGTCGAAGCTCCAGCTCATGCGCGCCCACTCGGTGTGCGCCGAGGGGGGGACGGCCGCAGTTCTCAGGACCGCGGAAGGCGACAGCATGATGCTCCATGCCTGGGACACCGTCAAGGGGAGCGATTTCCTCGCCGACCAGGACGTCGTTCGTCTCTTCTGCGAAAAGATGCCGGCCGAGATCATCCAGCTCGATCACTGGGGCATCCCGTGGTCGAGGAGGCCCGACGGACGTATCGACCAGCGTCCCTTCGGGGGCCACAGCTTCGACCGGACCGTCTACGCCCAGGACAAGAGCGGTTTCTTCGAGATGCAGACGCTGTACGACACCCTTCTGAAATACGGCGGCGCCAGGCGCTACGACGAGTGGTTCGTGACCTCGATCATCGTCGAGGACGGCCGTTTCAAGGGCCTGACGGCCATCGAGATGAGGACGGGGAAGTTCTACCTGATCAAGGGCAAGGCACTCATCATCGCCACCGGCGGTGCCGGTACCCTGTACCGTTTCACGACATACTCGCAGACCGTCTGCGGCGACGGCCTGGCCATGGCGTACCGGGCGGGGATCCCGCTCGAGGACATGGAGTTCATCCAGTTCCACCCCACCGGTCTCATCCCCTCCGGGATCCTCATGACCGAAGCCTGCCGGGGCGAGGGCGGCTACCTGCGGAACAGCAAGGGCGAGCGGTTCATGGAGAACTATGCGCCCGGGAAGATGGAGCTGGCTCCGAGAGATCTCGTCTCGCGATCCATGATGACCGAGATCGAAGAGGGGAGGGGTTTCGAGGGACCCGAAGGGCTGGGCTACCTCCACCTCGACCTGACCCACCTCGGGGCCGACAAGATCAACTCCCGGCTCCCACTGATCAGGGAGGTGGCGCTCAAGTTCGCCGGGATCGAGCCCATCGAGGAGCCCATCCCGGTGCGGCCGGTGGCGCACTACTCCATGGGCGGCATAGAGACCGACATCGACGGCAGGACCGCAGTCGAGGGGATCTGGGCCGCGGGGGAGGCCGCCTGCGTCAGCCTCCACGGAGCGAACAGGCTCGGCTCGAACTCCACCGCCGAGTGCCTGGTCTGGGGAACCATCACCGGCACGGAGAGCACCCGTTACATCGGAGGTGTCGACTCGGTGCCGAGCCCCTCGAAGGAGAGCGTCCGGAAGGAGTACGACCGTATCTACGAAGACCTTCTCGGGAGAACCGGCGACGAGAACCTCTATGACATCAGGAGAGACCTGCGCACGGTGATGGACCGATGCGTTGGTGTCTTTCGCACCGGGGATGAGCTCCGGGAGGGGCTCGACACGGTCATGGAGCTCAAACAGCGCTACAGGAAAGCACCGGTGAAGGACAAGTCGCGCATATTCAACACCGACCTCACCTCGGCACTCGAAATCGAGAACCTCCTCGACCTCGCCGAGGTCTCCATCAGAGGTGCGCTCGCCCGGGAGGAGTCCCGCGGCGGACACGCGCGTCGTGATTTCTCCACCCGAGACGACGACAACTGGCTCAAGCACACGATCGCGCGGTGGACGCCGAAGGAGCCCGACTTCAGCTACAGCACGGTGACCATCGACACATGGAAGCCGGTCGAGAGAAAGTACTGAGAGGTGCAGCATGGCTATGGAACAGACTGGACCGAGGAGTAACAGGCAGGGTATCCGGGGCTGGCTTTCCGGCGGCCGTTACGGACTCGAGAGGAAGCTGTACATCCTCCATCGGCTGACCGGCCTCGCCCTGATATTCTACCTGCCGCTTCACATCTACGTCACCGCTGCGAGGGTGAAGGGAGAGGAGCAGTGGGATGGCACGATGGCCACGCTCCACCATCCCCTGTTCGTGTTCGGCGAGTACCTGCTCTTCGTGGCCTTCGCCTTTCACGCCCTCAACGGGCTGAGGCTCGTCCTGACGGAGCTCGGGTATTTCATCGGTGAGCCGCAGCGCCCGATCTATCCGCACGTGACCTCGGTGGACAGGCAGCGGCCGCTGGCGATCTTCATCATGGTCGTCTTCGCCGCGGTGATCCTCGTGGCCGGATACGATTTCCTGATGTAGGGGGATGAGATGAGAGAATCGAGACTCTGGTTGCTCTTTTTTATTGCCGCACTCCTCATCGTTGTCACCCTGACCATTCACATGGCCGTCCTGCACCTGGACCACCTCCTCGGCATCGAGGACACGGTCGGCTACCGGACGGTCGTCGAGAGGGGCAGGGACATGTTCTACGCCGTCGTCTACACGGTTCTGCTCGGGGCGGCCCTCTATCACGGCCTGTACGGCCTGAGGACGATCCTGTTTGAGCTGAACCTGTCCCGGGCGCTCCAGCGGACGATCTCCTGGGCGTTCCTGCTGTTCGGCATCGGCATGTTCGTGTATGGATTCTGGGCGATCAGGGCGGCATACGCCCTGTAGGAGAGGAGATCGACGATGAACGAGAAGAAAACGGAGCAGGGCGGCGCTCCGGTTACCACGAAGGTCCTGAAAGAGGTGACGTTCCGGATCGCCCGCTACATACCCGACGACGGGAAAGTGTCCACGAAAGAGTACCGGGTTCCCGTCCGGAAAGGGATGACGGTCCTCGAGGGGCTCATCTACATCAAGGAGCACCTGGACAGCTCGCTCAGCTGGCGGGCCTCCTGCCGCATGGCGGTCTGCGGTTCCTGCGCCATGTTCATCAACCGGTTCCCCATGCTCGCCTGCAACACCCAGATTCTCGAGCTGGAGAAGGACACGATCGAAGTGGCGCCCCTGCCGAACTTCGACAACATCCGCGACCTGGTGCCTGATCTCCTGATGCTCGTCGAAAAGCTCGAGCAGGTGAAGCCGTATATCATCAGGACCGCCGATCCCGAGGAGGTCGACCGGCCGACCGGCGAGTTCCTGCAGAGCGAAGAAGAGCTGATGGCCTTTCTCCAGTACAGCTACTGCATCAAGTGCGGCGCGTGCCTGGCGGCGTGTCCGACGCTGGCGACCGACTCCGGCTACATCGGACCGCAGGCGCTGACCCAGGCCCTCCGCTACTCGGTAGACAGCCGGGACGAGGGCCTCGACAACCGGCGGGACGAGGTCGACGTCATGAACGGC
>CAZMKB010000103.1:0-7306 GCA_964566685.1 uncultured Gemmatimonadota bacterium | reverse complement strand
GGGCCTGTTCCGAGGCCTGTCCCAAGGGAGTCGACCCGGCAATGGGAGTTCAGCTCCTGAGGAAGGCGCTGGTGATGGGATTGAAGAGGAGGAAGGGAGGGGCGCCGGTCGCGCTGCCGGACGAGGACGCGAAGAAGCGGGAAGGTGTGCCCGACGCGCCGGAGCCGACGGTGAAGGAAGGTTAGCCCGGGTTATTCATACGCTTTCGAGCAGGGCTAGAACCTGAACTTGCGTACCCTGAGACCCGCTTCGCGGAGCAGGTCGAACGACGCCTCCGCCAGCGGGTACTCCTCGTTGTAGACGACCTCCTCGAGCCCCGCGTTGATGATCATCTTCGTACACATGAGGCAGGGCGAGCAGGTGGTGTAGATCGTGCTCCCCTTGACGCTGATCCCGTGATAGGCCGCCTGCACGATGGCGTTCTCCTCGCCGTGGCTGCAGTAGCACTCCTCGAGATTCTTCCCGCGCTCCGTCGATGCGTTGCAGCGCGGGCAGCCCCCTTCGTTGCAGTTCTTCGTTCCCCGGGGCGTTCCGTTGTATCCCGTCGAGATGATCCGCCGGTCCTTCACGATGATGGAAGCCACCTTCCTGGAGATGCAGTTCGAGCGCATGGCCACCACTCGTGCGATGCCCATGAAGTACTCGTCCCAGGATGGCCTCCGGTTCCGGCTCCCCAGGTCGCCGAGCATGAGGTCGACCTTCCGGTGGAGCTCGGCGAGGGTGCCGTCGTTCGTGATCTCGTAGTCGGTCGTCTCCATGGTGCGGGCGAGCTGCTGGTGTTCCTCGTCTCCGCCTTCGAGCTCCCGCCGGTCGAGGTCGAGGAACTCCTCGTAGCTCGAAGGATCGTTCTCGCGGCTGCGGTGCCTGATCCTCTCGAAACGGACTTCGGGGGGTGCGTCGATCCTGACGAGGAAGAAGTCGCTGCGCCGCCTGAGCGCCTCCGCCTCTGCGGGGTGACGGACCGAGTCGACCACATAGTGCCGTCCCGAGTCGATTTTCTCGATGACCCGTTCGGCCAGAACACCCGGCCCCTCGGCTTCGCGGAGCTCGTTCCCGAGGGCCATCAGGGCCTCGCGGTCGACAGGCTGTCCGCGGCGGGCGAGCTCCTCGCGGAGCACGTCCGAGAGCGAGAGCGGCGTGTAGCCCTGCTCCCGGAGATACCGCGCGACGGCTCCCTTCCCGCTTCCGTTCGTTCCCGCGAGTCCGATGATCATGTGTGGTTCCTCCGATATCGCAGTAAAATAACGGGAAACAGGAGCCGCTGTCAACGGTCCCGCGCCCGAAGCGGGCAGGGGATCGGACAGGACCCCGATGGGAGAAAAAAACTTGACAACGGTGTGGCAACCCGTTATTTTGCCACATTCGATAAGGAGAGATGTGATGCTGTTTCACTACGCACCCGTGCTCGTATTCCTTTCTCTCGGCCTGGTGTTTCTCATCGTGACGATGATCATCGGGCGGCTCGTCCGGCCGGAGAACCCCACGCCGGAGAAATACCTGACGTACGAATGCGGTGAAGATCCCGTCGGGAGCTCCTGGATCCAGTTCAATCCGCGGTTCTACATCATCGCGCTCATATTCGTGATATTCGACGTGGAAGTGGTGTTCCTCTTTCCCTGGGCCACCATCTTCCAGGAGATCGGCCTCCTCGGTTTCGTCGAGATGCTGATCTTCGTCGCCATCCTCCTGGTGGGGCTCGCCTATGTGTGGAAGAACGGCGACCTCGACTGGATCAAGCCCCGGAGAAGCTGACCCGGGAATACGCGTTACGGAAGAAGAAACACGGGGGGATCTGTCGTGGGTGTTCTCGAAAACAAGCTGCCCGACAACGTTGTCCTGACAAGAGTCGACTGGGTCCTCAACTGGGCAAGACGAAATTCACTGTGGTACATGCTCTTCGGGCTGGCCTGCTGCGCCATCGAGATGATGTGCGTGGGGGCGTCCCGTTACGACCTCGACCGGTTCGGCTCGATGTTCCGTGCCACTCCGCGCCAGGCCGACCTCATGTTCGTGGCCGGCACGGTGAGCCTCAAGATGGCCACCCGTATCAGGAGGCTCTACGAACAGATGGCCGATCCGAAGTACGTGATCGCCATCGGCGGCTGCGCCATCAACGGCGGGCCGTACTTGCAGCACGGCTATCACGTGCTGAAGGGCGTGGACGAGGTCATCCCGGTCGATGTCTACGTGCCGGGCTGTCCTCCGAGACCTGAAGCCTACATGGAAGGCCTCATGAAGCTTCAGGAGAAGATCAAGAAAGACAGAGTCCTGGTCAAGAAATAGATGGAAGCACTCGACATCTACAACCACGTGAAGGAGCGCTTCGGCGAGGAAGCCGGGGAGTTCGTTCAGGAAGCGATCGATCCGTATCTCACCGTCCGGCCCGGGAAGGTGCTCGAGCTCGCCCGTTTCCTGGCGGACGAGGAAGCGCTCACGTTCGACTCTCTCATGTGCCTCTCCGCCACCGACTACGCGGACACGATCCTCGTCATCTACCACCTCCACTCCATGAAGCACAACCACCGGTTCGTGGTGAAGACCGAGGTCCCGAAAGACGACCCGAAGGTGCCGTCGGTCGAGAGCGTCTGGCGCACCGCCGACTGGCACGAGCGGGAGGCGTACGATCTTCTGGGCGTCGAGTTCCAGGGCCATCCCGACCTGACACGGATCCTCCTGCCGGAGGACTGGGAGGGATTCCCACTGCGGAAAGACTACAAAGCGCCCGACGAGTACCGGGGAATGAAGGTATGAAGTCGATAGAAGAATCGATCGAGCTGCAAAGCGACGAGATGATTCTGAACATGGGGCCGCAGCACCCCAGCACGCACGGGGTGCTCAGGCTCGTGCTCAGGACCGACGGGGAAGTGGTGAAGGAAGTGCGGCCGGTGATCGGGTACCTCCACCGCTGCATGGAGAAGCACTCCGAGAACGTCACCTTCGCCACGGTCATGCCGTATGTCGACAGGCTCGACTATCTCGCGTCCATGTGCAGCGAGATCGGCTATGCGCTGGCGGTCGAGAAGCTTGCCGGCATCGAGGTGCCGGAGCGGGTGAGCTACATCAGGGTCATCGTGACGGAGCTGCAGCGGATCGCGAGCCACCTCGTGGCCGTCGGGACCTACGGGCTCGATCTCGGCGCCGTGACGCCCTTCCTGTACACGCTCCGGGAGCGCGAGTGGATCATGAACCTCTTCGAAGAGGTTTCGGGCGGCCGGCTGCTCTTCAACTACATCCGGGTCGGGGGGGTGTCCCACGACCTCACTCCCGGCTGGACCGACCGGGCCCGCGAATTTCTCGAGTACTTCAAACCGAAGATCAAGGAGTACAACGACCTCCTCACCTTCCAGAAGATCTTCATCGAGCGCACCGCCAACGTCGGCGTGCTTCCGCCGGAGACGGCGATCTCCTACGGCGTCACCGGCCCGAACCTGCGCGGCTCGGGCGTGAAGTGGGACATCCGCAGGGGCGAGCCGTACTCGGTCTACGACCGCTTCGACTTCGAGATTCCGGTCGGGGAAGGCAGGATGGGCACGGTCGGCGACTGCTGGGACCGCTACTGGGTGCGGATCAGGGAGATGGAGGAGAGCGTGAAGATCGTGGAGCAGGCGCTCGACGGCCTCCCCGAGGAAGGCGACGTCACCTCCGCCATCCCGAAGGTCATCAAGCCCAAGAAGAACGACGTCTACTTCCGGAGCGAGAGCGCGAGGGGAGACCTCGGTTTCTACCTCGTTTCCGACGGGACGGCCAAACCGTACCGGGTCAAAGTCAGGTCCCCGTGCTTCACCGCAGTGAGCGCCCTGAACGAGATGGCGTCGGGCTGGATGATCGCGGACCTGGTGGCCATTCTCGGCAGTATCGACATCGTCCTGGGGGAGATAGACAGGTAACATGAAGGAATTCGTCGACAGCATCATCGCTTCGAACAGCTTTCTGCAGACTCTGCCCGCGGATCTCGTGTATCTGGGGTTCATGCTGCTCTTCGCGGTCGTGATCCTGCTGGGGGCTCTCTCGCTCTTCGCGGGGTTCGGCACCTACATGGAGCGGAAAGTCGCCGGACACATCCAGGACAGGCTCGGTCCCATGCGGGTCGGGCCGCACGGAATCCTGCAGTTCGTCGCCGACGGCGTCAAGCTGTTCCTGAAGGAGGATATCATCCCGGCCCTGGCGGACAGGAAGCTCTTCGTCCTCGCCCCACTGGTCGTTTTCTCCGCTTCCTTCGCCACCTTCGTGGTCGTCCCCTGGTCCGAGAACATGATCGTCTCCGACCTCAACATCGGGATTCTCTACATCCTCTCCATATCCTCCCTCGCCGTGGTCGGCATCATCATGGGAGGGTATGCTTCCAACAACAAGTGGTCCCTCTACGGCGCCATGAGGTCGGCCGCCCAGATCGTGAGCTACGAGGTTCCCATCGCGCTGGCGCTTCTTCCCGTCATCCTCTACACCCAGAGCCTGTCAATGCAGGACATCGTGGGAGCCCAGGAAGGCGGCATCCACCGCTGGTTCATCTTCAGGAATCCCTTTCTGTTCATGTCGTTCTTTCTCTATTACGTCGCGGGCCTGGCGGAGGTCAACAGAATCCCCTTCGATCTCCCCGAGGCGGAATCGGAGCTCGTATCGGGTTACAACACCGAGTACAGCGGCATGCGGTTCGCGTTCTTCTTCATGGCCGAGTACGCCAACATGTTCATCGTTTCGGCCATTGGCACCGCCCTGTTCCTGGGTGGATGGAACGGCATCCTGCCGAACTCCGTCATTCCCGGCTTCTTCTGGTTCCTGGGGAAGGCGCTCTTTCTCATGTTCGTCATGCTCTGGCTGCGGTGGACCCTGCCGCGCCTGCGCGTCGATCAGTTGATGTATGTCTCATGGAAAGCCCTGCTCCCGCTGTCGTTCATCGCCCTCTTCGGAGCGGGGCTCTGGCTGTTACTGTGAACACGACGAGGGCCGGACTGTGAAATACCTGAAAGACATCGGAGAAGCCATCTGGACCGTCCTGGTCGGCATGAAGATCACGGCGAGCCACATTTTCGTCCCGTCCGTCACCATGCAGTATCCGGACGAGAAGTGGACGACGCCCGAGCGCTGGCGGGGAAGGCTCCACAACGTCATAGAGGACTGCATCGGCTGCCAGGCATGCGCCCGCGTGTGCCCGGTGGACTGCATCACCATCAGGACCGAGAAGCGGGGTAAGGACGAACCCGAAGTGTTCACGTCCGAAGAGAGCGGCAGGAAGCCGAAGAAGCTGCGGGTCCTCCAGTACGACATCGACCTCTCTCTCTGCTGCTACTGTGGTTTCTGCACCGAACAGTGCCCGACGAGCTGCCTCCGGATGATCCCGGACTACGAGTTCTCGGTCTACGAGAAGGATGAGCTCGTCTACCGTTTCGCGGTCGAGAGAAGTGCGAAGGAAGAAGCCCCGGCGTAGGGTCGGTCGGATCAGGAAGCGAAGGTCATGGAAACGAGCACGCTCATATTCTACCTGTTTGCGCTGTTCACCGTGGGAACGGCCGTGTTCGTGGTGTTCACGAAGAACGTCGTATACGCCGCCTTTGCGCTGCTCGGGACGCTGTTCGGAGTCGCCGGGCTCTACATCTTTCTCCACGCCGACTTCCTTGCGGCCATCCAGGTGCTCATCTACGTGGGCGGCATCCTGATTCTCATCATATTCGGCGTGATGCTCACGCACCGGGTGATGGACGTGGAGCTGCGGATGAAGACCATCCAGGTGTTCCCGTCGTTCCTCGCCATGGTGCTGCTCGTCGTGGTCCTGGTGACCGTCGCGGTCGAAACCCGCTGGCCCGATGTGTCCGTCGAACCGGTGACCTCCACCACGAAGGGTATCGGAACACTGATCATGAACGACTACCTGCTCCCGTTCGAGATCGTCTCGGTGCTTCTGCTCATGGCGCTCGTCGGAGCAGCCACGCTCGCGAGGAGGGAACAGTAGGATGGCCGGGGTCACGCTCACCCACTATCTCGTCATCGCGGCGCTCCTCTTCTCCCTGGGCCTCTTCGCCGTCATGACCCGCAGGAACGCGATTGCGGTTCTCATGGGAATCGAGCTCATTCTCAACGCTGCGAACATTAATTTCGTGGCTTTTTCGAAGTATTCGGACGGTGGGCTCAGCGGACAGGTGTTCGCCGTGTTCGTCATCGTCCTGGCGGCGGCCGAAGCGGCAGTTGCTCTCGCGATCGTCCTCGCACTCTACTACAACCTTCGGACCGTATATGTCGATGAGGCCGACACACTGAGGGGATAGGACGCAATGGTTCTGATGACGATCCTCATTCCGGTTCTCCCGCTGATCGGGTTCACCATCCAGATGTTCTTCGGCAAACGCCTGCCGAGGGGTGGGGACTTCCTGTGCATCGGGCTCATCTTCACTTCCCTCGCGCTCTCCATTCTGACGTTCATCAGGATCTTCTCCCACGGGGATCCGAACTACGTCGAGACATTCGGCTGGGAGTGGATTGTCTTCGGTGACATATCCCTTTCCTGGGGATTCCTGCTCGATACGCTCACCGGCGTCATGCTGATCGTGGTCTCGCTCGTGAGCGCCCTCATCCACCTCTACTCCGTCGGTTACATGCACAACGATCCCCGCTACTCCCGGTACTTCGGGTACCTCGGCATCTTCAGCTTCTCCATGCTGGGGCTGGTGCTCATGGACAACCTCCTGGGCCTGTACGTGTTCTGGGAGCTGGTCGGTCTCTCCTCGTACCTCCTGATCGGGTTCTGGTTCGAGAAGACATCGGCGGCCGACGCCGGGAAGAAGGCCTTCCTGACGACGAGGGTGGGCGACGTCGGCATGTTCATCGGCATCATGATCACCTTCGCGACCATCGGCTCCCTCGGCTTCGACGACCTCTTCGGCGCCGTCGCCTCGGGCGAGTTCTCGGGGACCCTGCTCACGGCCGCGGGCATCTTCCTCTTCATGGGGGCGGTCGGGAAATCCGCCCAGTTTCCGCTCCACGTCTGGCTGCCTGACGCCATGGAAGGCCCCACGCCGGTCTCGGCTCTCATTCACGCGGCCACCATGGTCGCGGCCGGTGTGTACATGGTCGGCCGTATCTTCCTCGTGTTCACTCCCGATGCGCTGCTCGTCATCGCCTACGTCGGCGGGTTCACCGCCATCTTCGCGGCGACGATCGCGACCCAGCAGTACGACATCAAGAAGGTGCTTGCCTACAGCACCGTCTCACAGCTCGGCTACATGTTCCTGGCCGTGGGAATCGGAGCCTACACGGCGGGGATCTTCCACCTGATGACGCACGCCTTCTTCAAGGCCCTGCTCTTTCTGGCGGC
>CAZMKB010000102.1:0-11149 GCA_964566685.1 uncultured Gemmatimonadota bacterium | reverse complement strand
GGAAGGGATAACCGCTGAAAGCATCTAAGTGGGAAGCCCCTCCCAAGATGAGATATCCCGAGCGTAAGCTCCTGAAGGCCCGTGGGAGACTACCACGTTGATAGGCCGGAGGTGTAAGCACAGTAATGTGTTCAGCCGACCGGTACTAATAGGCCGTGCGGCTTGGCCAGGCTAGAGTTTTCTTTGGAGACAACTTCATTCACGCATCCATTTTCGGTTATACGATGGGAGAGACCTCCGTACCGGTCACGGGCCGGCACGGAGGGCTTCTCTTCATGATCGAATTCCGGTGGTCATAGCGAGGGGGAAACACCCGTTCCCATTCCGAACACGGAAGTTAAGCCCCTCAGCGCTGATGGTACTGCCCGGGAGACCGGGTGGGAGAGTAAGACGCCACCGGATTTTTTTCTGTTCCTCGCCTCGAAGGAGCGCGTCTCCGTCATCGAGACCGTCCAGGATCGATACATCCGGTCTTGCACCGCGCTGTTTACATCTGCTATATTTCGTCCACTGTCCGTGCATGGATCTTCCTGAATCTCTGTCTGAATCGAACCGGAGAGGAAGCCCGGCACCGTGCATGTTGCCGTCGCCATCCACAGCAGGATCCCGGTAATAAAATACGGCGGTGTCCAGCGGATGGTTACCTGGAACGTCAAGGGGCTCTCCGCGCTCGGGCACCGGGTGACCCTCGTCGCTCCGAGAGGCTCTCACTCCCCCGGTGCCGACACGGTGGAGCTGCCCGGTGACGGCGATCTTCGCGGGAAGCTGCCGGGAACGGTGGACGTGGTGCACGATTTCAGCTTCGTCGTGACCCGGAGCGATGTCCCCGTCCTCTCCACCTCATCGTTCAGGCACCCCCGGGATCACCGCTTCCCCCCCAATACTCTCTTCCTGAGCCGCTCCCACGCCCGTCTCCACGGCCGCACAGAGTTCGTGCACAACGGCCTCGACCCTCCCGAGTACCTCTACTCCGAGGAGAAGGAGGACTACTTCCTCTTTCTCTCCAAGGTCTCCCGGAGCAGCAAGGGCGTGGACACGGCCGTTCGCCTGGCAAAAGACATGGGCTTCAGACTCGTCATCGCCGGCGGCTACCGGTTGACATGGTCCCGGAAGATCCGCTCCGTCGGCGAAGTGGGCGGGAGGAGGAAAGCGGAGCTTCTGGCCGGCGCCAGGGCCCTCCTCTTTCCCATCCGCTGGCAGGAGCCGTTCGGAATCGTGACCATCGAGGCGCTGGTGAGCGGGACAATGGAGGAGATCGTCACGCCCGACGTCGGCTTCGTCTGCCCGGAGTACGACGATCTGAAAAGCGCCGTGGAGCGGATCGGCTCAATCTCCCCGGCGGCCTGCCGGCGGCGGGTGATGGAGCACTTCACCGACGTGGCCATGGCGAAACGCTACGAGACCTACTACCGGCGACTGCTCGAAACGGGAACCATCGAGCCGGGATGAAATCCGCCGGTGTTCCCGATGCAGCTTTCAAGGTCGATTTAACGCTGCAGGAATAAGCACACGGTGATCGACTTCCCTCGGCGTTCCCGTCCATCCATCACGGCTCTTGACTTCCTTCCTTCATGACGGGCTTGAGTACCCCGCCGGAAACGACGGCTCGCCTGGCGGTGTGAACCTTGAATTCCCAGGGTAAAGTACCATGTATCTAGTGTTCCGTCATAAGAGTATTTTGACAATAGCAGCGAGCGATCGAGGTACCTGGCAAAGCGGGATGACGAAGGAGTACCTGGAGAGATACTTCGAGGAGCACCAACGCAGCAGGGACCTCGAGAGCCGCTGATAATGGTGATGTACTCCTGGGACGGGACACGAGCACAGGATTGTCGATTCGGATCTGCGGGAAGCTCGGGATCACGGTTGATGGAGTACCCGCCGGAGCTTCCCCCGCCGGACGGAGCCACCGTCGTCCGCACATCCGTCATCTGAAAATGAGGTCTGTGATGCGAGACACATCGATTACCGGGAGAAGAATCTGCCTGATTGCCGTACTCCCCGTAGTACTTTTCGTATGGGGGACGGTGTCCGCTCAGTCTGAGCAGGAGAAGATGGGTATTCCGGAGGGAGTCGATCCGATCCACCGGACATACATACCGGTCGTGACCGATGAGTTCGAAACCATCCGGGAAGCGGACGCGAAAGCAAAACCCGATGTCATGAATCGTCAGATGGACCTGCTCGAACGCAGGTACGACCTGAGCGACATGCCGTCCGATGTCATGATGTCGGCCGGTAGAAAGCCCGTACAGAGGGGCGTTCGGGTGAAGCTCCCCGAGGGAACGACCTGGGAAGAGCTCGTGGAGATGTCACCGGAGGAGATCCGGGAGCAGGGCCTCTTCCCCCGGGGATTCCTGCCGCTTCCCCACGCCAAGCACGAGACAGGCGGCCAGGTCATCCCGCATAATCACATCGACGAGATCATGCGGCTCGAGAAGCGCAACCTGAAGCGCTTCGACGTCGAGTTCGACCTGCCCCATCACCTGCTCCCCGAGTTTCCTCCTCCCATCTTCCTGACGACCCGTCCCGACCTGGGCGACGTGTCCCAGGGGAAGCTCCTGTCGATCAAGAACTTCCAGGACATCTTCCAGGGGATCCTCACCCCGGTCCAGATGGAGGGCCTGCGCCTGCTCCTCACTCCCTTCCCCCAGCAGCAGTTCAACCAGACCGACGACAGGAAGGTCGACGAGCCCACGCTCGGCATCAGCTGCCTCGACTGCCATGCCAACGGTCACACCAACGGGGCGTTTCACCTGAATCCGGACACCCGGCCTCACGTGGCGCGCTTCAGGCTCGACACGGTCAGCCTGAGGGGAATGTTCAACCAGCAGATCCACGGCTCCAAGCGGTCCCTGCGGTCGGTGGAGGACTTCACCGAGTTCGAACAGCGTACCGCATACTTCGACGGTGACCACGTGACAGCTGCGAAGAAAGGAGTCAACCTCCCGGATCGCGCCAGCCAGGTGGCCATGATGGCCCAGATGCAGAACGTGTTCGATTTTCCTCCCGCACCGAAACTGGACGTGTTCGGAAAGCTCGACCCGGAGAAGGCGACCGAGAAGGAACTCCTGGGAGAGAAGGTGTTCTTCGGCAAGGGGCGCTGCGGAGCGTGCCATCCCGCTCCCTTCTACCTGGATGACAAGATGCATGATCTCCGGGTGGAGCGCTTCTACGAGCCGCAGATGATCAGCGGCCAGTACATCACGGCGGAAGGACCGATCAAGACCTTCACCCTGCGCGGGATCAAGGATTCTCCGCCGTACATGCACGACGGGCGATGCCTCACGCTGGAAGACACCGTCGAGTTCTTCAACCTGGTGACCGGGCTGAAGCTCACGTCCGAAGAGAAAGAGGCCCTGGTGGCCTTCATGCGTCAGCTGTAGGCCGAATTATTCATACTCGGGCCGGAAGGACACCGCCCCGCACCCCCAGGTGCCGGTCGCCGGTCCGCTGGCAGATGAGACGATTTCTGTTGAATTCGGCCGGCGGATGAAATATAATCATCGAAGAAAATGCAGCCGGAGCGGCCGGTCTCCGGCTGCCGTCGTCTCCCCGGAGAGGAGAAAGACGGGGAAGAGTCTGCGAGGAATCAGCACAGGAGGTCCGCGGGTGGCTGTTTACGATTCCGACTACTACATCAAGCTGGAAAAACAGTACGGGGCTCACAACTACCATCCCATTCCCGTCGTGATCAGCCGGGCCAAAGGCGTCTGGGTATGGGATCCCGAGGGACGGAAATATCTGGACTGCCTCGCTTCGTACAGCGCCGTCAATCAGGGCCATCGACATCAGAGGATCGTGAGGGCTCTCAAGGATCAGGCCAACAAGGTGACCCTCACCAGCAGGGCCTTTCACAACGACATGCTGGGCCCCTTCCTCGAGAAGCTGTCGCAGGTCACCCGCATGGGAATGGCCCTGCCGATGAACACCGGGGCCGAGGCGGTGGAAACGTCCATCAAGCTGGCGAGGAAGTGGGGGTACAAAAAGAAAGGCGTCCGGAAGGACAGAGCCGAGATCATCGTCTGCCGGAACAACTTTCACGGCAGAACAACCACCATCGTCGGTTTTTCGACCGATCCGCTTGCCCACAACGATTTCGGACCCTTTTCACCCGGCTTCAAGATCGTCCCGTTCGACGACGTCCGTGCGCTCGAGAAGGCGATCACGAAGAACACCGTCGGATTCCTCGTCGAGCCCATCCAGGCGGAAGCCGGGATCAACGTCCCGTCCAGGGGCTACCTGAAGGAAGCCAGAGCGGTGTGCAGAAAGCACAACGTCCTCTTCATGCTCGACGAGATCCAGACCGGCTGCTGCAGAACGGGCAAGTTCTTCGCGTGGCAGCACGAGAACGCGAAACCGGACATCATGGTGCTCGGCAAGGCGCTCGGCGGCGGCATGTTTCCGGTCTCAGTCGCGGTCGCCTCGAAGAAGATCATGTCGGTCATCAGGCCGGGTGAGCACGGGAGCACGTTCGGCGGGAATCCTCTGGCCTGCGCGGTCGCGATGGCGTCCCTCGACGTCCTCCTCGAGGAGAAGATGGACGAGCGCGCCGACGTTCTCGGCAGGCGTTTCCGGGAAGGTCTCGTGTCGATCCGGTCGGACAAGGTGGTCGAGATTCGCGGTATGGGGCTTCTGAACGGCGTCGAGATCCGAAAGACGGCGGGCACCGCACGGAAGTACACGGAACAGCTGATGAACCGCGGTGTTCTGGCCAAGGACACGCACGGACAGACGATCCGGTTCGCCCCGCCGCTGGTCATCACGGAGCGGGAGATCGACTGGATGGTCGGCGTTATCAGGGAAGTTCTCGAGTAATACGCCCCTCCGGGCGGACATTCCCCCCGAAAGAACTCCTGGCGATGCGGCTCGTCGGAGACCTCCCGCTCAGGAGTCGCTGATCGGGCGGTTCGCGTCAGACCGCTCGATCTCTTCGGAGAAGCGGTCGAGCGTCCTGAATACGTCCTCGAGTTTCTCACGTCCTTCCACGTCGATTTCGTCGCACCCGTTTTTCTCCATCATCTCGATGATGCGGCTCACAGTGAACGTGTTGATATCCCTGGCGGGCTGATAGGCGTGATCGCGCTCGTCGTCGGTGACGACGCGGGAGAAGACCCCGCTTGCCACCAGATCGTGCAGCATATCGCCGACCAGGCGGATCGGGATGTTCAGCACCGAGGCAATCTGATCGGCCGTCAGCGGTCTACCGCCGTCTTCGAACTGCTTCACGACACGATGTACGATGAGGAGAGAGAGGGCGCGGCGGCAGCGGGTGCTGAGCCGGGCGGAGTCGATCGGGGACTCGTAGGTGTCCACGTTCTGGACGGCGAATGATATTTCCGCTCCCAGGAGCACGATCATCCAGCTCATCTGAAGCCAGACGAGGAAGAGAGGCACGGCGGCCAGTCCTCCGTAGATGGCATTGTTCCTGGCCATGCCGATCTGGAATTCCAGGTAGATCCACTGGACGATCTGATAGATCGTCCCCGCGGTGACGGCGGCGGCCAGTCCCGATCTGAATCTCACCCGCGTGTTCGGCATGACCATGTAGATGAATCCGAAGAGGATCCAGATCAGGACGAATGGCAGGAGCCAGAGGATCAACGAGAGAACCGGGCCTATCACGCCGAAAAAGGTCTCGCTCTCGGCCAGCGAGCTCACCCTCGTCGTGATGAAGACGATGATGCTGCTCGAGAGGATGAAGTTCACCGGACTGATGATCATGATGGTGGTGTAGTCGGTGATCTTTCGTACGATCGAGCGCTGATCGCGGATGTTCCAGATGTCGTTGAACGAGCTCTCGATGTTCCCGAGGAGCTTGATGACGGTCCACAGGAGGAACAGGAGTCCGGAGACGGCGACCAGCCCGCCCTGCGTGTTGTCGAGGAGCCTGCGGGAGTATCCGATGATCCGCCCGACGATGAACTCGTACTCGGCAAAGGACGTGAGGAGCTTCTGCTCGAGAACCTCTCCGAAGCCGAATCCTCTCGCCACGCCGAAGAGCACGGCGACGACCGGAACGATGGAGAGGAGGGAGTAGAAGGTCAGAGCCGAGGCCCGGAGCGGACAGCGGTCCTGGCGAAGTCCCCTGATCGAGAGGACCAGGATGCGGAGGACCCTGATCAGGAAAGCCTTCCGAGCAGATAGCTCCTCCCGGCGCATCTTCCAGATGTCCGTTCCCAGGTAGCCGGTGACCCGTTCGATCATCCTTCCGATGTCCATCACCGGTTCCTCCTCCGGGCCACCCGGCGGCTGCCCGGCCCCTGTCAGGAATTCTCCTCCGTGCGCCGCTGGTGTTCACGGAGAGCTTTCAGCGCCGCGTGACGGTAGAGATCCGAGAGCGTGGGATAGTTGAAGATCGTTTCGGCGATCTCGACCGCGGTCGTGCCTTCGTACAGAAACGCCTGGCCGATGTGAACGAGCTCGCTCGCACCCTGGCCGACGATGTGAATCCCGAGTACCCGGAGCGTCTCCCGGTCGAAGAGGATCTTGAGGAGTCCGCCGGTCTCGCCGACGATCTGACCCCGGGGATTCATGCTGTACCTGCCGTGACCCTTGATGTAATCGACTCCCTTCTCCTGGAGCGATTCCTCCGTCTCGCCGATGTAGCTCACTTCGGGGATCGCGTACACCGCGAACGGAAGGATCTCGATCCGGCCCCGGGGGCCGGAGATGTCGAATGCGTGGCGGATGACGGAGCGGCCCTGTTCCATCGACGTGCTCGCGAGCGCCGGATAGCCGATCACATCGCCGACCGCGTAGATGTGAGGGTGTCTCGTCTGATAGTGCTCGTTGACTTCGATCAGACCGTAGTCGTTGGGCTCGACGTCGATGTTCTCGAGGCCGATATCCTTCGTGTTTCCGTCACGTCCCACACAGTAGAGGAGGACGTCCGCCTCGAGAGTTCCGCCTTTCTGCAGACGGCACCGGACCCGCCTGGGAAAGCCGCCGATCTTCTCGATTTCCGCGTACCGGTCCGAGTGGAGGATGGTCATGTTGAGCTTCTCGAGCTCGTTTTTCACGATGCCGACGATCTCGCGGTCGAGATAGGGAAGCAGCCGGTCGCGTGTGTCCACCATGGTGACCCTGATGCCGAGGGCGGCGAATATCGAAGCGTACTCGATGCCGACGACGCCGGCGCCGAGAACGATCATGGATTCCGGGATGCGGGGAAGCTGCAGGATTGTGTCGCTGTCGAAGACGTACCGTCCGTCGAAGGGAACATCCGGCGGCCTGTTGGGGCTCGATCCGGTGGAAATGACGATCACGTCGGCGGTGAATACCTCGGAGGTCTCCCGGTCCATGCCTTCGACTTCGACCGTGTGCGGATCGGCGAAGCGGCCGTGGCCTCGAACCACTTCGACCCGGTACCGGCCGAGCGATTCGTTGATCAGCTCGAGCTCCCGCTGGACCACGATGCGCTCGCGGAACATGAAGTCGGCCACGGTGATTCCGTCCGGTATCTCCGTCCGGATTCCGTGTATCTTGCCGCGTGTGAGCTGGTGAACGAACAGGGCGCTCTCACGGAGGGTCTTCGAGGGGATCGTCCCCCAGTTCACCCGGGTTCCTCCCACCACGTGCGAGCGCTCGATCACGACCGCATTCTTCTCTGCTTTCGCGGCCTGGATCGCGGCCCGTTCCCCGGCAGGGCCGCAACCGATGATGATGACGTCGACTTTTTTCATCGCACGGGGTTCTTCCCGTTTCCTTCGTACTGTGAACGGAGCCGTTTGCAGAGTGCAACAGCCTGCTTCGGGTGGAGGAGCTGCCGGAATCCGTATTGATTATACCCGGTCCGCGGGGGAGAGTCAACCGGGGGCCGGAGAGCACCCGGCCTCCCTGAACGGACTCATCCGGAGTGCTGTTAAGCTCTATTCTCCCCCCGTCTCGGTGTGGACCACGATGCCCTCCTGGGGTTGATACACTCCGCCATAAGACCAATCCTGGCTGGCGTCGACGAAGTCGATGTCGCGCCGTCGGGCTGCTGCTCCGCCCAGGTGACTCTGCCGTCTGTCGTGTGGACGATGGTTTCGTACCCCACCGCCCAGCCGGTCTCCGTGTCGATGAAGCCGAGCGCCAGCAGGTTGTAGGATGTATTGGGAGACTGCTCGTACCACCCGGCCCCGACTCCCAGCTTTTCCAGGGTGAAACTGTCGCTGCCGAGCACCTGGCTCGGAAAGCTGCCGACGTTCGCCGTGTAGGTGTACATTCCCGCGGGAGCGAATCCGGGGACGTACTGCGACAGGTCGTCGCGGCCGGTGGACCAGCCCCCGGGAAGGAGGAACTCGAGCTGCCCCAGCACCGGGCCGTAGGGATTTCCGTTCGGAAGCGTCGCTACTGTCCAGACGTCGAATGTTTCGGGATTCTCTTCCCCGTTCGTCGCGCTTATGGAGTAATTGAAAACGCCTCCACCCTGGGGAATGGTAATGGGCGGGTTGAAGGGCTCGATGACGACCGACAGTGCCTGTGGAGTAAGTACGTAAGGCCCCGGCACGGGCTGTCGTGCGGTCCGGTCCTGGAACAGCTCCCCCTCCCCGGGGCCCCCAACGGAAGATGTCTGTGCCGGAAGCGCTGCCGGGAAAAACAGCAGTAAAATCGAAAGTACTGCGGCTGTGCGTGGCATGGGTTACCTCCTCGGAGTGTCGCGGCGGACTGCCGTTACACGAGCGGCAGATCTGCCGTCGTGCTGGGGTGTAAGCTGCAAGGGGACCATCCTTCTAGCGGGGATGTGCGAAGATCCGATGTGGTGAGAGAATCTGTTCAGAGAATGGGAACACCGCCGGGAAAATTCAACCCTTCGCGGACGTTCGCGGGGGAAAGGAAATGGGTCGCAACGCTCTTGACAACACCTCTCTCCTTCTCGTATCATCACGGTGGATGAGCGTTTGATCTTCGCGAATATCTCGACAGGAGTGAGGACATCGTATGAACCAGGAAACCAACCTCGCCGTGTTCATCGATTTCGAGAACCTCGCACTCGGCTTCCAGGAGAAAGGCGGTGGGCGGAGGAGCAAGAGGCGCATGCAGGGCGCGTTCAACATCCGGCCGGTGCTCGAGCGGCTCGTGGAAAAGGGAAAGATCATCGTGAAGATCGCTTACGCCGACTGGAGTGCGTATGCCGACTACCGGACGGCAATGCACGAGTCGGGCATACAGCTCATCGAGATCCCGGAGCGGCGCATCAGCGGCAAGAACTACGCGGACGTGCAGCTCTGCGTCGACGCGATGGACATGTGCTACTCGAAGGAACACATCGATGTCTTCGTCATCCTCTCCGGAGATTCGGACTTCACTCCTCTCGTGAGCAAGCTGAAGGAGAACGGAAAGAGGGTGATCGGGATCGGCATTCGGGAGTCGACGAGCGATCTTCTCTCCGGCGCCTGCGACGAGTTCATCTACTACGATGATCTCGTCGCGGCTCCGAAGTCTCTTCCCATCAGAGAGAATGTCCCGAAGAACAAAAGGCCGGCGATGAGCCTGATGATCGAGGCCGTCCAGGCCCTCATGCGGGAGAATGTCGGGACCATGTACTCCTCCCTGGTGAAAGACACGATGCGGCGCAAGCAGCCGTCGTTCTCCGAGTCATCGTTCGGCTACCGGTCCTTCAGTGCCCTGCTGGAAGACGCCCAGAAATACGGCCTGATCCACCTGCGCCGGGATGAACGGAGCGGTACGTACGCGGTTGTAGGGTTCGGTTCGGGATAGGTCGTTCGAAATCTCCGGGTGGCTTCCGCCTCTTCTCCTTCTCGATCAGTGCGAAAGCTCGACCTCGATGTCCTCGAGGGCCGAATACAGCTTTCCGAGCGCCTGTTCCCGGACCTGCCGGACACGTTCCCGTGATATCCCGTACTTTGCCCCGATCGCCTCGAGGGTGAGCCGCGGAGAGCCGTCGAGTCCGTAGGAAAGGGTGATGATGTCCGACTGACGCTCGTTCAGAGTGGAAAATGCCTCGGTGAATATTTCGAGGAGCTCCTTTCTCGTGAGCTCTTTCTGTTCTTCCGGAAACGATTCGTTCGGCAGAATCTCGGAGAGCGACACATTGTCTTCATCGCAGCCCGGTACTTCCATGCTGCTGGGAGGTGACAGTGTCGAGTTGAGGAGGTCTATTTCTTTGAGCTCGATGTCGCTGTAGTCGGCGAGCTCTCTCTTCGATGCCTTTCTCCCGAGCCGCTGTTCCAGAGATCTGAGGTCTCTGCGGATCTTCGAGAGCACCCTGATGCGGCTGGCCGGCAGTCTCGCCACGCCGGCGTTCCGGGAGATTGCCTCGGTGATAGTGCACCTGATCCACCACACCGCATAGGTGATGAACTTTACGTGGTAGCCGGGGTCGTAGCGTCTGGCCGCGGTGATCAGGCCGACGATACCCTCCTGGATGAGGTCTTCGAGCGGAATCCCCGATTCCGTGTACTTCTTCGCCACCGATATCACGAACTGGATATTCGACCCGACGAGTTTGTGAAGGGCTTCCTCGTCCCCGTCCTGTATCCTGCGGGCAAGCTCGAGCTCTTCCTCCAGCGTGAGGAACTCATTGCGGGATGTTTCACGGAAAAAGGCCTGAAGCCTGTTTCCGGTTTGACCGTTTCCGGATCTCGTCTTCTGCATGTGAAGCCCTCCCCGGTCGAAGTCGAATGTGCCCTGATAGAAGTACAGGAATTATATCACGAGAGCAGGGATTTCCTCAATCGGGCCCACCCTGTTTTTGGCGGTGGGTGAACACTGAAAAGCGAGTAAGGGATCGGTGTAGGTAGAGGGTCGATATCTGGACATCCAGGCGCCGCACTTCCCTTTATTGTGATTCTTCTTGTAACAACCCTGGCGCATTTTGAGACCTTGCCGCACATTTTTCCGTGCATGAGGTGTTGTTTCCAACTTGACCTCCTCCCGCGCAATGCCCACTTTCGGGGTGAAGCCCTCATCTGTTCCGTACCGGCATCGGTGCCGGAATTATCGCTGTCTTCAGACGAGAGGGACATCATGAGAGGAAACTCGAAACGTATCGCAGCGGCGGGTCTGTTCATGTTGCTTCTGGGGGCATCCATCGCGCTGCCGCAGAACTATCGTGTCGTCACCATCGACGATGATCCAACCGTGAACGTCATTGCCTGGGGCATCAACGACGCCGGCACGGCCGTGGGGTGGTATCTCGAAT
>CAZMKB010000101.1:0-11194 GCA_964566685.1 uncultured Gemmatimonadota bacterium | reverse complement strand
GGTCGAAAGCGACGCCGGCTCCCTGTGGCCCCTCGTCGAGCGCGTTCTTCGCTTCGGGTCATCAGTCAGGTTCATGAGGGATCCCACCCGGGGGGGGCTCGCCACGGTCCTCTGCGAGCTGGCCGAAACGGGAAGATTCGGGATCGAGCTCTCCGAGGAGCGGATCCCGATCCGCGAAGAAGTGAAGAGCGTCTGCGACATCCTTGGTTACGACCCGCTCTACGTGGCGAACGAAGGGAAGCTGGTGCTCGTGGTATCGAAAAGCGCGGCGGAAAAGGTGCTGTGCGTCCTCCAGTCGCTGCCGGCGGGAAGGCACGCCGCGGTGATCGGCCGGGTGACGGGGGACAGGCCGGGCTCGGTGGTGCTCAACACGAAGAGCGGCGGGCGTCGCATCGTCTCCATGCTCTCGGGTGAGCAGCTCCCGAGGATCTGCTGAATCCGCGGGGCACGGACAGGAGCAGGTGATCATGCACGAGATGTCGATCGCCGAGAGTATCATCGGCATCGTCGACGAGGAGCTGGCGAGGCACTGTCGTCACGCCGCCGGGAGCGGGCGGCCGCACGTGCGCACGATCGACCTGAAGATCGGCCGGCTCCGCGCTGTCGTTCCGGACAACCTCGAGTTCTGCTTCGCCGCGGCGAGCAGGGGAACCGTGCTCGAGGGGGCGGTGCTCGAGATCGAAGAGGTGCCGGTCAGGGTGTCCTGCGGGCGGTGCAGGCAGATCTCCATCCTCGAGGAACCGCTGTTCAGGTGCGGACGCTGCGGGGACACGGACCTCGAAGTCATCTCCGGCATGGAGCTCGAGATCGATTCGATCGAAGTAGACGACGAACAGGACGAGGTGTTCACATGAAAATACCGATCATACGGGAGCTTCTCGAGGCGAACCGGTTCGCCGCCGATGAAATCAGGAAGACACTCGCGGCACACGGTGTCCGGATGGTCAACATCATGGGCTCGCCCGGCTCGGGGAAGACGCGGCTCATCGAGCGCACGATCGAGGCGTTCGGGCAAGAGCGGGCTGTGGGCGTCATCGAAGGCGACATCGCGACGTCGCTCGACGCAGAGCGCCTCTCGGGCTACGGGATTCCGATCGTTCAGATCAACACCGGACCGTTCGGCGGAGCATGCCACCTGCCGGCACAGGCTGTCGGAAGCGCGCTCGAACGCCTCGACCTCGGTTCGACGGAGCTCGTCTTCGTCGAGAACGTCGGGAACCTGGTCTGCCCGGCGGAGTTCGACATCGGCGAAGAGATGAAGGTGGTGGTGCTGTCGGTCACCGAGGGCGAGGACAAGCCGCTCAAGTACCCGCTCATGTTCCGTGAGTCACGGATCCTCGTCATCAACAAGATCGATCTCATCCCTCACCTGGGCGTCGATGTCTCCCGGCTCGACGAGAACGCCCGCGGCGTGAATCCCGGTCTCCGGGTCATACGGCTGTCGGCCGGGACGGGAGAGAACGTATCGGAGTGGATCGATGAACTGCGAGACGCAACGGCGGGAGGGAAATGAAACGTGCCGGGGGACGGAGTTGAACCGCCGACACGGGGATTTTCAGTCCCCTGCTCTACCGCCTGAGCTACCCCGGCTCCGATGGGATAACCTATATCGACAGGCGGAAAAAATCAAGCACTCTCGATCAGCATTCTCACCACTGGTTCTTCACGGGAGATCCGTCGAAATCTCCACCAGCTTGCTCTTCGCCCTGTGACCCCGGATGATCCTGACCGCCTGTTTCCGGACCCCGAAATAGCGGGCCAGCACGTCGACGAGCTGCATGTTGGCTGCTCCACCGACCGGCGGTGCGGTGAGCTTCACCTTCAGTTCCTCGCCGACCGGCCCGACGACCCCGGCCTTCGACGACCTCGGCACGACCCGGACCGGAACGGTGATGCCGCGGGCGGTCTTCCTGAAGGGTACACCCTCGGGCAGAGACGGCATGTGATCCCTCTCCCGTTCCGGACACCCGTCGTCGGCTCTCATCCGGATGAGACTCCTCGTGGACGAACAGCAGGACATCGAGAAACGAAATGACGGAGGGCATGTCCGGTTCGGCCATGCCCTCCGTCACGATATTCTCTGTGTCGGTTGCCAGGAGTGAACGTTTACCGTGTGACTACTTCTTCTTCCTTCTCGAAGCGGTCTTCTTCTTACCCTTCGATTTCGCTTTCGGCTTCGTCTTCCTGGCGGGTTTCTTCTTCTTGGCCTGTTTCAGCTGGCTCTCGAGCTTCTTTATCTTTTTCTTCTGTGATGTCACGTCTTTGGTGAGCGAGGTCATTTTCTTCTTGGCCTGTTTCAGCCTGAACTGGATTTGACCGGCAGTCGCCATGTTCTCCTAATCCTCCTTGCGAGTGACGAACCTTCTCTGCTGTCCACGCTGCCCGGGGGAGCTCAGATCGACCCCGGAGGGAACATCACGCTACTTCTTGTGCACGGAGCAGTGCTTCGAGCTACCCACCGCCATCCTCTTGCACCTCTTCCCCTCTTTCGTCTTTGCAGCGCAGCGCACCTTCTTCGCCTTCTTCGCCGCTTTCTTCCTGGGAGCGGCTTTATTCCTGGCTTTCTTGACGGCCATGCCTCCCTCCTTTCAGGGGTCAGGTTGGGTGAACCGACACACGAACGAATGAGAACTCTTTTTTGTACTAGAAGTTGTATTCATCAACAAAAAACATACTATATGTGGCCACCTTTGTCAAGTGGAAGCACATCACTTTTCGAGAGTTACCATCCGCGTACCCGACACCCGGTCCCCGGCCCGCAGCTGGTAGTGATAGGTCCCTTCGGGCAGCTGTTCGATCCCCGCGGGATGCGACGGCTCGTCCAGGAACCGGCGGTACGATGCCACCTCCCGCATGTCTTCGTCGAATATCTCGACGACGACCGAGCGGTAACGGAGAAAGTCGATGATGGATTCAGTATCGGCCGGAGTCGTCGACACGTGATGATCCGGCTGCTCCCCGACGGACGCCGACTTCGAGTCGAGCGGGAAGTAGTCGACCCTGCCGCTTCCGAAGTAGTAGGGATCACCCAGGTCATCTGCCCAGTTGTTGAGGAGATTCCTGACGGTCTGCGCACTCAGGTTCTGGTTGTACGCCCGGTATCCTGCGGCGACTCCCGCGACGTGCGGGCATGCCATCGAGGTACCGTCCATGTCACCGTAGTCGAACGGGAACAGGCCGAACAGATTCCAGAAAGTGAGGTGATCGGGAAGCGTGGAGTGTATCGCGACACCCGGTGCCGATATCTCGACATTGTCGAAACCGTAATTGCTGAAGTCGGCCCGCTGGGTGGGAGTCTCGAGGGCAGCCACCCCGATGACCGAAGCGTGCGCCGCCGGGTAAGTCTTCTGGGAGGTGTTGCTGTTTCCGGCCGCGGCGACGACGACGACGTTGTTGTTGTAGAACGCATTGTCGCAGGCGTTGTGAATGGCTGATGAATAGCCTGTTCCGCCGAGGCTCAGGCTGATGACATCGGCGCCGTTGTTCGCGGCGTAGTTGATTCCGGCGGCGATGTCGCTGTCCGTTCCCGTCCCGAGCCAGTCGAGGACCTTCACACCCATGATGGTCACCTGAGCGAGCCCCGCGATGCCGGTGCTGTTGTTCGTAACCGCGGCCCCGATACCCGCGCAGTGCGTCCCGTGAAACGCGTCGTCGTTTGCATTGTTGTCGTTGTTCACGATGTCCTTGTCGATGGCGGGATCGTAGTTTCCGGTGAGGTCCTCATGTGACACGTCGACACCGGTGTCGACGATGGCCAGGATGACATCGTGATTCTGGGGAACGTGGTTCCACGCTCTCTGTGCATCGATGGCCTGAGGTCCCCACTGCTGGCCGTACCGCGGATCGTTGGGATAGTAGAGCGGCACTCCTCCTCCACTCTCATCGCCGTCGACCTGATGGGGGACGAAGACGTGATCGAGGAGGGAAGGCAGCTCGGGAATATATCGCAGCCGATCGGGTTCGACATAACGCACACGCTCCGAAAGAGCGGCTGACATGACGGACACGCGTTCTTCCGGAACGACGAACGACAGCAGTCCGATGTCCGACACCTCCCGCACCAGCACACCTTCGTACTCATCGACAACAGTCGCTGTGATGTCGCGTGCATCGGAGGGAACAAGGAGGCCGACGTTCACAGCGGCTTCGCCTGGCTGGAGGTAGACACGGGAGAGAACGGCAGCGGGAAGAGAAATGAACAGCAGTATCGAGAGACACACGATTCGTTTGTTCATACGTCACTCCTTCGAAGAGAATTTACACTGTCCGTGGTCACGAGTCAACATCTACCACGGAGAAAATTACACGAGGCGGTATGGTGTCACCATACCGCATGACCGTGGACGCACCAGTATACCACAGGCACGGAGCACATGTCAAGCAGCAACCGGGTTCATGGCCTCGTCGACATGATGTGTCATGGATGAGTACGTGTGTGGTGAGATCGGAAGTGGAGACGTTCACTCACACGGAGTGAATGACGACACGAAGGCTGCAGGACATGCAACAGTGAGATCAGAGCGCTCTGGTGGAAGAGCCCTGCCCTCTCTTCTCCGAGATACACTTCGCCTGCATGAACAGGAGCAGGTAATCACGACCGCCGGCCTTGGAATCGGTACCGGACATGTTGAACCCTCCGAACGGGTGCCCGCCGACGAGAGCGCCGGTACATTTTCTGTTGATGTAGAGGTTGCCGCAGTGAAAACAGTCCGCGGCTCTTTCGATCTTCGCCCGGTCGTTCGTGTACACCGAGCCGGTCAGTCCGTAGATGGTGTTGTTGGCGATGGTCAGGGCATCCTCGAAATCTCTCGACTTCATGACGGCCAGAACCGGACCGAAAATCTCTTCCTGGGCGATGGTCGCGGTGGGCGTGACGTCGGAGAACACCGTCGGTTCGATGAAGAATCCGTCACGAGATGGCTTCTTGCCTCCGTGGAGGAGGTTGCCTTCCTTCCTGCCCTTTTCGATGTACCCGAGAATGTCCTCTTCTGCCTTCGCATTGATGACCGGGCCCATCCAGTTGCTTCGGTCGGCGGTGGGGCCGACGGTTATGGTGCCGGTTCGCTCGACGATCCTCCCGACGACCTCGTCGTAGATCTTCCCATCGATGATCGCGCGCGAGCAGGCCGAACACTTCTGCCCCTGGAAACCGAAAGCCGAGACGACGATGCCTTCCACCGCGGCATCGATGTCGGCATCCGCATCGACGATGATGGCGTTCTTCCCGCCCATCTCCGCGATGACCCGCTTGATCCAGATCTGGCCCGGCTTCGTCTGTGCGGCGAGCTCGTTGATGCGGAGACCGACGGCCATTGAGCCGGTGAAGGCCACGATCCGGGTCATGGGGTGTGCCACCAGGTAGTCGCCGATCTGACCCCCTCCCCCCGACAGGAAGTTCAGCACACCGTCGGGCAGGCCCGCTTCCCGGAACAGTCTGCTGAACACCGCACCGAGTACCGGCGAATCGCTGGAGGGTTTCAGCACCACCGTGTTGCCAGCGACGATCGCGGCGGAGGTCATGCCCACGAGAATCGCGACCGGAAAGTTCCACGGCGGGATGACGATGCCGACTCCCAGCGGTAAGTAACGGAGTTCGTTGTCTTCGGAGGGGACCTCGGTGAGCGGCTGCTTCTCCGCATACCGGATGGCTTCTCTTCCGTAGAACTCGAGAAAGTCGATCGCCTCGGCGACGTCGGCATCCGACTCGACCCAGTTCTTTCCCACTTCGTACACCATCAGTGCCACGAGCTCGAACCTCCGCTCGCGCATCAACTCGGCGGCCCGGAACAGGACCGCGGCCCGCTCTTCGGCGGGCTTCCACTTCCACGACTCGAAGGCCTGGCCGGCGATGTCGATCGCCTTCTCGGCCTCCGCCGTCGTCCCCCGCTGGCAGACACCAACGACCTCGTCTTTCTTCGATGGATTGATCGATTCTATCTTCCCTGATGTCGTGAGCTCATCGCCACCGACGATGAGCGGATACTCGGTTCCGAAACGGCTCCTCGCCTCTTCGAGGGCCTGTTCCATCTTCCGGACATTGTCGGACACGCCGAAATCCACGAGCGGCTCGTTTACGAATTCTCCTGACATCTCTCCCCCATCCGATTCAGTGATTCCGGTTCGCTCCTCCGACGGTCCTGCAGGTCACCGCCGCCTACCGTTCCTGTTTGACGCGATACAGCAGTTCTTCCGCCGTATATGTTTCAGCCCCCTCCAGGTCGGAGTGCATCTCCTTCCACCGACTCAGCTGAGACTGCCGCGCGAACGTCAGATTCTGCGGGCAGGAACCGCCGAGCAGTATGAGGCTCGTCATGGGATCGACCTCGACGATCTCCCCATACCGTGCCTTTATCTCGATGTCCTGGAGGCTCACGGGACAGTAGGTCCTGATCAGGACTTCTTCGCCGATGAAGTCCTCGTAGACGAGCTTCAGTGCATCGACGATACACTGCACGTTGAACGACCTGCCGTCCTCCCGCACTATCTCGACGTAGTGGAGAGACCACTCGGGCACGAACTCCTCGTGGTTGGGACTGAGGGTGTAATCGCCGTGAAAGAACTTGAGATGCGTCTCTCTGTCGAGGAAGCGAAGCTGATAGAGGATCTCGAGAGCCATCTCGATGACCTCCTCTTCCAGGCCCAGCGCCTTCCCGATTTCCTCCAGCGGAGGGATCCCGGATCCGGCACCGTCACGCAGAAGGATGTACTTGGCGACTTTCTTCTCTTCGTTCGTGAGGGCATAGGTAGGAGCGCGCCACGACACGAGCTGCCGGTGCAGGGTAGGAGTCTGCACCAGGTAGATCGTCATGCGGTAGCGGAGTTCCTGGGTGTACTCGAATCCCTCGAGACGCGCCGTCTGGCGGATGGATGTAATCCTGAAATCCCGGCTCCACTGTTCGAGCATCTTGTCGAGGAACTCCTCCTCCTCGAGCGTCAGCTGCACGGCCGGACCTTCCGACGGATAATCCGAGATACGATCGATGATCTCGTCCCCGAAGAGCGCGAAGAAAACGATGACGGCCGCGATCCCTGCGACGGCGAGGATCGTTCCTGGTTTCCTGATACTCTGTTTGTTCTTCCTGGACACTCGTCCCTCCGATGTATTGAGAAGAGGTGTACATGTGAAGTAGAATATATAGCACCCGGATGTGAGTGGCAAGTTCGAGTCGGGTTCGGGGTACCGTGGTCCGGCCGGGGGAGCGGAGCCCGCCGGTCGAGACAGGACAGCCTTGTCTCCGAAAGAGGACAGAACCGGCTGAATCGGCCTGCGGCGTACAGGCCGGCCGTGACCGGAACCGGCCCAGGGCGGGCACCCGGCCTCTTCCGTCGATTCCCGCAATCCTTTGACCGACAAGCTCTTCCGTGTCTGTTAACGGGCAGGAGATCCTCTCTCCGGACCAGTCCCGGCCTCGCAGCCGTTCGAGCAGGGCTCTGGCACGGTCTCTGCTTGGTGGATTGTGCGGATGTGCCCGCTTACACTTTCGAAGAACGGACTCGATATATATAATGACGACTCTCGTCCGATATCCCGAGTTATTCATGCGATTTCGAGCAGGAGGTCCATCATGACAGGAGGAATGACATGCTGAGAACGATACGATTACACCTTCTCACTCTCACGGCGATCGGCATCGGCCTGGGAGGATGCGGCGACAACGGGGGGCCTGTGGACCCCGTCGACGCCTTCGCTCCCGCGGCGCCCGTCGGGCTCATCACGATCACCGGCGACGGAAACGTCACCCTGATCTGGCGGTCGAACCTCGAGCCCGACATCGAAGCATACAACACCTACTGGAGCTTCGACGGAAGCACGTTCAACCTCATGGCCACCACAGCCGACACCAACTACGTCGACATGGACGTGCGTAACGGCGAGACCGTCTACTATGCCGTGAGCGCCTTCAACATCTACGGGAACGAGAGCGAGCTCTCTTACGCCACGTTCGACACTCCCCGGCCGGCAGGGTACGACGTCGAGCTTTCCGACGCCGAAACATCGCCGTCTTCCGCCGGGTTCAGCTTCACACGGGGTCTCCTCGGTCAGGGCGTGATCTCCTCCGACAGCCAGGTGGCCGACTTCTTCTTCTTCGTCGGGGAGAACGACGGGATACCGTACATCCAGGGCGGAAACTCGAGCGGAAGCCGTACGTCTCTCATCCTCATGTGGGGGCCCACCGTTTCCTTCGCCGACATGAACTACGCCCCCGACCCGGACGATCCGGGCAGCGGATACCAGGTGAACGGAGTCTTCCAGGCCCTCGAGGGATACACCTACGTGCTGCTGACCGCCGACGGGAACTACGCTCAGGTGCGCATCACCAATGTGGTGGGCGACACGCTGATCTTCGACTGGGCATACCAGACCGATCCGGGCAATCCCGAGCTCGGCCCCCGTGTCCCCGGCCCCGGAGTAAGGGATTGATCGAAACTCCTAGCATCCCCCGGGTCGACGGTCCATAGTAAGCGGCTCGTTCATGCTGCCCGTCCGGTACCCTTCGAGATCCAGGCAGACGTGCACGTAGCCGATGTGCTTCAGCTCGCGGGCGACATCGTCGCGGAGCCCGGCGGAGAGGAACCGATCGATCTCGTCCCGGCCGATCTCTATCCGGGCGAGCTCGCCGTAGTGACGTACGCGGACCTGCGTGAATCCTCTCCCCCGCAGCACCTCCTCCGCACGTTCGACCATGGACAGCCCCTCTTCGGTGATCTCCGATCCGTAGGGGAACCGGGATGACAGGCAGGCGAAGGAAGCCTTGTTCCAGGTGGAAAGACCCATCTCCTTCGAGAGCTGTCTGATCCTGGATTTGGTCAGGCCAGCCTCGAGGAGGGGACTTCTGATCCCGAGCTCCTCCAGCGCCCTGAATCCGGGTCTGACGTCGTCACGGTCGTCGAGGTTCGATCCGTCGAACACCGCATCGCAGCCCTCACTTGCGGCTCTGTCGAGCAGCTTCCGGTAGAGCTCCTTCTTGCAGTGATAGCAGCGGTCAGGAGGATTCTCACGGAAACCGGGGATGCCCAGCTCGCAGGTCTCCAGCTCGACGTGCCGCACCCCGAACGCCCGGGCGATGGCCGCGGCATCCTCGCGCTGCCAGGCCGGATAGGTCTCGGACACGGCGGTGGCCGCGATGACGTTTTCGGGCCCGAGCACGTCGGCTGCGACCCTCAGGAGAAACGTGCTGTCGACACCGCCCGAGAACGCGACGAGGGCTCTCCGGTACCCGGAGATCAGGGATTTCAGTCTGTCCAGAGACATGATCTTCCTTTCCCACCTACTATGCGTCCCCCCAGAGAGATCTGTCAAGAGTCCGGTACTGTGTCGCTTCGGCGACGTGCCGCTTCTCCACCCGCTCACTCCCCTCCAGATCGGCGATCGTCCTGGCCACCTTGAGAATCTTGAAGAAGGCCCTGGCTGAGAGACCGAGCCTGGCGATCGCGGTCCTGAGAAATTCGATCCCCTCGGGATGGAGCTCAGCGAGCCTCCGTACTTCCTTCGGGCTCATGTGTGCGTTCCAGCGCGTGCCATCCAGCCCCTCGAAACGCAGGGCCTGGTGACGGCGGGCGAGGGCGATCCTGTCGGCGATCTTCCGGGAGAGCTCGCCGGGTCTCGCATCCATCAGATCGCCGATGCGGACCGGCGGGACCTGGATGTGAATGTCGATCCTGTCGAGAAGCGGTCCCGAGATGCGCGAGAGGTACCGGGAGATGTCGGTGGAACCGCAGAGACAGGATCTCGAAGGATCGGTGTAGTATCCGCAGGGACAGGGATTCATGGCGGCGACGAGCATGAACCGGGCGGGGAAGCTCACGGAGAAGCTCGCCCTGGAAATGTGGACACAACCGTCTTCGAGCGGCTGTCTCAGCACCTCGAGGGCACGCCGCTTGAACTCCGGGAACTCGTCAAGGAACAGAACGCCGTTGTGCGCGAGGCTCACCTCTCCCGGCCTCGGCACACTCCCCCCTCCCGCCAGACCGACATCGCTGATCGTGTGATGCGGCGACCTGAACGGCCGCTCCTCGAGCAGAAAGAGGCCGGCGGGGATCGTTCCCGAAACACTGTGGATGCGGGTTGTCTCGATCCGTTCCTCGACCGTCATCGGCGGGAGGATGGTGGGGATCCTCCGGGCGATCATGGTCTTCCCAGCTCCGGGAGGGCCGATCATCAGGAGGTTGTGTCCCCCGGCACAGGCGACCTCCAGCGCACGCTTCACCGTCTCCTGGCCCCGGATGTCGGACATGTCGGGCCGGGTGTCCGAATCATGCTGTTGACGGGAACAATCCGCGATCACCGGAGCTCCAGGCGGCCGGTCCGAATTGAGGAACGCAACCACCTCACCCAGGCGGGAGGCGCTGACAATCCGGAGGTCCTCCACCACCACCGCCTCCCGGGCATTCGGCTCGGGCACGATCACGCCGCGGAGATTCTCCTTTTTCACGGCCAGTGCCATGGAGAGGATGCCTCGCACGCTTCGAAGCGCACCGTCGAGCGCCAGCTCGCCGACGACGGCGTAGTCCCCGAGCCGCTCCTCCGACACCTCGCCGATCGCCGAGAGAACACCGACGGCGATCGCCAGGTCGAATGCCGTGCCCGTCTTCCTGATATCCGCAGGTGCGAGATTCACCGTGATCCTCCTGAGCGGAAAATCGTAGCCGCTGTTCACGATGGCGGCGGAGACCCGTTCTCTGCTCTCCTTTACCGCCGATTCCGGAAGACCGACGATGGAAAATGACGGGAGACCGGATCGAATGTCGGTCTCGACCGAGATGAGGCTGCCGTCGATACCGATGACGCAGCAGCTGTGCACTTGACTGAGCATCCCGTTCCCCCCCTTCATGACGTTGTCCGGCGCTTCTGTTCATGAATACGATGACGCACCGAAGGCGCTGTGGCGTGCGAGCAGGGGGAAGCGGGAGATGGTGCGGTTGCATACCGGGGGGGAAGAACGGTGCATGGCATGGCCCGGGACAGGGCCACCAAAAACATAACGGGGCGGCAGCGGCCGGTCAAGATCCTCGTTCCGGACTGTTCCTCTCTCCCGACGGAAGGGCGATACGTAGGAGCCCGGGCCGTTTCGATCCGCCGGGGCGGCGCGGTGAGGGGCAAAACGAAGGATTTCGTCCCGGGGGGCCGGGGACCTGAAAAGAGGCTGCTGAAAAAGTCCCCTTATCTGGTCTGCTTTTATCACTATCGGCGAGT
>CAZMKB010000100.1:0-11212 GCA_964566685.1 uncultured Gemmatimonadota bacterium | reverse complement strand
CGACTTCGCCATCATCCACCTACCTCGCCTTGTCCATGTCCTCGTCCGAGAATCCGCGAAGGACCCTGTTCACGATCTGGATCACATCCTCCCGGTCGATCAGTTCATCGCCCGTCGCCATCGCGTTGTCCATGACGTCTTCGAGACTGTCGTCGTCGATGATTCCGAGCCTCTTCAATTCTATCAGATACCCGTAGGCTTCCGGAGTGATGCGGCTCATCTCCTGCGGACTCAGCACTCTGAATCCGGTGACGGACTTCTTGACGGGAGCGGCCGCGTAATCGGTTGCGTCGGGCTCGGCCTGCAGGAAAAACCAGGATATGGCCCGGTTCACCGCGCTGCGATCGTAGCCCATCTCGAGCAGGAACTCCGAAGCCTCATCGAGCTCCCACTTCTGGGGATATGCTTCACTGAACCTCTCGGAGAGGAACAGGATGATTTCGAGAAAAGTGTCTTCGCTCATGATTTTCCGTTTCCCCTGAGATCGTGTCCCATTTTACGTTGCAGGATATATTATAGTTGGATATTGGCAAAATCAAGGCTTGACGTTCTCGTGTACCATCCCGGGAGCCCGGTTGCGGGGGAGCCGGCGACCGGACGTACGTCACGGAGCACCGGACTGGAGGCCCGGTTCAGTTCGCGGCCGATTCGGTCGAATCCTCGGAGAGCGCCTGTGTCTGCATCACCCCGCGGTCGACGATGTAGGGAGTAACGAAGATGAGGAGGTCGACCTTCTCTTTGTCCTTGCTCTTGAACTTGAACAGATTCCCGAGCACGGGAATACTCGACAGGCCGGGTACGCCTCGCTTGCTGTCGATGGTAGTGTAGGTCGTGAGCCCGCCGATCACCGCCGTCTGCCCGTCGTCCACGAGCAGTGTCGTGTGTGCTTCCTGGGTCTGCCACTTGACGCCGAACTCCGAGGGATCCGGCACGGACTGGCTCCGTTCAGCCCGCAGGTCCATCACGATCTTGTTGTTGTTCGTGATGTGCGGGATGACGGAGAGGCGGATCCCCGATTCGACCAGCTGAATCGTGGCGGCCTCCGTGGCCTGGGCGCCGACGTCTATCACCCGGATCGGCGTACGCTCGCCGACGAACACCTCCGCCGGGAGATTGTCGAGCGTGGTTATTTCAGGCTGGGCCTGGACGTCGATGATCTGCTGCTCCTGGAGCGCCTGGAGGGCACCGGACACGTTCACCCCCGAGTGGAAGGTCCCGAGCGACATGTCGAGGAACGGATCGGCAAGACGGGCGCCGTCCGTGGACGCCTCACCGTGGACATCGGTCCGGGGATTGGTCAGGTTTCCGACTTTCCAGTCGATACCGAGCTGGGTGAGATCCGACGTGTCGACGAAGATCAGCTTCGACTTGATGTTGACCTGCTTGGTCTCCTGGTCGAGCTTGGGGAGGACTTTCGCGATTTCCTCGATTTTGCTGGGAACATCGGTGACGACGACGGAGTTGGTCTTCTCGTCGGTGCTCACCGCCCCGCGGTCGCTCAGTATGTTTTCGATGATCGGTACGATTTCGGAAGCCACGATGTAGTTGAGCCTGAACACGGTGGGCTGCAGACTCTCGAGCGCCTCGGTGGCACGCAGGTTCTCGAGCTTGTCCACGATGTAGACGCCGTTGCTGTACTGGAACCCGTAGCCGTTCGCCTTGAGGATCGTCTCGAGAGCCTGGGTCCACGGCACGTCGGTGACGCGGGCAGTGACCGTCCCGGTAACGCTCCTCCCTGCCACGATACTCTGGCCGCTGAACTCCGAGAATGCCCGGAGCACCACTTTGATATTGGCCTCCTCGAAGTCCACCGAGATGGGGTCTTCGTGCAGCGCCACTCCGCCCGTCCCGTTGTACTGCCAGTCGTCCTCCCCGGGTTCCGTATCGGCGGCTGTCGTGTCCGCGAACGACGCCGAGACCCACGGCTCGAACGATCCGCCGGCGTTGGAGAGAACGACCATCAGGCTGTTCTCTTTCCTGAAGAGCGAGTACTCCTTCGGCTCTGTCAGTTCGAGCGCCACCCTGACAGTGTTCTCCCTGTACTGGCTGGTGCGTATTTTCTCGATCCCCCCGAGCTGGACGGTCCCGAAGTCCCACCGGGGCAGCTGGTGATCGGCCCCGTCGAAATCGACGACGATGCGGGGCGGATTGTTGATGAAGAAGTCACGATAGGAGTACTCCTCGTCGGTCTCGATGATGATCCTGGTCGTCTCCTCGAGCGGCTCGACCCGTATTGATTTCACGCCGTAGGCGCCGGCCGTGGACCGTACGAAGAGGATCATGAACATCACGAGTCCGAGAACGCCGATACTGTATTTGATTTTCATCCGTTCATCTCCTCTTCGGTCACGAGCTTCAGAGTATGATAGTGAACCTCTCCGTATATGACGACTCTGAAAACGACCGCACCGTCCTTGATACTGGTGAGTGTGGCGTTTCCGATGTGATCGCCGACTCTGAGCGGATACCCCTTCCCGGTTTTGTCTTCGAGAACCGCGAGGCTCTCGTCCCTGTTCCACAGGATACCGGTGAGCTCGAGCTGGGCGAGAGAAAGTGCGCCCGTGTCCGGGTGCTTGTTCAGGAGCGGCACGAATGGATCTCTCCTTCCCTTCGCCATGTACCTGAAGGGCCTGATCCCGGGATAGCGGGAGATGGGTGTCTCCGCGAGGTCCCCTTCCCGTCCAGGTCCGTTTTCCAAGATCATCGTTTCCGCTTCCGCCCCCGCGTTCTCGCTCCCACCCGCTGCGGCCTCGACGGCCGGATCTTCCGGCGGCACCGGCCGGGGTGTGCCTTCCGACATCTTCGCCACGATGACGAGCAGGACCACGAGAACTCCGGCGGTCATGAGAGGATAGAGCTCGAGCCTGGAAGAATTCATTTTCCGGCCTCTTTGCGTGTGGTATCCGGTGGCGCCGTCGAGGAGGTGTAGGTGCTCATGTCGAACTCCGCGACGACCGAGAGATCTTCCTTCTCCGACGCTTCGCGCCGCACCTTGTTCGTAACGAGGGTGAGGTCCGACGGCGCGACGATCCGCTTCATGCCGGCAACCCGTGAGAGAAAGGTGCCGATGTCGTGGTAATCGCCCCGTACCGAAACCCGGTAGGTCAATTCCGTGAAGAGATCGGAGGGAATGGTTCCCCGGGGCTCGAAGAGGACCGAGCTCACGCCGGACTGGAGACCCTTGCGCTCCACGTCCCGCAGGAGCACCGGCACTTCCTCCTCGAGAGGGAGCATTTCCTGGAACATCGTCAGCTCCTCCTCGAGGGCGTGGAGCTCCTGTTCGAGCTGCCCCCTGTCGCTCTGCTCCACCCTCCGCCGGGCATTCTGGATGTGCTGCTTGAGACCGAGCAGGTGGACCTCCCGCCGGTCGATCTCCCCCGACTTCGGGAGATAGTCGTATGCAACGAACACATAGATGATGCCGATGGCGAAGAACACCAGCAGAATGATCTTCTGGTATCTGGGATCTTTCAGATCCATTTTCGTCTCCGTCTCGGCCTGAACCGGCGGGCGTTATTCCGGAGGACCGGCGAACGGGAGAAACTGGCTCAGGTAGATGGTCGGCATGTCGATCGTCTGCCCCATCTCCAGCGAGATGCCGCCTCCCAGATCGAAGTAGAGGTCCTCGTGGAAAAAGATGACCCGGGCGTCGCCGACGTACTGCGGCTGCTCGGGATCGAAGCTGAATCCGCCCGAGGCATCTTCCTGGGTGGTGAAGCCCAGGAAGATACGCCCGAAGTATTCACCGCCCTCATCGGTCATGACCGTCACGTCCCCTCCGTAGTAGGGCAGGTCCGATTCGCTGTCCGACTCGATCCACACCGTCACACCCTGGACACCGACGGGATTCTGCGGCGACTGCAGGATGTGACCCGTCAGGACCGCGAAGCTCGTCGTGTTCCTCGGTCCGTCGCAGGACACCGAAATCAGCGACCCTGCGATGGCGACAGCCGCGCCATATGTCAATGCAGTCTTCAATCTTCTCATCATATCACCTCACGAGACGGAATTTTCCGTAAACCGGCACTTCATCGTGAACACCATGGTCGACACACCGTCCTCGATCTTCTCGTGGATGTTGACGAGGATGATTTCGTCGATCATCTGCATGGCCTGAAGCCGCATCATCAGCTCCGCGATCCGTATGTTCGAGAAGCTCACTCCCTCGAGCTGGAACCAGTTCCCGTTCTCCTCGTTGAGGGGAACCCACCTCGTGAGCCAGGTGAATCCTGGCATGGCGGAACTGACCTGGTCCATGAGTCTGGGCAGGACGAATCGCTTCGTTTCCAGCCGTTTCACGATGTCGATCTTCGCCCTGAACTCCTGCTGCTTCGCCCTGATGTCCCTGATCATCTGTATGGTCTCGGACAGGGCCGCGGAATCCGCGAGAGCCACCTGGAGTTCTTCGTCCAGGGTGTCGATGCGATAGTTCTGATAGAAGTGCATCGTAATCATGAACAGCAGCAAAACACCTGCCACGATCATCAGGATGAGCGGTGGTGCCTTGATGTATTTCCCCGGCTTGAAATCCTTGAGCTTCAGGCCCCACCGTCTCTGCCTCGGTCTCCCTCTGGCCAGATTGATTTCGATCTTCACGGACGACAACCCCCGGAATCGTATGAATAACTCGGGCTAAAAATCTTCGCGCATCGCCAGTCCGACGGCCTGCATGATCATCGGAGCCATCTCTTTCTTGATCCGCTCTTCGACGATACCCTCCTTCATGTCGATGAACCTGAACGGATTCGGTATCCTGATTTCGCTGTTCAGCTTGTCCTTGAGAAATGCCGTCAGCCAGGGCACCTTCGCGCCGCCGCCGCAGAGATAATAATCCTCGATCCCGTCACCAAGTCCGGATGTCTTGATGTAGCTGTTGGCGCGCTCCAGGTTCCGCAGGAGACGCTCGGAGACGCTGAAGATGATGGTCCGTACCTCCTCGGCACTCTTTCCCTCGGGTATGACGCCGAGCAGGCTCGATTCCGCTTCGTCAGGTTCGAATCCGAGGACGCGCTGCAGCTCGTCGTTGAGGACACCGGTGCCTCCCGCCACATCCCTGGCGAGGAGGAGCACCCCGTCCTGATAGATGATGATGCTGGTGAGTTCTTTCCCCATGCTGATGAGGCACTTGATGCCCGCGAGCTCGTCCTGGTGATTGTGTTCGAAGGCATTGGTGAGCGCGAAGGAATCGACGTCCACGATGACCGGTGTGAGGCCGCAGTCATAGATGAGATCGATCCGGTCGTCGACCCGGTCCTTCTTCGCAGCGACGAGCAGGACCTCCATCTGGCCGCCCTCGGATGCGGACGTGACGATCTGGAAATCCAGAACGACTTCGTCCCGCTCGAACGGAATGTGCTGCTCCGCCTCCCATCCGATCACCTCCTGCAGCTCCTGAGGCTCCATCGAATCCATCTTGATCCGCTTGATGATGACATCCTTACCGGCGACGGCGGTTACGACACTTCTGCACTTGATGCCGCTCGTCTGCAGGATGGATTTGACGGTGTCGATTATCTCATCCCGTTCGACGACGGCGCCTTCGGCGACACTCCCCGGCGGAGTAGCGGCGATGGCGACATTCGAGATGCGGAACCCTTCCTTGCCGTGCTCTATCTCGACCGCCTTGATGAGCTTGGACCCGATGTCGAGCCCCACGACTCTTTTCAGTCCTTTGAGAAATGCCACCTGCTGATCTCCTCGCCCCGGACAGAGCCACAAGATGTTGCTATCCTGTCAATAAAGTACACGATAGCATGTGTATTTGTCAACATGAAATTTTTCCATTCGGGAATTCACCGCCGGCTTCGCATTCGCTCCGGTTTCCCGATCCTCATCCCGGATTCCGCGGGCCTGGCAGGCGGTGATTTCCCGACTCAATCGCGATTGAAAGCAACAAGCATGCCAGGTGTTCGTAGAGCGCCCATTCTGTTTCTTTCCAGCAGGTTCTGCCGCCTGACCTCCGCCGGACACAATGGAATGGTCACGAAATCCGCACCTTTTTTCGACTCCGGAAGGATTCGGCCTCGGGCCGCGGCGCCCGGCGACCGATGAGAAACGGCGGGAGGCACCGCCTCCTCCGGTGCTCAGCGATCCCTGACTTTTGTGCTATCGAATGGCTATCGATCATCATGAGCCTCCTGCTCGAAATCGCATGAATAACCCGGGTTGAAGGACAGTGTGATAAAAATTGCATAGGGATGCCGCTCTTTCCCCGCCGGCAGGAGGGCGAGGGGCGGAAGAGCTTCCGCATCCGGAACGGAATCATCGACTTAGAAGATTGATCCGGAAAGCACGTGGGGTTAATAGTGGCATATATATTGCTCATTAATTTGTAAGTGGGTTGCTATTACTCGCTTTTTCTCGAATATTCCTCGATGAGGGGGGGTCGAAACGATGAGAGAGGGAATCGTGAAACAGACCGAAGCACACGGGTTCACCTTCGTCGAAATGGCGATCGTTCTCGCCATGACGGCGATTATCATCGGTATGTCCATCCCCACCATTTCGGGGAGCCTCTCGCACTACCGGCTGAACACGGCCTCGCAGTGCCTGATCTCGGATCTCAGACTCGCACGACAGATCGCGCTGAAGGAAAACCGTTCGGTACGGGTGAACTTCACGTCGCAGCGGGACTACCAGCTCGAGCGGCGGGTCGGATCGCAGTGGGAGCTGGTGCAGACGCCGGTTGATTTCTCGAGCGAACACAGCAGGAAAGGCGTGCTTTTCGGCTCGCTCCCGGCACCGGTGGAGTTCGACTACATGGGAAGAACCGGGCAGGCGGCGAGCATCGACCTGGTGAACAGCAGAGGGGAGAGCAAGTCCATCAGCATATCGACGACCGGACGGATAGCGGAGAACTAATGATGAAAAGAGACACGAACGAACGGCGGACAGGGCACAAGAACGGATTCTCGCTGGTTGAGGTGCTCCTCTCACTGGTCCTCCTCACGGCCGTCATGAGCCTCACGGCGCAGCTGATGGTCTCGGAGATCCGGGGAAATCACTCGGGGAGACTGTACACGAAAGCGACGGGAATCGCGACGAGCATGATCGAGAAGCTCATCCAGGTCGACTACGACAACCTCACCGACTACGACAACTTCAACACGAATTCGACGCCGCCGGTCGTGGAGCCCGCCCACTCCGACTGTGCGGAGTGGAAGCAGCTGATCCACAGCGAGCTGCCCCTCGGGTACGGCGAGATCGACATCCAGTACGATGCCTCTCTCTCCCGTATGGAGATCACTGTGAGGTTCGACGCCGACGGCATCGAACACGAGGTGAGGCTCGAGACCATGAGGAACAATGTCCTGTAGAGGTGATTCCGTGAGCCAATCGAGAGAATCCGCCGGCTTTACCGTGACGGAGATGACGATCTCGCTCGCCATCTTCATGATCGTCTCGCTGTTCGCCTATCAGATCTTCAAGGCCGATCAGAAATCGTACGTGGAGCAGGCGGAAGTAACCGGTATGCAGCAGAACGTGCGGGTGGCGATCGATCAGGTCACGAATGATCTCAGGATAGCCGGTTCCGGCGTCCCTTCGGGTGGCGTCATGTCGGACCTCGGCCTCCTCCACCCGATAGATCCGGGTAACGGGGATAACGGTTTCCCGGACACCGTGGTCGTCTTCGCGGGTTTCCACCGTGTCGAAACCGAGCTGGCCGCCCCGATGGCGGACAGGAGTTCCGGCGTGGCCGTCGAGGACGTGTCCGGTTTCAGCGTCGGATCGCTCGTGATCATACACGGGGCGACGACGGACTGCGGGGAGTCGAGCGAGCTGTTCCTGATAACGGGAATATCCGGCGGCGAACCGAAGGTGTTCGACCACAGCACACAGTCTCCGTGGAACGAGGATCAGAGCCTCTCCTGCACCTACGTTCAGCCGTCGACGGTGATCCTCGCCAATTATCGAAAATACTACATCGATGACTCGGATCCGCTGCACCCGTCGCTCGTGCTCGAAGAAGACGGCCAGGCACCGAGGATCGTCGCCGACAACGTGGAGAACATGCAGCTCGTCTACGATCTCGTGACCGGTGACAGGGATCTTCCAGATCCGGTATCCCCGGGAGCGATCAGAAAAGCCACCGTCACCTTCGTGGCGCGGACGAACACTCCCGATCCCGGCTGGCCGCACGGCCTCCACTCGATCACCGGGGAACCCGACCACTACCGGCGGCTTACCCTGACGTCCGACATCCAGATACGAAACCTGAAACGGTGGTAGAACGAGGGAAGGAAACAATGAGATACGCGAAGAGGAAAAACGAACAGGGCTTCGCCCTGACACTCACCCTGCTCCTGTCGGTGCTTCTCGTCCTGCTCGGCCTGTCGGCCAGCATGATATCGACGACCGAGATCCGCATCTCGCACAACCACAAGTCCGGTGTGGAGGCGCTCTACGTCGCCGAAGCAGGCGTCGAGAAGGCGACGGCCGACCTCGGTGCGATCCTCTCGACGGGACGGGTTCCGACGGAGAGTGAGCTTATTCAGCTGAGCCAGAATCCGCCGTCCTTCGACCATTTTTCCTTCACCAATTACGAAATCTTGCGCGACGGCACGCCCACGGTCAAGCGCATTACCACCGGACCGTACGCCGGCCTCAATGCCGTGATCTCGGAATACGAGATCACATCCGAAGTGAACGGTCCTTCCGGATCACGGAAGACGATCCAGCAGGACATCGAGCACCTCCTCATCCCGATCTTCCAGTTCGGTGTCTTCTACAACGAGGATCTCGAGATACTTCCCGGAGCTCCGATGACCTTCGAAGGACGGGTTCACACGAACTCCGATCTCTACATGGACACATGGGCAACGCTCTCCTTCAACAGCAAGGTGACCTCCGCCGGCGACATCTACCACCGTAGAAAGGACAGCGCAAGCGATCCCGACGGTACGACGAGGTTCAAGGACGCAGAGGGCGAATATCAGGACATGACGTTCGACAGCACCGACCCCGACTGGCTCGAACGTTCCATCGAGACCTGGGGGGGGGAAGTCGAGGACCAGGCACACGGTATCGACGCCCTGGTTCTCCCCATCCCGGGAGACGTCGAGTTTCACGATCTCATCAAGCGGGGCGAGGGAGGAGACTCGGAGGAGCTGCGCAAGATGATGTTCTACTGGAAAGCCGATCTGAAGATCATCGACGGCGTGGCGACGGATGGGGACGGGACACCGGTGGAGCTGGAGCCCGGCATCCTCTCCACGGCGAACTTCTACAATTTCCGTGAGGAAAAGTGGCTGACGGCCATCCAGATCGACATCGATGCTCTGCGGTTGAGCGGTCAGGATCCGGCGAACGGCATCCTCTACATATCGATGTCCGAAACGATTCCCGGTGCCAGAGACGCCGTGGTGCGGGTCATCAACGGAACAACCCTTCCCAGCCAGGGGCTGACGGTGGCTACCGACAATCCCCTGTATGTGTGGGGTGACTACAACACGAACCAGAAACGACCGGCGAGCCTGGTCGGTGACGCCATCAACATCCTCTCGAACAACTGGGACGATGCGAACAGCGACAAGGCGCTCTCCTACCGGATCGCATCGAACACCACCGTCAACTGTGCCGTCATGGCCGGGAACACCGAAACCACCTGGGGTGATTACAACGGCGGACTCGAGAACTATCCCAGGTTCCTCGAGTACTGGAGCGGAAGGACATTTTCGTACATGGGCTCTCTCGTCTGTGTCTGGCGGAGCGAGTGGGCTACAGGCGACTGGTACTACGGCGGAAATTACTACACCGCCCCCATCAGGGAGTGGTCGTTCGACACCGATTTTCTCGATCCGGAGAAGCTGCCCCCCGGGACCGTGTTCGTCTACACGGTACAGCGTCTCTCCTGGTACGGCACGTAGTCGGCACCCGGATCTCCTCCCGGAGACACCGGGAGAGACACCGATCGTTCACCCGCCATCACGACGAACGGGACAGGCCCTGTGCCTGTCCCGTTCTTTTTCTCCTGCGATACGGGCTGCTTCGTGAAGCGAGGATGTGGCGCGGACCGGCACGGATCGCCGGTCCCGCTCATCCGATCATGAACACAGGCAACGTCTACTTCTGAAGGAGCATCTTCCGCACGGAGTGTTCCATGCCTGCATCGAGCTTCACTAGGTAGATTCCCGAACCCACCGTTTCACCGCGGTCGTTCTCACCATTCCACGTGACCGAGTACCTTCCCTGCTCCTTCACCCCGTCGGCGAGTGTTCTCACAAGCCGTCCGTGCAGGTCGTAGATCGCGAGCCTCACCGGCACGGGGGCGTCGCCGGTGACGGTGTAGCCGATGACAGTACTGGGATTGAACGGATTCGGATAGTTCTGAAAGAGTGCCGTCGCGCGCGGGAGCGGCTGCGAGCCGCAGTCGTCCGCGATGTCGCCGACCACACCGTCGAGCACTTCGCCGGTGTATGCGTCGATGTGGAAGAGACCCGTGTGACATGGCGTCTCGTAACTCACGCGCCAGACGAGCAGGTCGGGCTGCAGGTCATACAGTCCTCTCGCCAGAAACGCACCCTTTTCCGGAGCGAGCACTCCTCCCCCGACACCGTCTCCTCCGGCGCGCCCGGCGATGGCGAGCGCCGAGTCGCTGCTGATCCAGCCCTGCTCGAAATCTCCCGGCTCGATGGGATTCATAAATGTCTCGACGGCCACCCGGGGTTCGACGACGGTCGGCTGCACCGTCACCGACACCGAGCTTCCCTCCTGCGGCGAGTGGAACAGGTAGGCCCATGCCGGCGACTCCCCCACGTGGGAGGAGGCCAGCGGCAGGACGCTGAAGATACCGTAGAGGTACGCATCAGCATTTCTCTCGAGAGCCGCACTCGTGGCCTCCGCGACGAAGAGGTCGGCGGTGTAGAGGGAATCGAGATTCCGGTTGAAGTTGAAAGCCCCCCGTCCGGCACCGTCATATGCTCCGACGTAGACTTTCAGCATGTCACCGTAGAGATCTTCGTACGAAGCCAGCCACACGTGATCGTCGAAGAGAAGGCTGTTGGGACTCTCCAGGGACAGGAATGCGTCGCAGAGCGGATGCTGACTCCGGAAACCGGCGCCGCCCAGGGCTTCGGCGGCCTCGATCGCCGCCTGTGAATCGACCCAGCCGTCTCCCGCCGGCAGCGGAATGCTACCCCTCAGAACACCGATCCTCCTGTTCGCGTGGAGGCTGTCGTCACAGGTGTGAAAGTACCGCCGGGCGTTCTTCGTG